>JADLED010000001.1 GCA_020846335.1 Bacteroidia bacterium
GATAAGTTGGGCGAAGCAATGAAAGGATTAAGCGACCTGCTCAACGAAATTCCGAAAGCGGAAGCCAGTTTTTCGGCTGCCAAAGAATCTATTCTTCAGGAAATGCGCACACAACGCATTACGCACTCCGACATTCTCTTTAATTACCTGGAAGCGGAGGAATTTGGTTTAAAAACAGACATCCGTCAGGAAGTGTTTGAAAAGGTTCAGGGGCTTGGCTTTGCCGATGTTAAAAATTTTCACGATCAATTTATTAAAGGCAAACCAACCACTATTTTGGTACTTGGTAAAAAAGACAATCTTGACATGAACGTGCTTTCGAAATACGGAACCATAAAAGTTTTAACCTTACAGGAAATTTTCGGTTACTAAATTGCCCTTGCAAAAAATTGCACGATAATGCTTTTAATCATTCATTCAAATCAGAGTAATCCGTAATTTCGGAGCTCCAAATAAAGTCATTGTTATGATTTCTTTCGACAATACAGAGAACGCTTTTAAAGCCAAAACAAATGCCGAACTCAACCGCTCTTATTGGCTTTTTAAACTCATTGGTAATCCTTCAGTAGTAAAACTTGGCGCGGGTTTTGGACCAATGGCACTAAACATCGGCTTTAAGGGTTTAATAAAAAACACCATTTTTAAGCAATTTGTTGGTGGCGAAAACATCGAAGATTGTTCGCTTACCATTAATCAACTTGGCAAATACAACATTGGCGCCATTCTTGATTTTAGCGTGGAGGGAAAGGAAAGTGAAAAAGAATTTGACCATTGCCTTGAAGAAACACTTGGCACCATTGATAAAGCCAAAAACGACACCAACATTCCGTTTTGTGTTTTTAAAGTTACCGGTTTGGCCCGCTTTGAATTGTTGCGTAAAGTAAGTGCCGCCGAATCACTCGCCGATGCCGAAAAACAGGAATGGCAACGTGTAAAAGACCGCGTAAAAAAAATATGTGCCTCTGCTGCAAGCAATAATCAGCCTCTGTTTATTGATGCCGAAGAAAGCTGGATTCAAACGGCCATTGACGATTTGGCGAACGAAAACATGGCCCAGTTTAATAAAAGCAAAGCCATTGTTTACAATACATTTCAGTTGTACCGCCACGACCGTGTGGCCTATTTACAAAGCTCCATTGAACAGGGCAAAAGCGGTGGCTACCATGTAGGTGCCAAACTGGTGCGCGGAGCTTACATGGAAAAGGAAAGAGAACGTGCCCAACAAATGAAATACCCTTCGCCGATACAACCCGACAAAGAAAGTACCGACAAGGATTACGACCGTGCCCTTAAATTGTGTATCGACAACATTGATATGATGGGTCTTTGCGCCGGTACCCACAACGAAAACAGCAGCATGTATCTTGTAAAACTGATGCAGGAAAAAAATAGTTCCTCGAACGATAAACGCATTTATTTTTCGCAATTGCTTGGCATGAGTGATCACATAAGTTACAACCTTTCGCTCAACGGTTATAATGTTTCCAAATATGTGCCTTATGGTCCGGTAAAAGAAGTACTCCCCTATCTTATTCGCCGCGCGCAGGAAAACACCAGCGTGAAAGGGCAAACCGGCCGTGAATTGAATCTTATTTTAAAAGAAAAAAAGCGCAGGGCTTCTGTGCGTTAACACAATTTTAAATTTGTCATTTACTTCCGGTTAAATAGGCCACTTTTAAAAGAGGTCATCTTAATTCTTAGGTTTTTTTATTAAATAGGCCATACCGTTTATACATAAACACCAAAAGCCATTTTCTTTACAACATAAATGCTATTTTTACATCGTAATGAATTCCTTTCTCGAACAGGATATATTTAAGCTTATAAACATCTGCGCCAATGAGTTGGGTGTGGACGCCTACGTGATTGGCGGCTACGTGCGTGATATTTTTCTGAAACGCAACAGTAAAGACATTGATGTAGTGACCATTGGCCGTGGCATTGATCTTGCAACCAAACTTCACGAAAAACTGGGACCCGAGGCGCACATTTCGGTATTCAAAAATTTTGGTACCGCACAGGTGAAGTTCAACGATTTGGAAATTGAATTTGTTGGTGCCCGCAAAGAAAGTTATAACCGCAATTCGCGCAAACCCATTGTAGAAGACGGCACGCTGGAGGACGATCAAAACAGACGCGACTTTACCATTAACGCCCTGGCCATTGGCTTATCGCAAAACAATTTTGGAAAACTGCTCGACCCCTTTGGAGGCATGCAGGACATGGAAAATAAAATTATTCGCACACCACTCGACCCCAACATTACCTATAGCGACGACCCGTTGCGCATGATGCGCGCCATACGTTTTGCCACACAACTTAATTTTACCATCGAAGAAAAATCTTTGGCTTCGATAGCCGAAAATAAAGAACGCATTAAAATTGTTTCGAAAGAACGCATTGCCGATGAATTAAATAAAATTATTTTGGCGCCGGTTCCTTCAGTTGGATTTAAACTGCTTTTTAATACCGGTTTACTGCACCTTATTTTTCCTGAAATGGTAAAACTGCATGGCACCGAAACCATTAACGGTTTATCGCACAAAGACAATTTTTACCACACACTGGAAGTGCTCGACAACGTTTGTAAAAAAAGCGATAATTTATGGTTACGTTGGGCAGCCATTTTGCACGACATTGCCAAGCCTGCCACCAAACGCTTTGAACCCGGCCACGGTTTCACATTTCATGGTCACGAGGACAGAGGTGCGCGCATGGTTCCAAAAATATTTACCAATCTGAAGTTACCATTGAACGAAAAAATGAAATACGTTCAAAAATTGGTGGAATTACATTTGCGCCCAATTGTTTTGGCAAAAACGGAAGTAAGCGACAGTGCCGTGCGCCGCTTGCTGTTTGAAGCCGGTGATGACATTGATGATTTAATGGCACTGTGTGAAAGCGATATTACCACTAAAAATCCGAACAAGGTAAAGCGCTACATGCAGAACTTTGAAATTGTGCGGAGCAAATTAATTGAGTTGGAAGAAAAAGACCGTATTCGCAACTGGCAACCACCCATTGGTGGCGAAGAAATTATGCAATTGTACAATCTAAGTCCGGGACGTGAAATTGGCATTCTTAAAAACGCACTGAAAGACGCAATATTAGACGGTCTTGTGGAAAATAATTACGAGAGTGCAAAAGCATTTCTCGATTCCAAATTCACTGAAATAAAAAACTGAAATGAAATTCCACCTTAACCACACACCACTCAAAGCGCAGTTCGAAATAAACCACCAACACTCACTTTTTTTAATTGGATCCTGTTTTTCTGAAAACATCGGACATTTACTTCATACACATAAATTTAATACACTCAGCAACCCCGGCGGCATTTTATTTAATCCAAAAAGCATTGCCGGATATTTTAAAAATGTGTTGAATAAAACCGAAGTGACTAATGAACATTTGTTGAAAAGAGAAAATAAAAGCTACAGTTTTTTACATCACTCATCGGTAAACGCAGATTCTCCTCAGGAATTAATAAATAGCATACAAACACAAAATGAATTGGTGTATGAAAAATTAAAAACCACTGATTACATCTTCATCACTTTTGGCACTGCCTTTTATTATCACCACAAGGCATTAAATACCACCGTTGCTAATTGCCACAAACTGCCTTCAACTGTTTTCGAAAAAAGAATGGTGAGTACCGAAGAAATTGTAGCCGAATATTCTGAGATTATCGGGCAACTATTGGAAATTAATCCCCAATTAAACATTGTCTTTACGGTATCGCCAGTAAAACATTTGCGCGATGGAGTGGTAGAAAACAGTTTAAGCAAAGCCACATTAATCACAAGTGTACATAAATTAGCCCAAATTTTCAGATCGTGTTCTTACTTTGAAGCCTACGAATTACTGACCGACGATTTGCGCGATTACCGCTTTTACAAAGAAGACATGGCGCACCCCAACGAGCAAGCAATTGAATACATTTGGAACAAATTTTCGGAGTGCTATTTTACACCCGAAACCATGGCCATCAATCAAAAACTAATTAAACTTCACCGCCTAATGGCACACCGCCCAATTCAACCAAATCCGGAAGAACAAAAACGAATGCAGGATTATCAGAATCAGCTTAAAGCCGAAGTTCTTAAAATGCTACCAGCACTACAACTCTAAGAAACCCTTGTATTAGTGGCTGATAAGGGCCAATTAATGGCTTCTTTTTACACCCCCGAAATATTCAATAGCCTCCAAAAATTCGCTAAAAAAGCCTATTTTTGCGGCGTATGAAAACTGCATTAAGAACGCATCATTGCGGCGAATTAAGAACAACAGACATTAACAAAGAAGTAAGCCTTTGTGGCTGGATTCATAAAACCCGTAAACTGGGCGGAGCCACTTTTATTGACCTTCGTGACCGCTATGGTATCACACAATTGGTATTTTTAGGTGATGATGAAAACAGCAATACCTTGTTGCAGGAAGGTTTTAGCCGCGAAATGGTAATACGCGCCACCGGCACCGTAATTGAACGTGAAAGCAAAAACAAAAATTTGTCAACCGGCGATATTGAAATAAAATTAAAAAATGTGGAAGTGCTCAACAAAGCCCTTACACCACCCTTTACCATTGAAGACGATACCGATGGCGGCGATGAACTGCGCATGAAATACCGTTACCTGGATTTAAGACGAAATGCCGTGCGCAAAAATCTGGAACTGCGCCACCGCATGGCCATTGAAACTCGCAACTTTTTAGACAAACAAAACTTTCTGGAAGTGGAAACTCCGGTTCTTATTAAATCTACACCTGAAGGTGCCCGCGATTTTGTGGTACCAAGCAGGATGAACGGTGGACAGTTTTATGCGCTTCCTCAAAGTCCTCAAACCTTTAAACAATTATTAATGGTAAGTGGCTTCGACCGCTACTATCAGATTGTAAAATGTTTCAGAGACGAAGATTTACGAGCCGACCGTCAACCCGAATTCACACAAATAGATTGCGAAATGAGTTTTGTGGAACAGGAAGATATTTTAAACACCTTTGAAGGTTTGGTAAAACACCTGTTCAAAACCGTGAAAGGATTGGACATTCCCGAAATACCGCGCATGACTTACGCCGATGCCATGAAATATTTTGGCAACGATAAACCCGATACCCGATTTGAAATGAAACTGGTGGAAATGAATGCGGTGGTTGCCGGCAAAAACTTTAAAGTGTTCGACGAAGCCGAATTAGTAATAGCCATTTGCGCCAAGGGTGCTGCCGAATACACGCGCAAACAACTGGACGAACTCACCGAATGGGTAAAACGTCCGCAAATTGGGGCTACCGGACTTGTTTATGCCAAACACAATACAGACGGCACAATTAAATCGAGTGTGGACAAATTCTACAACGAAGAAGATTTAAAAAAATGGTCTGATACTTGTGGCTCACAGCCCGGCGATTTGATATTAATTTTAGCCGGCAAAGAAGATAAAACACGCAAGGCCATGAGCGAGCTCCGTTTGGAAATGGGCAATCGCTTAGGACTTCGCGATAAAAATAAATTTTCCTGTCTTTGGGTTATCGATTTCCCTTTACTGGAATGGAACGAGGGCGACCCCAACTTATTGGCTTCACTGGCCGGACGCTGGCATGCCAAGCACCATCCGTTTACATCGCCAAAGCCCGAAGACATCGCACTTTTAAATACCAGTCCTGGTGATGTGCGCGCCAATGCCTACGACATTGTGATTAACGGCGTGGAAGTAGGTGGAGGAAGTATTCGTATTCACAACAAAGAGTTACAGGCTAAAATGTTTGAAGTATTGGGCTTTAGCTCAGAAGAAGCACAAAAACAATTTGGTTTTTTAATGAATGCTTTTGAATTTGGCGCTCCGCCGCACGGTGGCATTGCATTTGGTTTTGACCGTTTGTGTTCGTTGTTTGGAGGTGCAGAAAGCATCCGCGATTTTATTGCCTTCCCGAAAAACAATTCCGGTCGCGACGTGATGATTGATGCCCCGAGCGAAATAAGCGAAGAGCAATTGAATGAGTTGAGTATTGCGCTCAGACAGAAGTAATCGAATGTATTTCAACCCAATGTATGTGTTGAAACAGTGTATGAACTCTTCATTATAAAAGTATTTCCAACTTAAGTCATCTTCGGCTACAAATCTACATATGGTTTTGCAACGGGGTTGAATACCATTTTTTTTACAACTTTATTTGGTAGTCACAACCGGTCGCTTCATAATGTATCTGGTAATAAAACTTAAATCAGCCTGCTTTAATGTAAAATTACTAACTGCAACCTGATCAAGTATCCACCCTTCTTTGGCCAGCGCGTTCAAATTTTGAGTAACAACCTTATCGTTGTATTGAATATTTTTTAGACTAACCCCATTTTCATAATTTACCTTGTCGGCATATTGCTCAATCATTACACCGTTTTCATCAGAAAGTACGATTGCAGAGCGACCATTATCCTTATAAACAACCGACTCAACCAGTGTGAAAATTTTATACTCATAAGTTGTTGGTGCACTTTGCTGAGCATAATTGGCTTGAAATGCCACTAAGGCAAAGCATATCAGAATTAGTTTTTTCATAAAAATTAGTTTATTAAATATAAAACATTCCCCGGCAAATGCCAAGAGGTATACAAGATGTCCGTAAGGCCTTGGTGAGTTCAGTGAAACATTTTTTTGCGTTACTAAAATCCATCAAAAATAATTTACAAAAATTTGCTATCTCAAAAAATAGCAATTATATTTGCAACCAATCAGTTGCGTATTAAAAATGAGAAGAGATGTGTTTCAGGCCATTGCCGACCCCACCCGCCGCGCCATTATAGCTCTTTTGGCACTGCAGGCCATGACGCCCAATGCCCTTGCCGAACACTTTGATACCACCAGGCAGGCGGTTTCCAAACACTTAAAAATACTTTCAGAGTGCGAATTGGTTAAACAAAAACAAGAGGGCCGCGAAATACTTTACACACTTCAACTCAAAAAAATGAAGGAAATAGACAAATGGCTGGAACAATTCCGCAAGTTATGGGAAACCAGATACAACCAATTAGACGACTTATTATCCACCTTTAAAAACAAGAAAAAATGAAACCTGATTTACAATTTGATTTTATTGCCGACAAACAAAAAAACACCTTAACCATAACCCGCGAATTTAAAGCATCGCGGCAATTAGTTTGGGACTGCTACACCAAAAGCGAATTACTCGACCAATGGTTTGCTCCAAAACCACTCACTACCAAAACTAAATCCATGCAATTTAAAAATGGCGGGCATTGGCATTATGCCATGGTAGAGCCAAACGGCACCGAATACTGGGGTTATACTGAATATTTAAGCATTCACCCAATTAATTACTACACCGCACTGGATGCCTTTTGTGATGAAAAGGGAGAAATAAATAAAAACCTTCCAAGAGCCAAATGGCTGGTTTCCTTTAATGATAAAGGTGAGAATGCAGTGGTAGAATCAGTTGTTACCTACAATTCGTTAAACGACCTTGAAACCGTTGTAAACATGGGCATGCAACAAGGCATGAGCGCCACACTTGAAAAATTAGACGAACTTTTATTAATTTTAAACAAATAAAACATGAGCAACAAAATTACGGTAACTGCTACCATAAACGCAGATGCTAAAAAAGTTTGGGACTGCTACACCAACCCAAAACACATTGTTAACTGGAATTTTGCCGACCCAAGCTGGCATTGTCCACACGCCGAAAACGACCTTAGAATTGGAGGCAAATACCTTGCCCGCATGGAGGCCAAGGACGGCAGTTTTGGTTTTGATTTTGAAGCCTATTATACTAGGATTAACGAAGGCAAAAACTTTACCTATGAATTTGGTGGCCGCATGGCTGAAGTTACATTGAGCGCCAATGGCAATCATACCGAAATTGAAGTATCCTTTGACCCCGAAGATCAAAACCCTGTGGAACTGCAAAAAGGCGGCTGGCAGGCAATTCTAAACAATTTTAAGGGATATACAGAAAGTAATTAAAGGAGAATAATTAAATCCATTTGAGCCTGGATTTAGAAAATTATAACACATTAACAGTTCTTATGTTTTATAAAGGACATTTCATTTTTACCTTTATTTAACAAGAAGTGTAAAAATGAAAAAACAAATCATCCTTTTTGCAGGCATTTCATTGTTCCTCAGCTATTGTCAAAACGCAGAAGTTGACAACGAGTCGAACAAAACGAAAGAGCTACCTAAACCTTTTTTACAAAAACTTTTTATCACGCTCGAGTCTTCCAACTCTGACAAGTGTGGTGCAGGAGGCACTATAGATGATGGTTTAAATGGCTGTTTGTACCTCACAAAAAAAGGTAATGCGATTTACCACCTTAACAACGAAAAAGAAGATACAGTTAGCTATTTATCTGGTAAATACACGCACTTGGATTCCACTATCCAAATTGAATTAAACAACGAATATTATTATGCCGGAAAGTGGGATGCGCGTTGGGATATTGAGAATCCTGATTACAAAAAAGGGGTAACAAGAAAAATTGTTACCAAAAAAATCACCATTCACAAATCTCCCTGCGATACAGATTCATACTACCAACCTTATTCAGTGGATGAAATTAATGAAGCAACAAAACGTTTAAAGAATCAATCTGCCGGAAGTTTGTATTACATGCCCTACTACGACGAAAACAAGGACATGAAATTCTACAGTTGGCTATTGAAACAAATCCCTCCACTTGCCGAACTATAACGAAAAGTTCAAATGCCTCCGCATTCTCCCTTTGAACTTTAAACTTTAAATTTTCAACTTTCAACTCCCTACCTCCTGCTACTCAAATAAATCCTAAAGTAATTGCATTCTTTTATCACTTCGGCATAATATTTTGTTTTGGAATAATTCAATCGGAGTGAATCAAAATGTTTTCCTGCTTTAAAATCTCCACCATACTCCACACCATTGTTGGCATAATACCGGTTAAGTTCACACTTAGAAATCATAAAAGCACACGTGGCTCTGAATTCCGGATTCTTAGATTTTTCTTTTGCCAGTAAATAATAATGAAGGGCCAAATCACTGTTCACACCATTGATAACAGTATCCGGATAAATATAAAAACCTGAATAATAGCGGCTGGAATTAAAGTCGCGCGCGTTACCAAAATAGGTGATGTTATAAAATGCATTGGCCAATAAAAAATAATTTTGTGCAGCATCGGCAGGTTTTTCTTTTGCCTTGATTCTCAAATTAATAAGTTCATTAACCAATGACTTAATACTGTGACGTGTTCCGCTAAAGTGCTCAAAATCACAATCGTGACAATCCTTAATGTGAATAACAAAAGGGTCGGCAGATAATGTGCGCTCACGGTTGGTAATGGTTCCCAGCAGTGTAGCGGCTTCGTCCAACTGTCCCTTTTGGGTTAAACGAATGGCCAGTAAATCCAGATAATCCTCTTTCGAAAGTGCGTTGGTAGCAGCAAAAGATTTTTCAATTTCAGAATGCTTGGGGGTGTCAAAATAAGTAATCATTTTTTTAATGTTTACAATTGAATCAAAACGACCAGCCTGTTGCCCCGGCCAAATAGCTTCGGCCTTTTCCCATTCTCCATTTTGCTGATACAATTTCCAAAGTTTATTCTGTAAGACGTTAAACATGGCTCCGGTTCTCAAATCCTTATCTCTTTGCTTTAGATTACTCAATAGTACTTTCACTTCTGGACTTAAATCATCTTCAGCGGCTTTATCCAACTTTTTAACTCTTGCAAGTTTGCCCGATAGAGCCGTAATGTTATACTGCATACTAAGTAAATACCCAGTGCACTTATTTTTAGCCTTGGCCAGTTGCTTGTCGCCGGTACTAAAATCACCTTTTAAATAATTGAGATACGCTGCCGCCAAATCCCATGCCGCAGGCGAGTGGCCGTAATCCTTTTCAGATGCTTCGTTTAAAAAGGCTATCAGTTTATCATCCACCTTGGGTGAACTTCCCGGATCACCGTAATACTCGCTGAATTTTTCCTCTTCTATCTTAACCGCGCGTACCAATAATAAATCTACAAACTCCGATTTTGAATTCAGTTTTAAAATTTCGCGCATAGCCGTGATGGAATTGGCGTAAAGTCCCTGCAGTTGCCAAAGAACTTCCTTTTCGTGCGCATTAGTAGCAAGTGACAAGGTAGCTGGCCATTCGTTCTCGGCCTGTGGATGGAAAGAGAGGTAGGCCGATTGTTTGTAAGCAGGAAACTGATCGTAAATTTTAGAATACAAATAATTGGATTCGGAATAGCGTTGCAATTTGTATAAAGAGGCTGCCTTGTAACCAAGTGCACGCCATTTTAAGTTGTGCGAAGACGTAAAATATTTTTCACTTTGATTATAAAAAGTAATGGCACTGCTAAATTTGCCGGTGTAAAAATAAAGCCGTACCAATTGAAAGGCATAACGCTCCTTTAAAAACACATCTTTGGCGCCATTGTAAAAAGCAAGCCCACCCACAATCTGCTTGTCGGCTGTGGTTATGGGACTTGGTGCCTTTTTTTCTTCCCAGTATTCAATTTTAGGTGGTGCAAAAGTTTCGTTTCGTTTGGCAAATCCAACAAAATACAAAAAGGCCTTTGCTTTAGTTGCATCCAAACACGCGGCAAGGCTCGAACCAATTCCGTTTACTGGTTTAACGGGTTTAGCGCCTTTCAAAAAAAAGATCATCGAATCAATTTGTTTAAGAGAAGACTTATACAGCCAAAAACTAACATCATAATCCGTTACGTTTTTACCCAAATAGTTTTTCCAGTCGTTTACATTTTTTAATGCCAGTTCTTCTTCGTGTCTGTCGTCGTAGCCGTTATAAAACGGTGTTTCCATGTTTCTGAAAAAGGGATTAAACTGCGGTTGATTAATTATTTCGGGCGTAAACATAGAACCTTCTACCCCGCTCCAATCGCCACCGGCACATGCCCAAACAGTAATGGCGCCTCCCGTAAGCAGGCTAATTAAGGCAATCAGTAATTGTTTGATAGATGGTTTTTTCATAGCATTTTAAATTATAATCATCAAGGTCGTAAAAAACAAGCCGTCGGTTTTCATTGGACAAATTTTGTTTCAAAAGTTTTGCGGCGTTGATCAAATCTTCTTTTTTAATTTCTTCAACTTTTAGTAAATCACCTTCTCTTATATATTTTCCCGCGGCCACCTTGTCTCTCGTAGCTACAAATTTATTAGTGCCCACTTCTTTAAAATGAGTTTCTTTTAAGTCATTCAGATTTTTTTTGCTGAACAAATTTAAAATGCGTCCATCTCTAAAATGCGCCTGCCAGCGGAAAATAGGCAGGGCAACATCCAAAGGCAAAAGATAGGCATTCAAATAATTAACATACAAATTGGCTTTTTCTTTATTAAAAATAGAATTTTTTTCATTTGGATTTCCAACATCGCCCATGTTGTAAAACATCAACATCCCACGGTTTACCGGCGGAACTCCCGTTACCTCTTTGTATTTTACCTGGTGTAAACGTATAGTGGCACTCAACAGAACTTTTTTGTTTTCAATTTGTTTTCGAATTTCAGTTAAAAATAAAAAATAATTATCCTTCGTCTTTTCGGTCCAGTCACAATCCAACTGCACTTCATTGTAGGCA
>JADLED010000002.1 GCA_020846335.1 Bacteroidia bacterium
CTTATTTTAACTCCTCAACGCAAAGGCTTTACGCTTGTGGACTGGGGCGGTGTGGAACTCAGTAAACCTTCAGGTCCTTTTAATTTATCACTTTAATTTTCAAAATTAACATCATGAAAAAAATAAGAATTTTTTGTTTGTTATTTTTTACAGGAATTATGCTTTCGCTTAATGCCCAGGCGCCTCTGTCCTATTTCACCGGATTTGACACCCCCGCTGAACAGGCCGGATGGACCATGTTTAGAAAGGGGGCTGCCTCTTCGTATAGCTGGAGCATTGAACAAACGGGTTATTCCGCGGCCAATTGTCTGGCGCATTATTATCCGGTAACCAGTTCAGCCCCCACAAATGACTGGTATGTGTCGCCGGTATTTAATTTTGCCGGTGGTGGAAAAATCGACTCACTAAGAACTAACTTTTCGGGTTTTGGCACACCCGGAACTTCTGACACGATTGGTATTTATTTATTCAAAGGCTCGAACAATCCTTCGCAGGCCAGTTCCATTATTAAGCTTTTTTCTTTTCAAAATGGTACTTATACAAACGACGGACTTTGGCACCTGGTTACCAATATCTCAATTCCGGCACAAAGTGGCAATTCTTATCTGGCCTTTAAATATTTTACCTTAAACAACTGGCTGGATGTGAAGTTCGATAATTTTAAAGTGAAAATAAACAGTACGGTGGGATTGGCAGACGTGAAAACCAGTTTTGATAATGTAGGTGTTTACCCAAATCCTGCCACGAATTTAATTACACTTTATGCCGGAGAAAATGCCCTTAGGAATGAAAAATATGAACTAAAAATTTACAATGCTTTGGGCGAATTGGTGCTTACCAAACATGTGCGCCCCAACGAGTCCGCCGAACTGAATCTGAGCAATGGTGTTTATTTTTACCGTATTGAAGATGAGCAGGCTCAATTAATTAAATGCGGCAAACTTGTTATTAAAACTCAATAATTTTATTTATCCTTTAACACAAAACATTATGAAGTATTTTCGTTTATCACTATTTGTTATTTGTTTCACGTTAGTTTTCAGTTCCTGCGAAAAATCGTTTCTTCGATCAAAATTTACGTCTTCAAAAAAAGAAAACGTTTCGGACGATGTTCCTCTTTGCATTTCGGACCTCATTATTAAAATTAAATCGGAGCCTGTTACCAATCCTGCAGCTACTGTGTGGCGTTATGACTACAAGGGTCAAACGGTATATTACATTCCTGCAACGGCTTGCTGTGATCAAGCCAGCCGGCTGTTTAATAGCCATTGCGATTTGATTTGTTGTCCGGACGGTGGTTTTACAGGTTATGGTGACGGAAAGTGTACTGATTTTTTTAGTGAACGCAAAAACGAAACGCTTATCTGGAAGGATACGCGTTAGGATATTGTACCTGAAATTTGGCCGTAAACTGTTTTATTAAATTTTAACTTTACATTATAGCAAAAGCACAAAGCGTTGTTACAAAAGTTGAACGCTGGCTGCAAAAGCACTGTTGACTGAGCTTGAGAACATACTTGCCAAATGTAAAAAAAACGATCAGCCTTCGATGGCTGTTCTTTATAATTGGCTTGCCCCAAAACTGCTGGCCATTTGTTTGCGTTATGTTAAAGACAGGGCTGAGGCTGAAGATATTCTACAGGATAGCATGGTTAAAATTTTTACCAAATTGAATGCTTATCGTTTTGAGGGAAGTTTTGAAGGTTGGGCAAAACGTATTGCTGCAAACACAGCGCTTACTTATATTCAGAAAAATAATAAAATTAAGTTCACACATAATCTGGAAATAAGTGAAGGCGAAGAAATGGCGGATGAGGAAATAAACCTGATTGACGAGCAGGATATTTTTTTGTGTTTGAATGAATTGCCACTGGGCTACCGCACCATTCTGAATCTTTTTTTGTTTGAGGATTTTACGCATAAAGAGATTTCCGAAAAACTTGGCATTACCGAAAGTACAAGCCGATCGCAGTACACCCGAGCACGCAGGTTAATGGCCACACTTATTAAAGAAAAAATAAAAGATAAAGAAACTAAACTGGTTTAATTATGACAATGAACACGTTTGAAAAACATTTAAAAGAAAAAATGAGCGGGCTGGAAACTTTGCCTGAGCAGGATTCTTTTAACGCTGTACTTCAAAAAATGCAGGTACATAAACGCAAAAAACGATTGCTGTTTTTTTATTCAGTATCGGGTGTGGCTGCCATACTTGTGGCGGTGATGTTTGGTTTTTATAATGCCAACAGCCCTGAGCAATTGCTTGTTACAAAGGATACACCAGCTCCTGCTTCGATTGTAAAAAAAGTTCCGCAAGCTACCACTACTGAATCAATTGCAAGCAACAAAAAGCCGACATTAGAAAATCCTTTAGTTAAAAATGACGATGATAATTTAAATCAATCGGGTACCACCCCAACGCCTGTTCAAATTAAAGCGCAAGGTTCGTCAGGCAAAAACAATTTGCTAATAGCCTCCACAAATTCTGATGAGACAAGTACCTCATCCACAAACATCGCATCATCTCCGGTTATTTTATCCAACACAACCAAACCTATAAACACAAAAAGTTCAGAAAATTCGACATCAAATTCCGGCTCTGTACATTCCGATAATACTGATTTTGTTTCCTCCCCAAAAACAACTTTAAATACAGATTCACTTATCTACCTTGATTTGCATCCTATGGGTTTGTTTCAGCCTCAGGATAATTCAATTAACTTAATTGATAACTCAGCTACCGAAAAAAAAATATACCGGCTCAAATCGAAAACCTTAACGCCAAAGTTTTTTGTTGATATAAGTTACCTTTTACTGGCCCACACCTATCAATTTGAAGGCAACACCACTGCGAACGTTCACCCGACAGGTTATACCAGTAATTTTAATAGTTATTACCTACAAAACAGAAAAGATCAAAACCGTTATTATGCACAGAATGCGCCAGGTATTAAGTTTGGCGCCACTTTAAGAAATAAGTTGGAACTAAGTGTGCAAACGGGTTATCGCAATTTTATATACAACGAAACAATAAATGTTCCGGTGGTTGACACCTCACAAACTTCCGGAAATCTTCCCGGAACAGTCACAACCGCTTATGTGCCGGGAAATCCAATCTATGCTACTTCACTGCCCACCACGCCTAATGAACTAGATGGTATGAAAGTAAAAAACCGTTTGAACTACTTTAACGTCGGATTCAATTTTGCCACCATTTTGAGACTTCGTCATTTTCAACTTAAACCGGGTTTAAACGCCTCGCTTAATCGTTTAATAAGTGCCAATTATGTGTTGCTTGATGCTAACGGTTATGAACTTCAACATAAGAGCACCCGTTTTTTGAACAGGAATTTATACACTTTCGCCTTTAAAGTGGGATTGTGCAAACGCCTTAGCCAACATTTTTCATTTCAGGCTACTCCTTTGTATCAGATTTCAGCCAACACACTTTTTGATGGCGGGTATTTTATTAAACAAAAAGTAAATGGTTTTGGTATAGAGAGTTCGGTGATATATCATTTCTGATTTGAAGGAAGATTCTATCAGCGTTTCTTTTTCCAGAACATCCAGCGTTTGTTTTTACCGGATTTAGTCTTGGTCATGGTGTTTGGCGGACAGTCCACAATGCGCTGGCTCTTTCGGCAGGCCGGATTTTTAAACAACGAAATTCCGAGATTAAAGTAAACGCCTAGTCCGTAGGTGCGGGGTTTCATGGCAATGAGTGGTATTACATTATCAAATCCCAACACAAAACTTCTTACCCTGAAAGCCAGACCCAATTGGGGATACATAAATTTTTGCAGGGTAAAGGGCAGGGCTACTTCCCAGTTTTTAAACTCCACGCGTGGACACACGGAAAGTAAATTGGGACTTTGCACGCCGGTAAGCGCATTGGGCACCAGGTTTTTTACAACTGTGCCATTAAGGTAAATGTGATTCTCGAAATTCCAGTCGAATTGGGCAGACAGATTGGTGGGAAGCGTGGCCCATATATTACCAGCGGCTGTGGTAATATTTAAATTGGATTCGATCATGGATTGGGTGGTGTCGCGGCTTGCATTTATATAGCCGGATGCGCTCAGTTCTGATTTTACAGTGTTGCGTGTAAACTTAATGTATCCCAAATCGCGCAGGGAAAGAGCTGCTTTGAATTTATAATCCACCGTGGTGCAATTCGATTTTTTTGTATGTGGATAGTAGCGGTCAACGGTTTTAAGCATTCGCTTATACGTGATGCCAAAATCAGCCCCGTATCCTCTGCCGGTGTTAAAGGCGGGTTGGTTGTATCTTAATTTCCCGGTGAGTTCTTCCAAATTAAGCATGGTGTCGTTATAGCTGCCTTTTAGCTTTTGCAGGTTGGCATAAAAAATGTTGATGCCTGTGTTGTATTTTAAATTCCCTCCAAGGATTATTACGTCCTTTTTTTCACTCTTCAGCATCATTCCAAAATTAAGGCCATATTCGAGCCAGCTCATGTTACTGAATTTGATGTTGCGAATATTTAAATCGCCCTGCTTTGGAAAGTTATCGTAAGGATTGTCCTGCAACAAGGCATTAGTGAGTTCGTAGGGCAGGCGTTGCACATCCACCACTGAGCGGGCACGCACAAACAACCCTGCGCCAATATTTCCGTGGCTAATAACAAATGCTGGGCCATCTATTCCGGCGGTAGCATATAAAAACTTTTTAAGTTTAAGCGAACTTATTTTAGGATACTGAATTTCGCCACCGTGGCGTTTCATGCGCCAAACGCTGAACCAGGGCAGGTAACCAATGTTGTTAAACAACGAAAAATTAGCACCCGCCAGATTTAACTGCATATAGGTTTTTGAATCGACCGAAGAGGAAGGGTTAAGGTAGATGCTGTTGCTGCTGGAATAGTTGCTGTTGACAATACCAAGTTTTTCCTGCGCGGATATATAAGTACCGATGCCTGTTAAAACCAGTAAAATAATCCGCTTCATACTATAAATTTACAATTATTGTGTAAATAACAAAACTAAGTAAAGTACAGTAGTTCGAATCCAGAATATTATCGAATAAGCGAAAGATGGCCCTCGCGCACCTGCTTTTTTTCGCTGTGTTTTTCGGTGGTTTCTATGCGGTAATAATAAATGTCTTCGGGACACAAATTACCTTTAAAGCGTCCGTCCCAACGGGCATTTACACTGGTGCCACTAAAAACGGTACTGCCCCAGCGGTCGTTTATTACAATGGAGTAATAAGAGTATTCGCACTGAGTAGTCGGAAAAAAATAATCGTTGCGGTTATCTTCGTTAGGTGTAAAACTGTTCGGAATAAACATTTCGCATTCACAGGCCTTTAGTTTTACCTTAACCGAATCTACCCGCACACCACAAAGTGGACTTTCGGTTTTCACCCAATACTTTCCTTCTCGGGTAACGTTAATAGTGGGTGTTACCGCGCCTGTATTCCAGAGTATTTTGGTGCCTGTTCCTGCTTTTACTGTTAGAATTTTCAACTGGTCGTTGAGGCAGAAAACCGATTCGGGATTTATATTTACACCCGAACCTTCGGGACTTTTAACAACAACTGTATCGTAAAAGGTGCAACTGCCACTCATTATTTTTACCCAGATTTTTCCGGGGTTAGATATTTTTGCGCGTTGGCCGGTTTCCCCATTGCTCCATAAATACGTAGCTCCGGGGTTTTTAGCGTCGAGCAAAATGCTTTGTCCTTTGCAAACTGCGGTGTCTTTTAAATGCAGGTAGGGTTTTTTATATACTCTTACATAAGTACTGTCGCTAAGCGAACGCACAAATTGTGGCGAACTTACTTTTACAAAATATTTACCCTGTTTGTAAGGCAGCACTTTGCGGGTGTTGGCAAATTTACCCATGGGTGTTTCCCAGCTCACGGTGGTTTTGTTGCCAAATGGACTAACAATGGCAATAGAACCTGTTGTGTCGCCCTGACAATAACGAATGGTATCGGGCAGCAGGTTATTGTTCTGCCCAAATAAAGCAGTGCCAACAAGCAGTAAGGCCAAAATTAATATGTGAGCAGGTTTAAAGTTCAAGTTCAATGCTTATTAGTGTTCCGTTTTGCGGTGGCTGAAATGTTGATTTATCAACCATTGTAACGTTTTGTTTTTTACCGCTGATTTTTGAATTTATTTCGAGTATGTTTTTTATGGTGCTGGTACCAAGCGATTTATGCCCGGCTTTGGCATGGTCTCTGGCTTTGATTAAACCGATGCCATCGTCTTCAATGGTAATAAGCAGTTTGCCTTTGGTTCCCTTTTTAAATGACACTGTTAATGTGCCATGCTGGTGTGTTGGCAAAATACCATGAATGATGCAGTTTTCAACGTGAGGTTGAATGATCATGTTAGGAATGCTCACGTTTTGTGTATCTATTTCGGGGTCGAGTTTTATTTGATAATCAAATTTGTTTTTAAAGCGTTCTTTTTCCAGTTCGAGGTAATAGGTTAGCCTTGCCAGCTCATCGTGCAGTGTAATTTCGCTTTGTGCCGCTTTTTCAATTATCATACGAATGAGGCGCGAAAATTTGGCCAGGTATTCGCTGGCTTTTAAACTGTTGTTGGTGTTGATGTAATTTTGAATAGAAGTAAGCGAGTTGAAAATAAAATGCGGACTCAATAAGGCGTTCATGGCCTGATGTTTGAGCAGATTTACCTGTTGCTCGTCCTGCAGGCGTTTTCGGGCTTTAATTTTTACACGCCTGATCCAAATGGAACTGATGAGAATGATGATGGTTAAACCTCCTAAAGTAATTAACCAATAAAGCGATTGTTTTTCGGTAATTTTTTCTTCTTTCACAATTTTAATAATTGTGTTATCGCTCCATACAATGTCATCCGCCGATGCCGATATTTCTATTTCGTGTGTGCCGCCACTTAGGTTTAGCTCAAAAGAGGTGTTGTTGATGTTCTTCCACTCACCTTTATCGGTGCGCCATCTGAAAAATTGTTTATTGGGTTTGTTGTAAAACGGACTGTAAAACGAAATGCTCAGGTTTTCTTCGTCAGATTTAAAAGTATAAAGACTGTTAACGGGCAAAAACTGTTTGTTGTTACAAATAATTTTGTTGATGGTTACCGGATTGAGTTTGGCGTTGAATTTTACGATGTTGCGGTACTCGGTGCTTGAAACGCCACGGGCCGTGGCAATGCTCACCATTTCGCCATTAAACGAAATGTCGTTTACCGAATTGGAAAGCAGGCCGTTGGATTTGTTAAGGGTTTTGTGTGGTACCATATTTTGGTCGCAAATAAAAACACCATCGAGTGTGGCCAGCCAAACCTCATCGTTGTATTGCCTAATTTTTTTTACGCTGTTAAGTCGGAAGTTGCCCACCTGTTGAATCAACTTTCTCTCCGAAACATCGGTGATTCCGGCTTCGTGGGCGGCATAAATTTTATTGTTAACCAGAGCTACATCGTTAATATTAAAATTAAGTTCGTTGCGCACCAGGTTGCGGTACTTTTTTGTTTTAAAATCGTATTCAATCAATCCCTTATTGGTGGCCAGATACAAAATGGAATTGTGTTTTAAAATTGCATTTACCTGCATGCGGTAATCGGTAAAGGAAATAAGCGTGTCTAACACCTTTGAACCATCGAGGTTGCAGAGCAATATGTTGGCAAACCAGTCGGCCAAAACACTTTTGGTACTATCGATGGGGTAAAACTGTCGAGCAATAATGGGCTTAAATTTGTAGGTGTTTTTTGAATCGAAAAAAATGGTGGGAGAAATATCCAACTCACTGCGCTTGGTGTAGTACAACACATTTTTAAACTGGGTAATGCTGTTAATTGATTCGAGCAGGGTTTCGTCGGGTTGCGACAGGGTTTTGGTTTGATTGTTGGTAACGTTTAAGCCATACAAACCGTTGCTGGTGGCCGCCACCAATAAATTGCCCTTGTAGTAAACCTGGTTAACGTTAAGGTTTTTGTTGTTGTAGGAAAAATTAATTGTGCTAAAAAAAGGATTTTGAATATAATACACCCCATCGTTAATTGTGCCAATCCAAATGTTTTCGCGGGCATCTTTAAACACACAATTAATTAACGTCGGCGGGATTCCTAATGCTTCAAAAATATTATAAACAGTTTTGTTTTTGTAGAGGTAAAGGTTTTCGTCGGGACTCGAAGTGAACCAGATTCTTCCGTAATCATCGGCAATTATTTTATCTATACTTCTTTCTCCATCGGGCAAAAAGGTATGGCTTTTGGTGTTGTAAACCGGAGCTATTTCCTGTTCAATTGAATTGCCATTGAGCAAATAAATTTTTCCGCCGGCACCTGCCAATATTTTTCCTTCGCGGTTTTGTGTTAGAGAATTTACAGTGAGTTGTTGCAACACAGGCAGGCGCACCTGGTGGCTGCCCTGTATTTCGTAAAGCCCATCACTGCGGCCAATGAGTATGCGCCCATCTTTGGTTTTATAAAGACAGTAGGCCACATTCATTTTATTTTTTTGTTTTAATTCGTCGGGGATGAGTTTACCGGTGCTGCGGTCGATGGTGAGTAATTTAATTCCTGAGGTTAGGAGGTAAGCATACTTTTCGGTGATGATAAAGTTATCGGCATTATTATCGTTTACTTTGAATTCAGGTAAAAGTTTGTACTCTCCTTTTATCAGGTTGTAGCCGGCAATGCCTTCGTTATTAATAGACAGATAAAGCTCGTCGTCGTTTTTTATGGATACGCTTAATAAGGCATTGCTCTTGAGGCTGTCTATTTCAAGTTTATTAAAGCTGTAGCCATCGTAATAAAAAATTCCATTTTGTGTGGTAAAGTACATGAGCCCGTTTTTGTGCTGCTCAATGTTAAAAATGTTGGCATTGTTTAATCCTTCTTCGCTGCCCAGTTTTTGAAAATTGAAGGATGGATTTTGGGAACGGTAAATTAGCGGAATTAAAGCCGTAAAAATAAATAGGTATGACTTAAAAAGGTTCACCGTTCTTAACAATTACTCTCTTTGCCCAATTGCAGGGAGCATAAAGTATAAAAATACAAAAAGCCCGTAAAACAGGCTTCATGTAATGTTTAATTAATGTTTTTATTTTGGTGAAACCGATTTGGTTTTAATAAACTCGGAAAACTCTTGTGTGCGGGCTTTGCTTACCTGAACGTGGGTGCCATCGCTTAGAATTACTTCGCCGCCTTCGTGATTGCTGTATTCTTTCACAAAATTAATATTGATGAGTGCTGAGCGGTGTATTCTAAAAAATTCAGTGTCGGGTAAAATGGTTTCAAACTCTTTCAGGGTTTTGCTGGCAATTATTTTTTTCTGTCCGTTGAGGTAAAGGTTGGTGTAATTGTCGCTGGCTTCGAGCCACACTATGTCTTTAAAATCAACCAGTGTAAAGCCTTTGCTGTGATTAATAAGTACCAAGTTTTTATCGTCGTGTTTTGCAACACCTTGGCCGCCTTTGGTTTCGTAGTGCTGCACCACTTTGCGCACGGCATTTTGCAGTTCGCTAAGCATGAGTGGTTTTAGTAAATAATCGGTGGCACCTGCTTTAACTGCGGTAATGCCATGTTCGCTGTATGCAGTTAAAAACACCACACAAAAATCGCGGTTATAAATTCCTTCCAACATTTGAAAGCCATTCATGCCCGGCATGTTAATGTCGAGAAAAACTACGTGTGGTTTTAATTCCTGAATTTTTAGTTTACCATTTGGGCCATTGTCTGCTTCGCCAACGATTTCAATTTCGGAGCAGTAGTTCTGAATCATGCTGCGGGTGTTGCTTCTGCTGTCTTCTTCGTCGTCGATAATAACTGCGCGATATTTTTGCATAACCAATTTTTTTACTAAGCTAAGTATTAAATTAATACAAAAGTTTTGATTTAGGCAAGTTGTACAATGAATGAGTGAACGAACTTTTTACTTGGGGCAATAAAAAAATCCGCCCCTCACAGAAGCGGATTTTTTTTGAGTTGTCTTGTTTAATTTTTATTCGCCCATGTACATTGGCTTAATTTTAAGTGGAATGTAAAGTCCGCAAGTCATCATAAAATAAGCATTTCTCCAGTTAATAGGTATGCTGCTCGATTTGTCGGCTTTGAAGCCCGGACGTGTGCCAAATTCCCATTTAAAGCTAAAGCCCTGTTCTTTTGGATGACGAATAAACTGACCAATTCTCCAGCCAAAAGGCGTTTTGTTTTGGTATTTTACATCGTAAGTTACACCATCAGCTCCTTTAAAGTTTTTGAGTGCTACCACAGGGGCAAACATCACGTCAATAAAGAAATCAGAAAGTCCCACGTTGCTGCGGATACCGTATCCATCCACATCAATTACCAGATTACGAATGCTTCTGAAATTAAATCCACCATAAATTGAGGTAATGGCAATAGCACCTACTTTATCGGCTGTGGCCGTGTTAATCACCGTTTTGCTATTAACTGTTTCAAGTGTGGTATAGGTGAATACTGAAGAGTTTTTTCCTGCAGAGGCATCTCTCATAGTAGTGGTAACACCATTACTGTTAAAGGTCAGAATGCTATCGGAAATTGACTTGGCATCCAGTTTAAAAGAATTGGTGTATTGATAAAACCCACCGTGTAGGGCAATTATGGTGCGTACTTTGGCAGGCACGCCACCACGAATTGAAACGGTGGTGCGCACATTGCCTGAAGTGCTCTGACTTAAAATAATTGGGAGGTTGCGGTTACGTGCTTTGTTTAGAAGTATTAAACCCATGCCACCTTCAAAATAAAAATAGTTAAGGGTGTTGTTGTTTGATTTACGAAATAAATTTGTACCAAATCCGAAACGACCGTCGGCGTTAAACATCAGGCGTTTGCCCATCATGTATTCTCCCCTTAATCCCCAACCAAAAGCGTAGGAGTTGTGACCGTTGATGTCGATAAAAAACGGATCGATAGACCCCGAGAAGTTTTTCATATCGAACGGGTCGTTACGAACATAAGTGTAGGAAACACTTTGCGCTTTTAAATTGTACGATGTTAAACCTAATAAGGCGATAACTGCTGTATATAATAATTTTTTCATGCTATTCATCTTTATATTATTCATCCGTTACTGATTAAAAGAATTTTGTTATACCTACTCTGAGTACAAAAGCTCTTACTTTTGCTTTGTCTTCTGGCAACACTGTACCACCGGATTTTGTAAGAGGAGTGTAGGTTAAACTTTTGCTGTAAAAGCAAGGCATAACCGAAATGCCATATTTTTGGTAGAACGAGTATCCAACGGTTCCTTCAAAATAAAAACCAGAACCTCCATTGAGCAAGCCTTTGCGGCGGTATAATTCATAGCCTACCTTGCCTACTGCCCTGAATTTGCCGAATTTTTTATAGGCAATTACTCCTAAACCGTAATTCAGGTAAACACGTTTGTTGCGAAGCATGTGATCCATGGGCTTAATCAACGAATCGAGGTTGGAAGTGTTCCATCCAAAATTTAGGTTACCACCCATACGAAACTGGTCGCCTTCGCCCCACAGGTAACCCAGTCTGAATGCAGATACAGCTCCTTCGGCTTTTGAAATTTTTAGTTGATTATCGTTTGCTTTATTGGTTTGTGTGGCACCATAGTACAATGCGCTAAAATCCATATTGGTGTACCAGTGGTTACTCACGCGATCAATCATTAGTAGCGGCAAACCGGCACCATAGGCGTATTTACCATAATGACTTGTTTTTACACTTACACGGCCCACCTGTGCACCCGGAAAATACTGACAACTCATGCCAACATTTTGTGCCAGGGCTATTTTACCTGTAAACAGGCCCAAAAACAATAGAATAAATGTTTTTTTCATGCTTTTCTTTTTAATTGATTTAACAAAAGTATATTTCATATATATAACCTAACATACCCAATAGTGGGTATTTTTAGTTCTTCATAATGGTAAATTCCACCCTGCGGTTTAACTGTCTTCCTTCTTCAGTATCGTTGGTGGTTACCGGTTTTGTTTCGCCATACCCTTTTGCTAAAATGCGGCCTGCATCCACGCCCAATGTAATAAGGTAATCGGTTACTGATTTTGCCCTGTCTTCTGATAATTTAAGGTTGGCATCGTCTGAACCAACATTATCGGTATGACCTGAAAGTTCGATGAGCATTTTGCCGTTTTGCGACATAAGGCCTGCCAAACGCTCCAGTTCGGGATACGACTCGGGGCGAAGGGTGGCTTTGGCCACGTCAAAAAAGATGTTGTTTAAACGAATGGTTGAACCTACTTCCAAAGGCACCAGGTAAAGATCTCGAACAATTTCTTTGTATTCAGCTACCGACGTTAAATCCAGATTGTCTGAAACAGAAATGTGTTTTTCGGCATAAGCCATAAATCCGTAATTTTTCCCGTAAGGCAACACAATGATGTATTCTCCGGTTTTTGGATCTGAGGCAGCCACGCCCACGTTTTTACCATCACTCAGGTTTTCGTATTCGATGCTGGCACCCAGAGGTTCTTTTGTTTTGGCATTAAATACTTTGCCTCTAATAAGTACCACGGGGTTTGGGCGTAGTTCTTTTATAAGTTTTACTTTAACGATATCCGGGCCTCCGCCCACGGTGTTTTTGCTTGATACCATGTACGCTTCTTCGCCTTTTGCATCTAAGGTATAATATGCGTCCCAATCTTCTGAATTAATGGTTGCGCCCAGGTTAACCGGCTCAGACCAGTTTTGCCAGGTGTCGTCTAATCTCTTTGCCATCCAAATATCCTGCCCACCAAATCCGCCCGGCCTACCGGACGAAAAATAAAATGTAACGCCATCGGAGGCCATGAATGGTGCAAACTCGCTATATTCCCGCAAACTGAGAGATTTAATTTTTTCAGGTTCGGTCCAGGTATTGTGATTGAGTGCTTTTCCTACAAACTTTGTAAAATCTTTTATGGATTTTGGTTTGTTCCAATTATCTTTTAAGATCAAATGACTAACATAGAATTCACTTTTTTCGTTGTTAGAGGTTTCAGAAAATGAGAGTATGAGTGTTTTTCCATTGGGAGTTAAAAAAGCACCGCTGTAACTGCCCAGGTCAGCATACTTATTAAAGTTTTTAATTTCCAGTTTTTTAGGGTCTTTCCATTCGCCTTTTTTATTTTTTACAATAACCGACAGGCCGGAGCCTTCATATTCACCATCTTCAAACGAACCGCGAACAAGGAGTTGGTTACCGTCGGCAGAAATATTAAAAACGTTAGAGCTTTTTCCTGAATGATTAATTGGTTCTCTTGGATGGATAGCCGGACCCCAGGTGCCATTACTGTTTTTATTGCAATACCAAACATCCTGCCCCGAAAAATTATTACTGTGGCCATCCCTAACAAAATAAATTGTGTTACCGTCGGCTGAAATAACTGGTAGTAATTCCTGCGCGGAAGAGTTAACATTGGTACCTAAATTTTCGAGTATGGTTTTGGTTACGGTTGTGTGTGTGGTGTTTTGCGAATAAAAAAGATGACATACGAATAGGCTAAGGGCAGTTAGCAACGTCCGTTTTTTATTCATCTGATGAGATAAACCCCTTAGTAGCAAAGTTATTCCATCTGTTTTTTTGTATTGTAATCTATTTGCCATTGTGATACTTTTTACCTGAAACAAATTTGCACTTAGCCAATTATTACAACAATACCCGCTATTGGGTATTTTTAATTTCGTTTAACCAGAACCAATTTTTATGAACTCTATAAACAATTTTTGGTTGTTTTATTTCAGAAAGTCTTGCTGACTATTCATAAATCGTTCTGCAATTATCGAATTAATATTTATTAATACAACACTGAATTTTAATTTTTTTTAACAAAATTCCATTTTTCTGATAAAAATCATTAATTTTAACTATCTCCAGAACTAATTTTAATTAAACAATCACGTTGAAATTTTAATTTAGAAACTGAGTCAAAACAAACACATCACCCTATGAAAAAAATGAAAAATTTAGTTGCGTTTTTTATGTTAATTGGTTTGAGTTGTATTCTGAAACTCAACGCACAAACCTGCACCATACCGGCTCCAAGCATAAGTGGTGTAACCCTTGCGCCCTGTGTGTCAAGCAGTAATTTTACCCTTACTGCTTCCGGCGCTTCTACTCTGGGCACTGGCTGGTACACGAATTCATTTGGTGGTAATGCCCTGAACACGGGCTCTGTGTTTGTTACCCCAACGCTTACGTCTGGTGCTACCTATTATGTTGGACAAGCCTCCGTGGCAAGTACCTCATCACTTGGCTTACCGGCTTACGCAAGTCCATACTCAGGCAACACGCGTGGAATGTGGTTTACGGCACCAACTTCTTTTATCATCACAGGAGTGCGCGTTCCAACCGATGTTGGTACAGGAAACTCAAGCATTGCAATTTTAAAATTTCCAACAAATCCTCCTACTTATGCCAGCACTACCAATAGTTTTAATACGCTGTATTATGTCACTAACGTTCCTGGTGCCACTATCATTCCGGTTTACATTCCAATTATGGCGGGTGAAGTAATTGGCGTGCTGGGTTGCAGGTCTAATGGCAGCAACTACACAACGTCTTACGGTTCAGCGGGACCCTTTACCGCATCGATAGGCACCTACACCACAGCGCTTAACCGTTTAGGTATGCAGTACATACTTGCCACCACAGCTCCTCAGGATTTGTGGACGGAGGCATCGAGTATTGGCCGGATTGAGTTGTACACAAGTATTGGCTGCCTTTCTACCTTAACGCCGGTAACGGTAAGTGTGAGTGCTGCCCCTCAGGTAATTATTAATGGCCCGGCAAGCAGTATATGTACAGGCGGTTCTGCAACACTTAGTGCAAGTGGTGTGAGCAGTTTTACATGGGCAAACAATGGTTCTAATTCGTCGAGTATTGTTGTAAACCCAACAAGTAGTACCATTTACACTGTTTTGGGTTCTATTTCTCCAACCTGTAACGCTACCTCAACTATAAATGTAGTGGTTAATAATGCTGCTCCGAATTTAACAGCGGCTGCCAGTAGTAATACAGTTTGTTTGGGAGGTACAGTAACATTGAGTGGTAGTGGTGCCAACACTTATACCTGGTCGGGTGGGGTTTCTAACGGGGTGGCTTTTTCGCCAACGGTAACAAATACCTATACTTTATCGGGTTCTAATGCCTGTGGTACTTCTACAACTGTTCAAAGTATTTCAATTAGTCCATTGCCGGTAATAATTGCTTCAACTTCCTCAGTTGTTTGCTCCGGAAGTCCTGCTTCACTTACGGCTTCAGGTGCCGGCACATATACCTGGCTGCCCGGTAGTTTTTCCGGTTCTACTTTTATTGTTTCACCATCCTCCAATACCACTTACTCTGTAATTGGATATTTGGGCAGTTGTATTGGTGGCACTTCATTTGCTTTGGCTACCAATCCTAACCCAACACTTAGCGTGGTGGCAAGTAATTCTGTTCCATGTGAAGGAGATCAGATTATTTTAACGGCAAGTGGTGGATTAACCTATTCCTGGTCTCCGGGTAATCTTTCGGGCAATAGTGTAACCGTAACCCCTAACATTCCAACTCTTTATACGGTAATTGGTGATAATTCTTTTGGTTGCACCTCCTCGGCAAATCAGGTTATTCTTCCTATCCCAAGTCCTACAGTTAGCGTCAGCGCAAGCAGTAATTTAATTTGTGCCGGTGAATCGGCAACTTTACAAGCCAGTGGTGCCAACACTTACAGTTGGAGCAACGGTGCCACAACAACTGTAATTGTGGATGCTCCTGTTTCTTCAACCATTTACACGGTTACGGGCACAAGTAACAATTGCAGTAATTCGCAAACTGTTAGTGTGGATGTGTTTTCACCTAATGTGAGCATTAGTGGTAACACGGTTATTTGCGATGGTGCTACTGCCACTTTGGTAGCAAGCGGCGCTTCAAATTATACGTGGATGCCTAACAATCCATTTCCGGGGATTTCGGTTACGCCAAATGTGAGAACTGTTTATACCCTAGCCACCGAAACTTCTACCGGCAACATTACTTGTGCTGCCATTAATACCATTCAGGTGATTGTAAATGCTAATCCTACGGTTGTTACAGTGGCGAGCCGATCTGTAATTTGTAAAGACGAGTCGGTGGTATTAACAGCCTCCGGAGCGTCTACTTATAGTTGGAGCAATGCCTCCACAAGCGCCTCCATAGTTGTAACTTCTTCGCTGATAACCACATTAAATTATGTGGTAACCGGCATATCCTTAAACGGTTGCACAAATACAAGCACCGTGCAGGTTAAGGTAAATGCCTGCAACGGAATTGCTTCAAATTGGTTTGGCGATACTGAACTAGTTATTTTTCCAAATCCGGCTAATGGGTATTTTACAATTACTTATCCGAATGATATTCATTTAAGTTTGATAAACGAACTTGGTCAGGTGATTCAGCGTTTTGAATTAAATGCTTTAAACAACCATACGGTTTTAGTTAACACACTTGCTAAAGGCATTTATTTTATTGTTGGCCAGGATGGAAATTCTTTAATTAACCGCAAAGTGGTGGTTGAATAGTTGCTTACCTGGTAACCTTGAAATTGTTTGGATTAGTTTAAGATTCAGATTAACTAAATAAACTCCTCGCGTTTAAAGTAATCGATAATGGCATCGATAATGAGTTTATTTTGTTGTTTGGCATCTAAAAATGGGATGTTTTCCATTAGCTTCCAGTGTGGCCAACCATCGGCATCACGGCCTTCGTACTCGTAAAACCCAAAAGGCTCCAGCAAGGTACAAATGGCAACGTGCATCACCTCCAGCTTCTCATCTTTTTTGTATTTCTTAAAAGGCTTGCCCAATTCCTGCAATCCTATTAAAAATAAAATGGCATCAAAATCCATTTCCTCTTCAAAACGTTCTTTTAGTTTGGATTGAAGTCGTTCCCAGTCGCTGGTAATTTTTGGTTGCAAAGTCATTGAGTGATTACTTAGCGGATTTAGTACGGTTGGCGTTAACCTCCTTGTAATTGTATTCAATAAAATCCAGAATATCCTCCTTACCTAATTTTGACTCGGCCGACGATATAAAAGTGTTGGGCATTTCTTCCCAATGTTCCAAAAGTTCCTTTTCAATATTTTTGATGTGTTTTGCCAATTCGGCCTTGGAGTTTTTATCGGCCTGGGTATAAATTATCGAGAAAGGTATTTCGTTTTCGCCGCACCACATCATAAATTCAAAATCAATTTTTTGAAGCGGCAGGCGGCTGTCTATAAGCACAAACAAACACACCAGATTGTCGCGCTTTTTGCAATAATCGTAAATAATGGTGGCAAACTTTTCGCGCTTTTCCTTGCCTGTTTTGGCATAACCATAACCAGGTAAATCCACCAAAAACCATTCTTCGTTAATTAAAAAATGATTAATGAGCTGTGTTTTTCCGGGTGTGGCCGACGTTTTGGCCAGTTTGTTGTTATTGCACAACATGTTTATGAGCGACGATTTACCAACGTTGCTTCGGCCAATAAAGGCATATTCCTGCATGGCGGTTTTAGGGCAGCCATGTATGCTCGAGGCGCTTTGTTTAAATTTTGATGTTTTAATCAGCATGTGTTTACAGAAGACCCTTTTCTATCAGATACGAGTTTACGTGGCGTTCTTTTTTACTTTCGTAAATATCGGCCATAGTAACAAGTATTCCGGTTTCTTCTACTCCACCAAAGGTAGGATTAATTGCGGTTCCAAAACTTTTCATGGTGGGACTTAAATTCATGTAGGCATTTACCAGTGGCGGAATGTTTTCGCCGTTGGCCCTCACGCTTTTATTAAGCAGCGCATGCCCATCCTTATAACTCAGGGTGGACAGTTCTTTTAAAAAACTGCTCACATCTGTTTTTATGTTGATACCATGAATGGGAGTAACCAAATTTTCGTTATCAGGAAAATAATGTTTTAAGAAAGACAAAATATAATCGCGCGCCTGCACATTAAAATCGGTGTACATGGTTACTTTGCCGTAAAAATGTTTTTGCGATGGATTGTCCACCAAAATGGCGCCCAGTCCGTCCCACAGGTTATCGAGGCTAAACAATCCCTTACGCATGTTTTCGCCGGGTTGATAAAGCGGTTGAATAAACGAGCGGCCTAATTCAATGGTGTAGGGCACGTATTCTTTATAAAATTTTTCGCTAAACGTAAATAACTCGGTTGTGGCCAGATTTATATTGCCATCCTTAAACTCGGCATCTTTGCACAAAATAAAACGGTAAGCCCCAACAATCTCTTTATCCTCAGGGTTCCAAACCAACAGTTGTTGGTAGGGATGCGAACAAGTATCAAATTCATCAATGTCAATTTCCAAACCGGTTCCCCCGCCCGCGTGCCTAAAGGTAACTTCGCGCAAACGGCCAATTTCACGCATCACATTGGGCGAATTGTGGTGTGTGATAATGTAGATTTCGTTGCTGCCGTTGTTGGTTTTACGAACATATCTTTCCCTGGTAAGCTCATCCATCAAGGCCTCTTTACTAACCTGTTCAATAATATTTTTCATAAGTGTTTCGTAAATATACAATTAAAATAAAAAGAGCCAATTAAGCCAATAAAATATTTTAGTTACCTTTAAACTTGCCTTTAGCAATGCGTAAAAGAAGCCCTTACATATTAACACTTTTGCTTTTATTAGCAGCCATAAATTACCATTCGCAAACTGCGTTGAGTTTAAGCTTTACCCTTAATACCTTTGCCGAAATTTGCGAAAAAGGCGGCGTTTTACTAAAAATTGCAGGAACAGAAAGCAGCGACTCGGTTTTTGTGGATTGGAGCACAGGTGAAAAAAATGTTTATGCTCTAAATCAACTCTCTAAAGGCGATCACAATGTGCACATCAGTGTAAAACGCAAAAAGGGAACTTCAACACTAAGCAAAGACACAATTTTAAATTACAGCATTGATAAAGAGGAATGTGGAGTTGGTGTGCCAAAATACTTTTCGCCAAACGATGATTTGTATAACGACTTATTACTCATCAGCAACCTGCAATACTATCCCGATTTTGAGTTGGAAATTTTTAATAAATGGGGGCAGCGGGTTCACCATCAAAAACAAAGTTACACACCATGGGACGGAAAGTGGCTTGGCGCCGAGCTTGCAGACGGAACTTATTTTTACATTCTGTTTTTTAAATCCACCGACAAAAGCAAATTTGTAAAAGGCGACATCACCATTTTGCGTTAATCGGAATTACCGTTTTTATTTTACAACGCTCCACTTAAAAACAAAAAACCACCACATTTAAGCTGTTGCTTTTATTTGAAGGAGCATGTACATAATTTTACATCAGAATCAAATTCCACTTTTGCATGAAAGTTTTCTACTTGTAACCAATTAAACTTTAAAATTATGAGCTACCTGATGAACAACCAGCAAAAGTTGAATGACATCCTTTTTGCTAACCGCAACAAACAATATGGCGCTTATGCCATCCGCTCAACCTACGGCAACACCCTTTTTAAATCCATAGGATTTATGGTGTTGGGTTTTGGATCCTTTATTTTAATAGCGTATTATTTAAGCAACCACAACAACATTGTTGACCCTCATCTCAACGACGGGCAATTAACACCTGATCCTAAATTGATATACACCACTTTTAAATTACCTGAACCAGAGCCCGAACCCGAAGCGCCATCTCAAGCAAGAAGTACCACTCCTGCAAGCCCCGCTGAGGTTACCGAACTAAACGCACACACAACGGTTATTGATACTTTAAGAAATGAAACCGTTGTAACAACCGAACATCAGGTGGTTTCTACCAACACCGCACCGGCCACAGAAGTTACCGGAACCGGAAATTTTTCTACGAGCATAACCAGTACCGGCACTGCCATACCTCCGTCCACAGGTAGTGTTATACCCATGTACAGTGTTGACAGCCAACCTGAATACGACGGTGGATTAAAAGCGCTTTACAATTTTGTTGGTTCGCATTTAAAGTACCCTGAACCTGCCTCTGATGCTGGCAGAGGTGGCACAGTGTATGTAAGATTTGTGGTGAGCGAAAGCGGACAAGTTACCAACCTTGTACTTTTAAACAGCATGGGTTTTGGCATGGATGAGGAAGCCTTGAGGGTGGTTTCTATTATCCCAAAATTTAAAACCCCTGCTAAGGTAAACGGACAGCCGGTTAAAACCTACTTTCAACTGCCCATTAAATTTTCGCACCGCCAGTAATTGGTACAAAAAAAATCCCCGAATTATGTTTCGGGGATTTTTTTTGTGTGATTGCTTAAATTATCCCAACAATTGTTTTACCAATGCCGATACCATTTTATTATCGGCACGGCCGGCAAAGGCCTTGGAAGCGGCTCCCATTACTTTGCCCATATCGCCGGGACCACTGGCGCCAACAGTGGCAATAATTTTAGTTAATTCGGCCTTTACTTCTTCTTCGCTCATTTGTTTTGGCAAATATTCTTCAATAACAGCGGCCTGCGACAATTCAACCTCCACCAAATCCTGGCGATTTTGTGTCACGTAAATGTCGGCGGTTTCCTTGCGTTTTTTCACTTCTTTTTGCAGGGCTTTGTTCACGCTGTCTTCGGTTAATCCTTCGGGTGAGGTTTTAAGTAAAAGTATTACTGATTTAATTGCTCTGAGAGCCTCCAGTTTTTTGGCATCTTTGGCCAACATGGCGGTTTTTATGTCCGCATTTATTTTCTCTTCTATGTTCATATATCTTTTTGTTAATCTGCTTAAACAAAAAAGCCACCCATTACTGAGTGGCTTCTTAAAAAATTTTATTTTCTATTCACCCACCGTAATTTTACCCGATTTCAGTTTTTTTCCGTCTTCGGCAATTATGCAGTAAATGTAAAGACCTTTTTGGAAAGAAGAAACATCCACTCTGGCTTTGCCTTCGGTAAAGTTTGTTTTTTCAACCAGTTTACCTGTTAAATCATAAACACACACACTGCCCGACACACGAGTGGTTGTGCTAAAATTAATTGTGCTGCTTGAAGGGTTTGGAAACACGGATAGTGAAAGAGACTCGGCATTACTTCCATTGTTATCAATGCCGGTGCTTGGGTTAGTTAAAGTTGGATTTTTTAGTCTGGAAACCGCAGTTTGGGTAGTAGTGGAAGGTCCCAACAAACTCGCTACAACGGCTGTTGAAGTCGAAATAGTTAAAACCGGTGCTTTAATTCCGATAACATAATAATTGTAATTTACCTGTGTAATGGTGGCATTGGCTAAACTTGCAGCCACAAAAATGGTTTGGTTGGTTACCACGCGCATGGTGTTGGTAAATGTAACTGCTCCCGGCAGGGTAATGGTGCCTGTACCATCGGCCACCACACTGCTGCTACCGGTAAATGTACCGTTTAGCGACAATGCAGAAATGAAAAGTGAACCGCCTATTACGCTTGTAGTGCTGGTGTTTAAGTTCATTGGATAAATGGCATTAACTGCCGCTGAGGTATAGGTGATATTGCCAACAATGGCACCTGCGGCTATGTTTCCACCGTAATACGCTAACGATGCACTTGAAGATGCCAGATAGGAAGCGTCATTAATGCCAGAAGCCACTCCTACATTAGCTGCAGGGTACGTGGTGGTGCTTACAGCACTTACCGAATAGTTTCTTGCCAAATTGGTAAAGGTGGCAAGCGACGAAAAATTCCAATTGGCATTGGCGCCGGCGGCACCTGGCACAGTGCTAACCGAATCGCAACGGTACATGGTATAAATTTCGCCCGCTGCAGGAGCGTTGTTGGATTGTGTTAACTGCGCATTTGCTGCGAAAGCGGAGGTTAATGCCGATACAAATAGTAAGATTTTTTTCATGGTTATTTTTTTAAAGTTTAGTGTCTTCTTTAAATGCTATAGCTTCCAAATTTTGAAATGGTTGGTTGCGGAGTCGTTTTTTTAAAATTATTTATTCAAAGATAAACGGTTTTTTTAATTCCTGCCTTAAAACAGCAGCCAATGTACCTTAAATGTGGCGGAATGTGCTTGGTTTTATTAAAAAATAACAAAAATACACGGTTTCATTTATTTTAATCATTGCTTTTAGCCAACAGCAAGGAACAGTCGCCATAACTTAAAAAACGAAATTTGTTGTTAAGGGCGTAATCGTAAATGTTCCGCCAGTTTGGGCCTGTGATGGCCGCCACTATTAGAAGCAGGGTGCTTTGCGGCTGGTGAAAATTTGTAATGATGCCTTTGGCAAGTTTTAATTGATAAGGAGGAGCGATGAGAATTTGCGTGCGGCAGGTAAGTTTGTTTATTCCGTTTTGCTGCAACCAACTTATCAGCGCCTGAAGACTTTCTTCAGCTCCTATGGCCTTAGCACCTAATTCATAGGCCTCCCACTGCCCTATTTCAAGAGCGTGAAGGCTTATGTGTGGCTGATGATACGCTTTAACGCCCATCCAGTAAATACTTTCCAAAGCACGCAACGAAGTGGTGCCTACTGCTATAATGGGCTTACCTAGTGAATTTTTTATTTCAAGAATGGATTCCAAATCAATGTCCATCCATTCGGCATGCATGTCATGGCCCTGCAATGTTTCACTTTTCACGGGTTTAAAAGTTCCGGCGCCAACGTGCAGGGTTAGCGACAATGTTTTTGTGCCGGCGGCTCTGAGTTGCAACAAAAGTTCTTCGGTAAAATGCAAGCCTGCTGTAGGTGCGGCCACCGAACCCGAATGCCTGGCATAAACCGTTTGATAACGCTCTTTGTCAGAGGCTTCGCTGTCTCTTTCAAAATAGGGGGGAATAGGTATTTGCCCAAGAGATTCTATTACCTCAGCAAATGTGAACGAAATGGGTTGCCAGTTAAATTTTATTTCGATGGACGTTTTATTTTTGGTAACGATGTTGGCAGTTAATTCAACCTCATTGTTTTTTAAAACCAGTTGTTCTTCTTTCCAGCGTTTTAAATTCCCCACCAAACAATTCCAGTTCACGCTTCCTTTTGCCTGCATGGCTGTTCCTGGTTCGGTGTTGGAGTAATCGGTTGGTCCCAATAAAAAAATTTCTATTTCCTGCTGTTTTTCGTTTTCAAAAGTAAGGCGGGCGCTTATTACACGTGTATTATTAAAAAGCAACAAAGCATTTTCGGGAAGAAATTTTTGTATTTGCTTAAAATGAGTTTGACTGATTGTATTGCCGTTATAAACCAACAGTTTTGAATCTTCGCGCCGCTCCAATGGATAGGCAGGCACCAGGTTCTGTGGAAGCTGGTAATTAAATTCTGAAATTGAAATATCGTAGGGTTGTGCCAAAAACTTAGTGCTTTTGCATTAGCTTCAAAACCTTTTCAATGTCCTCCGGGGTATCCACACAATGGCTATCAAATGTTGTTTCCACGCATTTGATTTTATAGCCGTGTTCGAGCCAGCGCAATTGTTCCAACGACTCCGCTTTTTCGAGAGCTGATGGTTTTAACCGACTTATGGCTTCGAGTATGTCTACCCGATAGCCATACATGCCCACGTGCCTGTAATAGGTGTGGTGCTTGTGCCATTCTTTTTCGTCCACATTTTTAATGTATGGAATAACACTGCGGCTAAAGTAAAGTGCTTCGTTGTTAGTGTTGAGAGTAATTTTTACTTCTCCGGTATCAAAAAGTACTTCGTGGTTATTACACACAATCATTTGCGTAACAATTTCGGCGCCGTTGTTACAAGCTGCTGCCATTGAATCTATTTGTTGAGGATCTAAAAACGGTTCGTCTCCCTGAACATTAATCACGTAATCGTAGTGTTTGCCATTTAAGTTGTATGCTTCAAAACAACGGTCGGTGCCACTGGGATGATTGGGAGAAGTGATTACCACTGTGGCTCCAAAAGTGGTGGCATGGTTGGCAATGCGCTCATCGTCGGTGGCAACAATTACCTCATTCAATAATGTTGATTTGCGGGTTTGTTCGTAAACACGTTGCAACATCGATTTTCCGTTAATGAGAGCCAGCGGTTTGCCCGGAAAACGGGAGGAAGTGTAACGTGCAGGGATAATACCAATTATAGACATAGTAAGTTTATTAGGCTTTCAAAAATAACTAATTGTTTTTAGTTATTTTTACCCCATTCAATTGTGAAGCTAAAGTTATTTTCATTTCTGCTGTTAACACTGTTCACTTTATTTTCATTCAGACATAGTTCTGATTTGAAACCGGCCCGGATATTGCACCAAATGTTTGATTCCATTAAAAATGTGAAAACCCTTCGCATTAAAATTTCGGCACTTGAACGATTGGATAAAAATTTTTGCACCGCTTCTTCCGAAGTAAAACTAAAAACATTGCCACGCAAATTGTATTTTATCAACCGGATTAAAAAACTGGAAATTTTATACGATGCCGAACAATCCAAAACGCGTGCCTACGTTAAGCAACACGTTTTTCCTTATGTAACACTTTCGCTCGACCCAACCGGCAACCTGATGCGAAAAAATCAACATTATACAATAAATGAATTAGGATACGAATTTATTGGTAATTCTATTGCGCTTACCATTAGTAAAGACAAAGAAGGTATTACTAATTTTGTGTGCAGGGGCAAACTACTTAAAAATGGGTATAACTGCTATTTTTTAGAATACGAAAACAAAGCCTATTCTTACACGGATTATAAAGTGGGCGATAACGAAACTGTTGGAAGTATTGCCAGTAAACTGGGGGTGAACAATTACCTCATCCATTTTAAAAATAATTTACTAAATGATTACGGATACATTAAAAAAAGCCGCGTAATAAAAGTGCCAACACTCTTTTGCAAAAAAGCGGTTTTATACATTGATGACAAACTCTTTTTACCGATCTCCATCAGTCTTTACGATGATGCTGGCTTATTTGAAAGCTATGATTTTTCGGGCATAGAGGTAAACAAACCTTTTGCTGAAAA
>JADLED010000003.1 GCA_020846335.1 Bacteroidia bacterium
GATGACCAGAATTTTTACCTGAGCAACAGCTTTATTTGTGCAGCCCTGTGTAACGACACAGCCGCCGAAATTGCCGTGGATATTCTGGTCTGGGTAAATCAATGGGCAGGCGCTTCGTTTACCTATAAACATCAGGAATTTGTACAATTGTTTTTTCAATCGTCGAGTCTTAGCATGTTTATTAAATCGTCAATTACAGCGCAAAACAACGGTGGACATTATGTGCCGGAGTTAAATGGTTCTGTTTACGAAGCTCTTATTTCCACTATCAACACCGAACTCACTAATAATTACAACAACTACCTTACCTTATTTACTGCCACACAGGTTGATAAAAACTTTATTGACGTGGCACAAACCATGCAAGGCATTTATCAGAACGATGTGGCCAATTACACATCGTTGCTGGCACAGGCACAACAAGAATATCAAAGTGCCCTTGATGCAGAAAACAAAGCCAACGAAAATTTTCAGCTTCAACAGATTCAGGTGGTAACACAGGGCAATAATTTAAACGACGTTGGAATTCCGGAGTTTAAGGAAAAAGAAATATTTAAAGCCATTATAGATATTGGTAAAGCGCTCGTTACTTTTGGCATTGGCATTGCCGGGATGGCAACAGGTAACGAAGAAACAGCACCTGTGGCGGCCGAAGGAGCCATAGAAGCCGTTCAGGCAGCAAAAGCCGCATCCGCCACTGTTGATGCGATGAAGAACTTAAAAAAACTGATGGACCTTTTAAATAAACTTTACACGCTGGCTAACTCTATATACACTGCTGCCAGCGGAATCAAAAACCCGAACAATCCCATCGATCCTGCCACGGCGGGTGCACAGGGCTTAAACGGTTACGACTCTATTAACAGCACCGCGGCCTGGGACGTTTATCAGATTCAGCTCGACCAATCAATGACACCGCTTGTTACTGCAGGCATTCAGTATGCCGATGATTATAAGGCAGCACTGGATTGTTTAGTGGTGTATGGTAAAGCACTTGCTGCCGCAAAAATTGCCACCATAAAAGCTTGTCAAAAAGTAGTGAGTGCGCAGGTGGAATTGGCATATTCACAGGCCAACACCCAGAGCATCGTTAATTTGGTTAGTACATTAAAAACCAATCAGGGCGAAATGGCACAACTTCAAAAGTTGTTTTACCAAAAATACCTCAACACCAAACTTACGCTTTACACACTTCTTAAAAACTATGAGGCCACCTATTTTTATTGGGCGCTTACTCCCTACCCATACCCGGTAAACTTTATTGATTTTAATGGTTTAAGCACCAACAATAACCAGCTCATTAATTTGCAATTGGCAGAGTATGCTGCGCTGGCCAACTTTAATGGTCATTTGCCGCAAAACATGCCAAGCATAAAGGCCACTGTTGATATGAGCACGATTGTGAGAAATTCGCAAAATACAGTTTTAACCTGGAATCTGTCAACAGCCAATTCAGCGTTTGCACAATTAGCCAGAGTTAGATTTGACCGTGTAAGGGTGTGGTTAGACGGACAGAATCTTTATCCGACTAACCCTCCGGGTGCTGGTGTTGTTTGTAAATTCCATGTGAGTACATCGGGTAATTATGCTGACACTGATATGACCGGAAATCAGCAATTATTTTGTACCGGTCGTTATAACTTCGAATTTGAATACACCGTTAACACACGTCAACAGGTTTCTTCTTACGACTGGGTGTTTGCCGACAATACCAATTTAATTGCCACTGTAAATCTGGATGGTGAAATTCCCACCAATTTGCAAAACGATTACATACAACCCACCCCTTTTTCTGAGTGGACCCTTAGCTTTGCGGCAGATTCGGGAATAGACGTTAATAACATTTCTTCAATTACCATGGATTTTGAAGGTTCCGCAATTTCATTGGTAAAAGGAGCAAAATAATTTATTTGTTTAATTAATCATCATAAAAAAAATAGTATGCAATTATCCAATCCTGCCATTGACCAATTGTTCAGTATTAGCGAAGCTACCTGGACAGCGCTTAACACACATGTGGGCATTCTTAAATACATTAATGTGAGGGCCAATACGCCTAATGGTGCTTTTTATACCGCCTGGCCCGACGGAAATACCTTGCAATACCTAAACAATCTGGCGGCTGGCTCAAGTCCGAGTTCCGACAAACTCCTTATTCCGGTTCAGGCTCAGGATGTACAGGGTGGCGTTGTGATTGCACATACCAATTGGTACATTGTACCCGGTATTCCTAATTTATGGAGCAGTTGCGATGAATGGATGAGTCATACTTTTACTTCGTTGATTATTTTAAATAATCAAATTCAGATGTACGCTTCAACTGCCTCCAATTCATTTGGTAACATACTTACCATGATTAATGCCGGTGGCGGAACTGTGAGTGCTGAATTACAAAGTGCCACTACCACAGCCATTACTAATCTGGCACAATCCACACAATCTTTTGTAAGCAACGCCACCAATATTTTTAATTCGTTGCAAACTTTTTTAACGGCCAATCAAAACTTTGCAGGTTTTCTAAACAACAACGGCACTTTACTTAACATTATTGCTTTGCCTCAATTGCAATCATCGGCCTTTCAAACATTTATTACAGCTACCGAACAGGTTTTAGGTGCCTGGTCGGCTTTAGAAAGCGAACTGAATGCGGCAATAAGCGCTCCAATCACTGTAACACTGCCATTTTTAGAATCGTTGAACCTGCAGGTAGCCATTAATGATTGGAATGCTGTATCGGCAGCCAGTCAAAATTTTATGGCATTTGCACAAAAACAAACGAATTATTGGTTTTACACACCTGCGTAAACACACAATATTAAATTAAACTACCAACTTCTGTTCACACACACAGAAAGCAAGCCGCATTAAAGTTTATACTTGATGCGGTTTGTTTTTTTGGTATTCGGAAAGAGTTTAAATGCAATGACCGTTATTTTAGAGA
>JADLED010000004.1 GCA_020846335.1 Bacteroidia bacterium
AACTGTTTTGCTCTTGGCGAAATGCTCGACTACGATGCACCAACGGGTGGCTATCTGCTGCAATCGTGTTTTAGCATGGGGCATTTTTTAGCACAGCACTTAAATTCTAAGGGTTAAAATCTGGCTGTTTTTGAACTTAAAACTCATCCATTTTGTGATAAAATCCAAGTCTGAAAAAGTTTAATTTTTAACTCAGAAATTTTTCCAACAGCGGTGCATAACTTTTGGTTTATATTATTTCAATTACTTTATATTTGTCCAGTTTTAAAAAAATAGAAATGGTGGCTACAAGCGAATGCATTAGTTGTGAAGTGAAAAATGGCGTGTTATTAATTACTATAAACCGTCCGGATAAACTAAACGCTTTAAATAAACAAACGATTGAAGAACTTCACGAAACACTGGTGGAGGCTGAAAATCAAAACGACATACGTGCCGTAATTCTTACAGGTGCCGGGCAAAAGGCATTTGTGGCCGGAGCCGATATTGCCGAGTTTTCGAACTTTTCGGTAGAGCAGGGCAAACAATTAAGTGCCATTGGTCATTTTAAAATATTCAATTTCATCGAAAATTTTTCGAAGCCTATTGTTGCAGCCGTTAATGGTTTTGCTTTGGGTGGTGGACTTGAACTAGCCATGGCCTGTCACCTTCGCGTGGTAAGCGATAATGCCAAAATGGGTTTACCTGAAGTTAGTCTGGGTTTAATTCCGGGTTATGGTGGCACGCAGCGTTTGGCTCAGTTGGTGGGTAAGGGCAAGGCTTTTGAAATGGTGGTAACTGCCGATATGATTAATGCACAGGATGCCTACAAATGGGGTTTGGCAAATTATGTAACCACACAGGAAGAACTACTGAACAAATGTTTTGAAATAACCACAAAAATTTCGAGCAAGAGCCCAACCGCTATTAAAACTGCCATTAAAGTAATTAACGCCGGTTACAACAATAACCTGAATGGTTTTGAAGTGGAAATTGAAGAATTTGGAAAATTATTTGGTTCAAAGGATTTTAGGGAAGGGGTGGATGCATTTTTAGAAAAACGTAAGGCCGCATTTACTGGCGAATAGATTCTTTAATTCTGATAAATATCAGTAAGGCCCGGTTCAATCCGGGCTTTTTTGTTTTTGCCTTTATCCGTCATTGTTGTACATTTGACTCATATTTCAATAGGTGAAAAATTCAATCAATTTAAAATATGTGTTTTTTGTACTGGTTTTGGTACTACTTGTGCAATTTGATTTAGACGCGCAGTGTGCCATGTGCAAAGAGTCAGCGGCCTCTAATCTCAGATCCAATCCCAACTCCATTGCCCGTGGCTTAAACTCAGGCATTTTGTACCTGATGGCAGTGCCTTACATCATGATTATGTTTATTTTTCGTAAACAATTGGGTACCCTGGTAAAAATGCTGGTTGCAAAATTCACCAAAAACAAAGCAGCCTGAGTGTCGGCTGCCCCCTTTTAAATCTTTTGTTTAACAGATTTCTTTTTTCGGAATTTTAGTTCGAAAAAAAGGCGGCCTTAGCCGCTCTCTTAATTACAAACTCCAGTAGGCCAGTTCTTTTATCTTGCCTTTATACATGCCTTTAACATCAACCACCACACCTTTTTTAGATAGGATGGATTTGAAAAACTTCTCGTCAAGTCCTTTGTATTCTTTGTGATTTACAGCCACAATTACACCATCGTATCCTTTGGCCATTTTATTTAAACCAAAACCGTATTCGTGCTTTAACTCATCGCTGTCGGCCTGAGGGTCAACAATTTCAACCTTTACACCAAAAGAGCGCAATTCCTTTACAATATCGGCCACTTTGCTGTTTCGAATGTCGCTTACGTCTTCCTTAAACGTGGCACCCATTACCAGTACTTTTGATTTGGAAATGTTTTTTCCGGCAGCTATAATTTTTTTTACTGCTGTTTTAGCCACATAAAAACCCATGCTGTCGTTTACATAACGGCCGCTGTTAATTACACGGGCGTGGTAGCCCAACGATTCGGCCTTGTAGGTGAGGTAATAAGGGTCCACACCAATGCAGTGGCCACCCACCAGTCCCGGAAAAAATTTCAGAAAGTTCCATTTTGTTCCGGCGGCTGCCAATACTTCGTAGGTGTTAATGCCCATTTTATTAAAGATGATGGAGAGTTCGTTCATCAGGGCAATGTTCACGTCGCGTTGGGTATTTTCAATAATTTTAGCGGCTTCGGCCACTTTAATGCTGGATGCGCGGTGAGTACCAGGCTCTACAATAATTTCGTAGGTTTTGGCAATATTGTCCAAACTTTCGGCATCGCATCCACTCACAATTTTTAAAATTTTGGTAATGGTGTGTTCTTTATCACCCGGATTAATGCGTTCCGGCGAATAGCCTACTTTAAAGTCTTTATTAAATTTAAGGCCGGAATGTTGTTCCAGAACAGGAATGCAATCTTCTTCGGTACAACCGGGATATACGGTAGATTCGTACACCACATAATCGCCTTTTTTAAGGGCCTTTCCAACCGTGGTGGAAGCGCCGATCAAGGGTTTTAAATCGGGCAGGTTGTGATCGTCAATAGGTGTTGGCACAGCAACAATAAAGAAGTTGGCTTTTTTTAAGTCTTCCAGTTTGTGTGTAAACGTAATATCGGCACCGGCAAATTCTTTTTTATCCAGTTCGTTGCTGGGGTCAATGCCTTTTTTCATCATGGCCACGCGCTTTTCATTAATATCAAAGCCAATTACTTTTATTTTTTTTGCAAAAGCAAGGGCAATGGGAAGTCCCACATATCCTAATCCGATAACAGCAACTGAAGCCTCTTTCTTTATTATTTTGTTGTAAATGCTCATAGTTTATTTTTTAGTTACTTAATTTTTTAATCTACTTATTTTTTAAAACACTGGCAGGGCGCAGGGCGTAAATACGCTCAATGATGTCCACTACCTTTAAGCCTTCCAGCGCATTGGTAGAAATTTTGTTAGTGCCTTTTAAGGTTTCTATCACATTTTCAATCACGCTGTGATGGTTGTTGGCCGAGCCTTTGTAAGCACCGTAATCATTGGCCGGATTGGTTTCTTTAAGCACCGGCATGCTGTAATCTTTAATGTTGCAGGTTTCAATCTGATCCATGTATTGGCCACCCACTTTTACGCTGCCTTTGCTGCCCACAATGGTGAGCGACGATTCGAGGTTTTTTTCCCAAACCGAAGTGGAATAGTTGATGCTACCCATACCACCTTTCACAAAATCAAAACTCACAAAACCACTGTCTTCAAAGGCGGTGGAGTTTTGATGATTAAAGTCGGCAAACTTTGCCTGAATGTTGTTAATATCGCCAAACAACCAGTACATAATGTCAATCCAGTGACTGAATTGTGTGAACAAGGTTCCGCCGTCCAAATCCTGTGTGCCTTTCCAGTTACCGGGTTTGTAGTAGCGGTCGTCACGGTTCCAGTAGCAATTCAACTGAACCATGTACACATCACCAATGATTTTATTTTCCACAATTTCTTTCAGCCAAACACTTGGTGGCGAGTAGCGGTTTTGCATTACACAAAATACGGTTTTATGTTGGTGCAGGGCGGCGTAAATTACTTTTTCGCAATCGGCTTTGCTAAGTGCCATGGGCTTTTCAACTACCACATGTTTGCCTTTTTCAAG
>JADLED010000005.1 GCA_020846335.1 Bacteroidia bacterium
AATATTAACAATGAAAAAAACCAGACTTGCAATTAACGGGTTTGGCAGAATTGGGCGCGTGTTTTTCCGTATTGCCATTAATCATCCACAATTAGAAATTGTGGCCATAAACGACATAGCCGATGCTGCAACGCTCGCACATCTGTTAAAATACGATTCGGTACACAGGGCTTTTCCCGGCACCATTTCGGTAGAAGGAAACACCATTGTGGTAAACGGAAAGGCCATAAAAATTGTGTCTTCAAAAGACCCGGCACAATTGCCCTGGAAAGAAAACAACATCGACATTGTGATTGAATGCACAGGTCATTTTTTAGATACCAAAAGCGCGCAGTTACACCTTAGTGCCGGAGCTAAAAAAGTAATTCTTTCGGCACCTGCCAAAGACGATTCCATTAAATCAGTAGTGCTTGGTGTAAACGATCAGGTACTCAGCACGTCCGATATAATTGTGTCTAACGCCAGTTGCACCACCAATTGCGCTGCGCCAATGCTAAAGGTACTCGACCAATTTGGAATTGAGGATGCCTACATTACCACCGTTCACTCATACACCAACGATCAACGCATACACGATGCACCGCACAAAGACCTGAGGCGTGCCCGTGCAGCGGCCATGAGCATCATTCCTACCTCAACAGGTGCGGCCAAAGCCATCACAAAAATATTTCCGCACCTTGATGGAAAAATTGGCGGCTGTGGTATGCGCGTGCCGGTGCCGGATGGTTCGTTAACCGACATTACCTGTGTATTGAATAAAATTCCAACTGTGGAGCAAATTAACGCCGCCTTTAAAAGTGCAGCAGACAACGAATTAAAAGGCATTTTGCAATACACCGAAGACCCGATTGTAGGTGTGGACGTAATTGGGAACTCACACAGTGTTTTATTTGATGCCGAATTTACCAGCGTGGTTGGCAATCTTATAAAAGTAATTGGCTGGTACGACAATGAATTTGGATACAGCAGCCGTTTGGTTGAACTGGCGGCTAAAATGGGGATTTAAATATTAAATTCCGGCTAATTCTACTCTATTTTACAATCGTAGGTTTTAGTGCCTGTTTGTGTGGTGGTAATTGTATAAATGCCGGGCACCACATTGTTAGAACTTTGATTAATGGATTCGCTCGAGGTTGAAAAACAGGTTTTTCGCATGTCTTTTTCACGTACTTTATTGTACGTTTTTTTCTCAGAATTTATTGTAAAAAGGGGTTGGGTGATGGTGGTATCTGTGCCATTTAACAGTGGCGGCAAACCCAGTGTTTGTGTTCGGCTGATAGTGGTGCCCTGCACGGTTATTGTGCAATTGCAAACCCTGTCTTTTTTACAGGAAATAATGGCCAGTGCAAGCGCGGGAAACAGGAAATACTTTTTCATTTGGCAAAAATGTTTTTCCTAAGATACTAAATCTTAGAAATCAAAAGTAATTTGTCCGTCTCCCTCAAGAAAATTTTTGGCATTGTCTTTATTCAGTTTCTCCATGGCTCTGCGATGAAGTTCAACAGGCGACAATCCTGTTTTTTCGTCATCGGATTTCAAAAATTTACGTGCCGCCTTAATTTCTTCCGGTTCACGCAAATTAATTTCCTTTACCTTGTAATTGGTAATTTTTTTGCCTTTGGCCTTCATGTTCACAGTTGGACTAAACTCAACCATGTTCAATACTTCCTCAGGAATTTCAACGCCTTTTTCCTTCGCAAATTTTACTTCCACCACCGGATTTATTTGTCCGGTAACCAGCTCAATGCGCGACTGTTCGTGCTCGGTAATAATGAGTGTTTTGGTGCTGATGTTTTCGGGCTCAAAGCGTTTGGTAAAATAGGATTTACTAACGCCATCGTAATAAATGCAGGTAATTACCAGTTTTGGATAATACTTTTCAATCATCACAATGTCTTCGTCAAAATGATTGAGCACATCGTAAGTGTAAAGTTTGTAAAAGCCTTTGGCGGTGATGGTTAAAATTTTATCGTCGCCACCAAATTTGCCAAGGTAGGTGCCCTTTTCTTCTTTTACCAAACGGTGAGTACCTTCATCAAACCAATAATCTTCTCCTTCGAGTGTGGAAGCTCCCTTTTCCTTCAGCGTTACTTTATTTACAGTGTATTTGGTAACAATGTTTCCTACCGAACCGCGGGCCTTAATTTCCATTTCTGCAAAATCAATCGGAATTTCGGTTTTGCGTAAACCCGCTACGGCTCTTAAATGCACAATCACTTTTTCGCTTTCGCCATTTGGATTTACAGTAAACCAAAACACACCTGAACCGGCTGTGCCTTTGGTTAAATCGTATTCTTTATCACGTGTAATTCCGGTAACGTTAAAGCGCTTCATAAAGGTAATTCCCTTTGGGCCGTCGCGATAAATCATGTTGTAAGTGGTGCGCTCATCGCCTTTCTTAAACACAGCCACATACATTATGTCTTTACCTATAAACACTTTATCGGCTACTTTGCACACTTTCATTTTACCTTCTTTGGTAAAGGCAATTATGTCGTCGATGTCGGAGCAATCGCAAACAAATTCATCTTTTTTAAGACTGGTACCAATAAATCCTTCGGCGCGGTTAACGTACAATTTTTCGTTGGCCATAACAACTTCAGTGGCCACAATGGTTTCCAGTTGTTTGGTTTCGGTTTTGCGTTCGCGTCCGGCACCGTATTTCTTTTTAAGATTTTTAAAATACTCAACTGCGTAATCCACCAGGTTGGCAAGGTAATTTTTTACCGTGGCAATTTTGGCATCGAGTTCCTTCATAAAATCCTCCGCCTTAATGCTGTCGAAACGCGTAATGCGTATCATCGGAATTTGCGTAAGGCGCTGTAAATCCTCATCATTAATTGGGCGGATTAATTTTTTACGGTGCGGTTTAAAACGTTCGTGAAGGTATTCGTAAAGTGTTTCCTTGTTGTTGTACTTTTTAAAATCAATGTACATTTCTTCTTTAATGAAGATTTTTTCCAACGAGGCAAAGTGCCATTTTTCTTCCAGTTCCGATTGTTCGATTTCCAACTCTCTTTTTAAAAGTTCGAGAGTTTGTAGTGTCGAAATTCTTAAGATTTCGCTTACGCCAACAAAACGGGGTTTTTCGTTTTCAATAATACAGGCATTGGGCGATATGCTCATTTCGCAATTTGTAAATGCGTAAAGGGCATCAATGGTTTTGTCGGGCGAAATGCCGGGCTGCAGGTGTATCAATATCTCCACGTTTTCGGAGGTATTGTCTTCCACCTTTTTTACTTTGATTTTACCTTTATCGTTTGCGGCAATAATTGAATCAATCAACGAGCCGGTGGTGGTGCCAAAAGGTATTTCGGAAATGATGAGTGTTTTAGGATTGAGCTCCTTTACCCGGGCGCGGATTTTTATTTTTCCGCCACGCAGGCCGTCTTTGTATTCACTAAAATCGGCAATGCCCCCGGTTAAAAAATCAGGATAAATAGATGCCTTTTTTCCACGTAAAATTTGAATGGAAGCATCGATTAATTCATTGAAATTGTGTGGTAATATTTTGCAGGCCAAACCCACTGCAATACCTTCCACGCCTTGTGCCAAAACCAAGGGGAATTTGGCCGGTAAAGTTATTGGTTCCTTATTTCTTCCGTCGTAACTTAAACCCCAGTTGGTGGTTTTAGGATTAAAAACAACTTCGAGTGCAAATTTGGATAAGCGGGCTTCAATGTAACGGGGTGCGGCCGCGCTGTCGCCGGTAAGCACATTTCCCCAGTTACCCTGGCAGTCAATGAGCAGGTCCTTTTGGCCCATAGCCACCAATGCATCGCCAATGCTGGCATCGCCATGGGGGTGGTATTTCATGGTATTACCAATAAGGTTGGCCACCTTGTTGTAGCGTCCGTCTTCAAGCTCCCACATGCTGTGTAAAATACGGCGCTGAACGGGTTTTAAACCGTCTTCCATGGCCGGTACGGCTCTTTCGAGAATTACATAAGAAGCGTAATCAATGAACCAGTTCTTAAACATTCCACTCACGTGGGTGATGCTATCCACCTCGTTGTGATTTTCTGGGTCCATGCCTTCAGATATATTATCGCTCATGTTCTTGTACTAAAATTAAAATGCAAATATAAGCTTAGGAAACCAAAAATAACCCCGCCAAAAGGGGCTTTAAGCACAAAATCTAAAGGAGATATTCACAAATGTGGCCTAATAAACCACTATTTTTCTTTTGAGAAAGAAAAGGGCTTCGGCCAGTTTGGCATTTAACTTAGAACTGCTGTAGGCATTCAGTCCGGCTTTTTCAAGATTGTTGCCGTAACCATAAACGTCATTTACTTGGGTTTTGTAAATTACGGCATTGCCATCCTTGGATTTTAATTGCAGATTGATAACTAATCCCGCCAGTTTAATAGTGTAATTATTGCTGAGCACATCGCTGCTAATATCTTCCTGAGTATCGGCCTGCGATTCCACAATAAAATCGGCCTCTTCGGGTTTATCCACCAAACGGATTTCGGCACCATTAAATTTTTGTTGAATAAAGGTTTCCAGAGTATGGCTACCGGTTAGTTTTCCCATATTTTTTTCAACCGAAACAATGTGCACAGCAATGGTGGTAACATTGGCCTGAACTTTTAATGCCGATGTTTGAATGAATTGTTTGAGCAACACCACCCCTGCCCTGCCAACTGAGTCGGTTCCCATTAACGTGATGATGTCGGGATTGAGGGCAAACGATACATACTGATTAAGTGGTTGCACACTGTTTACCTTTATCTGAACCTCGCCATTGGTATTGGTGGATGTTTTATCGTTCACCGAAATTTTTTCCTCTTCGCTGCTAACCAATAAGGGGAAATTTTGCAGCGGCGTTTTATTACTCAATTCCAGATTATAGATAAGCGGTGCGTAGCTTGCCTGATAAGGCTTTAAAACCTGTGTATTCTTTTGTTGAACCACTGTAATGGATTGCAATTGCTGTTGAATCAGATTGGTTAAATCAAACACATTTTTTAGTCCACCTGCCTGAGTGGGATCAAACACAATTTCTTCGCCCAAATAAGGCGTTAACACACCAAATGCCTGAATGCGTTTTTTTAGTGAAGATGAAAAATCTTTATTTTTTTCGTCGGTAAAACTGGCTGCAATCAGGTTAGAAGCCTTGGTTATTACCTGTTGTTTCTTGCGTGCCTTTTGGTTCAAATATTCCTGCTTGTCCAATTGATAATACACCCAGTATTGTTTGTCGTTTTCGTAAGAGTCAACCAGAGTGTAACCTTCAATGTTGTCGTTATTGGAAAGCTTAACCAGTGAATTAAAATTTTCGTTGAAGTTGTTGTTGTTTTGAACCGTGTATAAAACCGAATTACTGGATATGTCCACTTTAATTTCGGAAGACAAATCGTAGAGTGCATTTTTTTTTGCTTCCATTTGGTAACTGCTGCCTTTGGATTTATCGGCAAAACCAATACCAACATATTTAAAACCATTGTTTGGGCGACTACTCACCCAAAGCGGGGCCTTCACCTCAGCCGGCACAGGGGTGGTAACAGCCATTTCTTTCTTAGGGCGGCAGGCGCTAAGTGCGGCAAGCAGTATAAATATGTAAACGTTGTTTTTCAAAATGTTATCTCATTGCCGAAGTGCTGTTTAAAAAAACGTTTGTGCTTTGATTAAACACATCGTTGCGCAGTTCATCCATGGTTTTGAGTGTGCTCCGTGCGCTAAACAAATTGCGCCAGGCACGTGGGTTGTATTGCGCGGCAGGTGCGGTTTGTTCGGGGTTGTAAGGAAAAAGCGTGTTGATGTTTCCGTTATAGGTTCTCTGAAATTCCTGATAATCCACAGCGTCCTGACTGCGCAGTGTTTGTATTTGTGAAGCTTCTATCTGATTGGTGTAAGCATTAATAATTTTGTATTTGAACTCATAGGTAAAAGAACGTTGTGATTTAACAATGTTATAATCCACGGGTTTGTATTCCGTAATAATCAAGGTATCGTTTTTGCGGGTTTTCACTTCCTGAAAAGCCCTTGCGGCATTTTTATTTAATCCTGAATTGTATTCCCTTTTGTTGTTTACATCAAACACATAAAAATAATCGGCGCCCGTAGCCTTGCGGATGGCCTGTATTAAATCCACATTGGCATTGTTGTTAAGATCGGTGGCCGAGCCTGTTGTGTTTTGAAATGGAGTATTATTGATGATTTTAAGTTTGTCGTTTTTTTGAAGTGCGGCCTGACTAAAATTATTAAATAAAATTTCTTCAATGTCTTTATCAGTGTTTTCGCTTGAGGGGCTGGGCGTAAACAATATAAACGATTTGGTTTGTTGGGCCGTGGCAAGTTCCAGCAAATCTTTAGAATCTTTATAGTTTTCTGTTTTATTTTTAATACTTCCCAACAATGTAAGTGCCTGCGCATAATTTTTATTTTCGAGGTAATTAATGGCGCTTTGGTAAAGTGGTTCACAGGTGGCAATAATACTAAGTTGCGGCGCGTTTTTATACGATGAATTGTACTTTTCTATTTTGGTCAGATAGGTAAGTGCTTCGGAATATTTTTTTTGATACACAAGTAAATTAGCCTTGTCGTAATTTTTATGGCAAAAATTTTCCACGGCCTTTTGATAATCTTCGTCGTATGTTTTTGGATAATCTAATTGAACATCCAGAGCAGTGGTTTTGGCATTAAACTCTTTTAGCTTTTCAAATGTTTCAAGAGTAGCTTCGAGTTGTTGTGTGTTATAATTTCTGAAAAACTCCGATGCCAGATTAGACAGGTGTTTCTGACCAACCTCTTTCAGTTTAATCCGGGCTTCCACATTGGTGGGTTTACGTTGCAGCGATTCGAGGTAATACCCTGCTGCATCGTTTACCAGTCCCTGCTTTTCGAGTTTTTCGGCCGCCTTAAAATATTTGCGTGAACCCGAGCAGGCAACAATTGCCAATGCAAG
>JADLED010000006.1 GCA_020846335.1 Bacteroidia bacterium
GATTTGATGAAAAACTTGAACCTTACTAACAAGAAAACCTTGCTAGTGTTGGGTGATGCAAATAATAATGTATATTTGTCGTCCCGTAATATTCAGGGTGCAAAGGTTGTAAAGGCTTCTGATTTAAATACTTACGATATTTTAAATGCAGAGAATTTAATCCTGGCAGAGAGTTCGGTAAAGGTAATTGAAACAATTTTAAACAAGTAAGAGATGGAAATTTTAGTAAAGCCTATCATTACAGAAAAAATGACTGCTCAGGGCGAAAAATTTAATCGCTATGGATTTGTAGTGGCTAAAGAAGCAAACAAATTGCAAATAAAGGCAGCCGTAGAAAAAATGTACAGCGTTAAAGTTGACTCTGTTAACACCCAACAATACGTTGGTAAAGTTAAAACACGTAACACCACCCGTGGCGTTGCAGTTGGAAGAGTTAACCGCAATAAAAAAGCCTATGTTACTTTAAAACAAGGAGAAGTAATTGATTTTTACGCAAGTATATAAATTGGAGAACGAATATTTTTTTGAAATCTTAAAACAAAAATTATTCTTCTTAACAAATCAAAAAATTAGAAAAAATGGGATTAAAAAAGTATAGACCACTAACACCAAGTTTGAGATATAAAATCTCTTCAGAATTTGAAGAGATTACAGCCTCTAAACCTGAAAAAAGTTTGATTGTAAAAACCAATTACTCTTCAGGTGGACGTAACAACTCTGGTAAAATGACAATGCGCTATATTGGCGGTGGTCATAAAAAAGTAGTGCGTGCAATCGATTTTAAACGCGAAAAAGACGGAATTGAAGCAACAGTAAAAAGCATTGAGTACGATCCAAACCGTTCGGCTCGTATTGCTTTGGTGTTTTACAAAGACGGCGAAAAACGCTACATCATTGCTCCACAAGGATTAAAAGTGGGACAAAAAATTATGTCAGGTGCAGGTGCAGCTCCCGAAATCGGAAACACCTTGTTATTATCTGAAATTCCTTTGGGAACCATCATTCATAACATTGAGTTACGTCCTGGTCAGGGTGCAGTTTTAGCACGTAGCGCCGGTTCTTACGCTCAGTTATCGGCCCGCGACGGTAAATACGCTATTTTGCGTATGCCAAGCAGCGAGGTTCGTATGATTTTAATTACCTGCAAAGCAACCGTAGGTGCAGTATCTAACCCCGACCACAATCAGGAAATTTCCGGTAAAGCCGGTCGTTCACGCTGGTTAGGCGTTCGTCCACGCACACGTGCAGTGGTTATGAACCCGGTAGATCACCCTATGGGTGGTGGTGAAGGTCGTGCCTCTGGTGGACACCCGCGCTCACGCAAAGGTATTCCTGCTAAAGGTTACAAAACACGTTATAAGGCAAAAGCCTCTAACAAACACATCATCGAAAGAAGAAAGAAATAATAATATAAACGTTTAATGGTTCAACTTGTACCCTGAGCCTGTCGAAGGGAAAAGTTGGATTTCAAAACCAAAACAAAAAATAAATGGCAAGATCATTAAAAAAAGGCCCCTTTATCGATTACAACCTTGAAGAAAAGGTTGAAAAGATGAATGCCAGCGGCAAAAAGTCTGCAATCAAGACCTGGGCACGCCGCTCAACAATTCCACCGGAATTTGTAGGACACACATTTGCTGTGCACAACGGCGCTAAATTTATTCCGGTTTACGTAACCGAGAACATGGTAGGGCATAAATTAGGAGAATTTTCGCCGACCCGCGTATTTAAAGGCCATGCCGGTCACAACAAAAAATAATTGAAGCCATGGGAAAAAGAAAAAGACTAGTAGCCGAAAAGCGCAAAGAAGAAAATAAAACCACCTATTTCGCTAAATTAAATAATTGCCCTACCTCTCCACGTAAAATGCGTCAGGTAGCCGATTTAGTTAGAGGAATGGATGCCTATACAGCTCTAAACGTATTGAAATTCAATACCCGCGAAGCTTCAGGCCGTTTGGAAAAACTATTAAAATCAGCCATTGCCAATTACGAGCAAAAAAGCCAGGCACGTGCCGAAGAAGGAACCTTATTCGTAAAAGAAATAATGGTTGACAGCGCCCTGATGGTAAAACGTTTACGCACTGCCCCACAAGGCCGCGGATACCGTATCAGAAAACGCACAAATCACGTAACTTTAATTTTAGACACCAAAAATAACAAATAAGAAATGGGACAAAAAGTTAATCCAATTGGTATTAGATTAGGCATCATCAAAGGATGGGATTCTAACTGGTTTGGCGGCAGAGACTATGCTGATAAAATAGTTGAAGACGATAAAATCAGAAATTACCTGAAAGCGCGTTTAGCAAAAGGTAGCATTTCTAAAATTGTTATCGAAAGAACATTAAAACTTGTTACAGTTACAATCAACACAGCCCGTCCGGGTATTATCATCGGAAAAGGTGGTAAAGAGGTGGATAAACTGAAAGAAGAATTAAAATCATTAACCACCAAAGAAATACAAATCAATATCTTCGAAATTAAACGTCCGGAACTGGATGCCCGTTTAGTGGCCGACAGTATCGCCCGTCAAATCGAAGGCCGTATCTCTTTCCGTCGTGCCGCTAAAATGTCAATGGCTTCCACCATTCGCATGGGCGCCGAAGGTATCAAAATCAAAGTATCTGGCCGTTTAGGTGGAGCTGAGATGGCTCGTACCGAAGGGTATAAAGAAGGAAGAACTCCTTTGCACACACTTCGTGCTGATATCGACTACGCAGTGGCTGAAGCTCATACCTCTTATGGCCGTATTGGCGTAAAAGTATGGATTTGCCGTGGCGAGGTTTTCGGAAAACGCGATTTATCTCCAAACGCAGGCTTGTCTAAAGAAAAAGGACCAGGCTCGGCAGGAGACAGAAGAGATGACCGTGGCGAACGTCCAAAATTTGGTGGAAAAGGTAAAAGAGGTCCAAGAAAAGACGATAAATAAATGAAAGAAGGGCACAGCCCGCCTCGTTATTAAAAAACAAGAATAAAACATTAAGTCATGTTACAACCAAAAAGATCAAAATATAGAAAATCACATAAAATGAAGATCAAGGGCGACGCGAAGCGTGGTCATGAGTTAGCCTTTGGATCATTTGGTATTAAAGCCATGGATGAATGCCGTATGACTGCCCGTCAGATTGAGGCTGCCCGTGTTGCCATTACCCGTTTTATGAAACGTGAAGGCCAGGTTTGGATTCGTGTGTTTCCGGATCGTCCGGTAACCTCAAAACCAGCTGAGGTTCGTATGGGTAAAGGTAAAGGTGCTCCTGAATATTGGATGGCTCCTATTAAACGCGGACGTATTCTCTTTGAAGCAGAAGGTGTGCCTTTGGAAGTTGCAAAAGAAGCCTTACGTTTGGCCGCTCAAAAATTACCAATCGTTACCAAATTTGTAGTACGCCGCGATTACGTTGAGCCTACTGCTTAATTAACTGAAAAACAAAAACTTAAACTATTCTTTATTAAACCGTTACTTTAATACAAGAGTCAAAAAACAAACAAAATAAAATGGCAACCAAAGAATTAAAAGGTTTATCTGATCAGGAATTAATTGACAAGATAAAAGAAGAAAAAGCCGCTCTCAATAAATCTGTTTTAAATCATGCAATTTCGCCGGTGGAAAATCCGTCAAAAATTCGTGAAGACCGCAGAAATATTGCAAGAATGTTGACCGAAGTAACAAATCGTAAAAAAGCATCCAAAAAATAATTGCTTTAAATCATGGAAAGAAATTTAAGAAAAGAAAAAGTAGGCGTAGTAAAAAGTAACAAGATGGATAAAAGCATCGTTGTGGCTGTTATGCGCAAAGTTAAGCACCCTAAATACGGTAAATTCGTAAACAAAACCAGTACCTTTGTGGCTCATGACGAAAAAAATGAGTGCAGTATTGGCGATACCGTTCGCATTATGGAAACCCGCCCGTTAAGCAAAACTAAAAACTGGCGTTTGGTAGAAGTAGTTGAAAAAGTGAAATAATTTAGTGCCCCGATAACTATTTGGGCGAATAAAAAATTTAAAAGATGATACAGAACGAATCAAGATTAACCGTAGCCGATAACAGTGGCGCAAAAGAAGTGCTGGTTATCCGCGTATTGGGAGGTACCAAAAAACGTTACGCTTCAATCGGCGATAAAGTGGTGGTAACCGTAAAACATGCAATGCCAAGCGGAAACGTAAAAAAAGGAACCGTTAGCAAAGCCGTAATTGTTAGAACCAAAAAAGAAATCAGCCGTCCCGATGGATCATACATCCGTTTCGACGACAACGCCGTGGTGCTTTTAAACGCTACCGACGAAATTCGCGGAACACGTATTTTTGGCCCGGTTGCCCGTGAATTGCGCGATAAACAATTTATGAAGATTATTTCATTGGCACCAGAAGTGCTTTAATAAAAAGAATTAAGAAGTCATGTCTAAAATAAAATTAAAAAAAGGCGATACTGTTAAGGTAATTTCTGGCGAATCCAGAGGCCAACAGGGTAAAATCGTAACCATCGATGTGCAAAAATCGCGCGCTATCGTTGAAGGCGTTAATTTGGTAAGCAAAAGCGAAAAGCCAAGCGCCAAAAACACCAACGGCGGTATCGTTAAAAAAGAAGCTCCTATCCACATCTCTAACCTGATGTTTGTAGAAGGTGGTAAAACAGTTCGTATAGGTAAAAAATTAGATGAGAAAAGCGGTAAATTAACCCGTATCTCTCGTAAAACCAAGGAAGCAGTTAAATAATGGCAACAACAACTTATCAACCTCGTTTAAAAGGTAAATATGCAGAGGAAGTAATTCCTGCGCTGCAAAAGAAATTTCAGTATTCATCCCCAATGCAGGTTCCTAAATTGCAAAAAATTTGCATTAACCAGGGCGTGGGCGATGCCGTATCTGATAAAAAATTAATTGAATCGGCAGTTAAAGAAATGACCACCATTACCGGTCAAAAAGCAGTAGCCACCTATTCAACCAAAGACATCTCCAACTTTAAATTGCGTAAAGGTGTGGCTGTGGGTGTTCGCGTAACACTTCGTGGCGATAAAATGTATGAATTTTTAGATCGTTTGATCGCTTCAGCATTACCACGTATCCGCGACTTTAAAGGTGTTAACGATAAAGGGTTTGATGGCCGTGGTAACTACACTTTAGGTGTTACCGAGCAAATCATTTTCCCTGAAATCGATATCGACAAAGTAAGCAAAATTCAGGGTATGGATATTACCTTCGTAACTTCTGCCGACACCGACAAAGAAGCACACGCATTATTAACCGAATTTGGAATTCCTTTCAAAAAGAAACAAGCATAAAAAATGGCAAAAGAATCAATGAAGGCCCGCGAGGTCAAACGTAAAAAACTGGTTGATAAATACGCAGCAAAACGCGAAGAACTAAAAAAAGCCGGTGATTCAGTAGGATTACAAAAATTACCACGCAACTCTTCAAAAGTGCGTATCCGTAACCGTTGTAAATTAACTGGTCGTCCTCGTGGCTACATGCGCGATTTTGGTTTAAGCAGGGTAACTTTCCGCGAAATGGTACTTTTCGGATTGATACCAGGTTTGACTAAATCAAGCTGGTAAGAAAAAAATTAGGGAGGTAACGTAAATAGTTGTATATTTGCGCCCTCAAAAAAAAATAAATAATTGTTTCATATAATTATTCTGTCCCGATAGCTATCTGGATTAACGGAATAACATATAAACTTAAAAAAATGACAGATACAATATCAGATTACCTTACCCGTGTAAGGAATGCAATCAAAGCGAATCATCGCATCGTAGAGGTTCCTGCCTCTAACCTCAAAAAAGAAATCACCAAAATTCTTTTCGAAAAAGGTTACATCTTAAACTATAAGTTTGAAGAAACCGACAACAAACAAGGGGTAATTAAAATAGCCCTTAAATACCATCCGGTAACCAAAGTATCGGCCATCCGTTCGTTAGACAGGGTTTCGAGCCCGGGTTTGCGTAAGTATGCCGGTGCCACCAGTATTCCGCGTGTATTAAACGGTTTGGGAATTGCCATCGTTTCAACTTCTAAAGGCGTTATCACTGATAAAGAAGCCAAGAAACTGAACGTTGGAGGAGAAGTTTTATGTTATATTTCATAATTTAAGAAGGAGAGTTTAACATGTCACGTATAGGAAAAGCCCCGATAGCCTTACCAAAGGGAGTAGAAATTAAGATTGCCGGCGGTTTAGTTACCGTAAAAGGCGCTAAAGGCGAATTATCACAAAAAGTAGATCAGGATATTACCGTTGCGGTTGAAAATGGAGAAGTGGTTTTAACCCGTCCAACCGACCAAAAACGTCACCGCGCTTTACACGGTTTGTACCGTGCCCTTATTGCCAACATGGTAAAAGGAGTTAGCGATGGTTATAAAACTGAGCAGGAATTAGTAGGTGTGGGTTACCGCGCTGCTAACAAAGGCCAAATGCTCGAACTTTCTTTAGGCTATTCACACAACATTTCGTTTGAATTACCAAAAGAAATAAAAGTTACCACCACCAACGAAAAAGGTCAAAATCCAAAAGTAATTCTGGAATGTGCCGACAAACAATTATTAGGCCTGGTGGCGTCAAAAATCCGCAGCCTGCGCAAACCTGAACCATACAAAGGAAAAGGTATTAAATACACAGGTGAGGTATTAAGGAGAAAAGCTGGAAAATCAGCCGCTAAAAAATAAGCTTTAAAAAAAGCCGGTAAATAGCGAAATAAAATTATAAATCATCTTTAAAACTTGAAAAGATGGCAGTGAACAAAAAAAACAGAAGACTAAAAATAAAATTAAAGCTCCGCAAAACCATCAGTGGTTCGGTGCAAACTCCTCGATTAAGCGTATTCCGCAGCAATGCCGAAATTTACGCTCAATTGGTTGACGATAAAGGTGGAAAAACATTATTGGCCGTTGGTTCGGTTGATAAAGCAATAAACGCCGCCAAAGTAACTAAAATTGAAAAAGCTAAAATGGTAGGTAAACTAATCGCCGAAAAAGCGGTAGCAAACGGAATTACCTCTGTGGTTTTTGACCGCAACGGATTCTTGTACCATGGTAGAATTAAATCGTTGGCCGAAGGTGCCCGCGAAGGAGGTTTAAAATTCTAAAATACTGAAAGAGATGTCAAAAGAAGTAGTAAAGCGCGTTAAATCGAGCGATATAGAATTAAAAGATAAATTGGTTGCCATTCAGCGTGTAACCAAAGTTACCAAAGGTGGCCGTCACTTTAGCTTTTCAGCCATTGTTGTGGTTGGAAACGAAAAAGGTGTAATAGGCCAGGGCCTGGGTAAAGCCAATGAGGTAACCGATGCCATTACAAAAGGCATTGAAGACGCCAAGAAAAGTTTGGTAAAAGTTCCGGTATTAAACGGAACCGTGCCTCACCCACAAGAAGGTAAATTTGGTGGCGCCCGCGTATTTCTTAAACCAGCCGCTCATGGTACCGGTGTAATTGCCGGTGGTGCGATGCGTGCCGTGTTGGAAAGCGTAGGAGTAACCGACGTGTTGGCAAAATCAAAAGGCAGCAGTAACCCGCACAACGTGGTTAAAGCAACCTTAGATGCTTTGATGAAAATGCGTGATCCTATCACCATTGCACAACAACGTGGTATTAAATTAGCGAATGTGTTTAACGGTTAATAATTTGAACAATGGCAAAAGTAAAAATCACATTAGTAAAAGGAATTTCTAAACGCACACCTTCTCAAAGAGCAACTTTGGTGGCATTAGGTTTAGGTAAAACCAACAGCTCCTCTGAAAAGGAAGTTAGCCCTACCATTACCGGTATGATTAACAAAGTGAAACATGTTTTAAAAATTGAAAATATTTAATACTAAGTATAAATGAAATTAAGTGGATTAAAACCTGCTACAGGTTCTGTAAAATCAAATTACCGTCGCGGCCGCGGACAAGGTTCGGGTGGTGGTGGTACTGCAACGCGTGGTCACAAAGGTGCTCAGTCGCGTTCAGGTTACTCCCGCAAACGTGGTTTTGAAGGTGGTCAAATGCCTTTACAACGCCGTTTACCAAAATTCGGATTTAAAAACATTAACCGCATCGAATACAATGGCATTAACCTTGACTCTATCCAACAATTAGTGGATAAAATCAATGTAACCACCATCGATATGGACGTGTTGATTAAAAACGGATTGGCAGGTAAACACGAACTCGTTAAAATTATGGGTCGTGGTGAGTTAAAATCGAAAATTAACATCACCGTAGAAGCTTTTACAGCATCTGCCAAAAAAGCAATTGAAGAAAAAGGCGGTACAGCCACAAGTACAAAAATCATCGCAAAAACTGAGGCTAAATAATAGATATGAAGCGTTTTATAGATACCCTTCGCAATATCTGGACCATTGAGGAACTAAGGCAACGTATCCTGGTTACCCTCGGTTTGGTTTTGATATACAGGCTTGGGTCATATGTAGTGCTGCCAGGGGTGAACATCGAAGCCCTTAACGCAGCCAGTAGTTCCAGCCAGGGCGGAATTGTTGGATTGATAAACATGTTTGCAGGTGGAGCTTTCCTCCGTGCTTCCATTTTTGGTTTGGGTATCATGCCTTACATCACGGCATCCATCATCATCCAGTTATTGGGTATGGCGGTTCCTTACTTCCAAAAAATGCAACGCGAAGGCGAAAGTGGACGCAAAAAAATTAATCAGCTTACCCGCTTATTAACCATTGCTGTTACTGCGGTTCAGGCTCCTGGCTACATCGCTTCCATTAAATCAGGTGCGCCAAACGCATTTTTGGATACTTCTACCATTTGGTGGGTTCAATCCATCTTTATTTTAGTAACCGGTACCATGTTTGTAATGTGGTTGGGCGAAAGAATCACCGATAAAGGCCTTGGAAACGGTATTTCACTCATCATTATGATTGGTATTATTTCACGCTTGCCATTTGCCTTCTTATCAGAGGTAAAATCAAGAACTTCAGGCAATGGTGGATTAATCATTTTCTTAATAGAATTGGTTATCTTATTACTGGTAATTGTGGGTAGCATCCTGTTAGTTCAGGGTACCAGAAGAATTCCGGTACAGTTTGCCAAAAAAATTGTAGGTAACAAACAATACGGTGGTGTTCGTCAGTACATTCCTTTAAAAGTAAATGCTGCCGGGGTTATGCCAATCATTTTTGCTCAGGCCATTATGTTTATTCCTGTGGCCATTACCAACTTTAGCCAAACCAGTGGTGGTATTTTTAACGAGCGTTACGGATTTTGGTACAACTTTATTTTTGCAACCTTAATCATTGTGTTTACCTACTTCTACACGGCTATTATGGTTAATCCAAATCAGTTGGCCGACGATATGAAACGCAACGGAGGCTTTATTCCGGGTGTAAAACCAGGTAAAAAAACAGCAGAGTTTATTGATCAGGTGATGAGTCGTATTACTTTACCAGGCTCTTTGTTTTTGGCAGGTGTGGCCATTATGCCGGCTTTTGCCCAAAAACTGGGAATTAACAGTGCTTTTGCCGATTTTTATGGAGGAACATCACTGTTGATTTTGGTAGGTGTGGTTTTAGATACTTTACAACAAATTGAAACGTATTTATTAAACCGTCATTACGATGGTTTGATGAAGTCGGGAAGAATAAAGGGTAGAGGAGCAGCTAACGCCATGATGGTACAACAAGGATAAAAAAATATGGCAAAACAATCGAACCTTGAAATAGATGGAACAATTATCGAATCGTTGAGCAACGCCATGTTCAGAGTGGAGTTGGAAAACGGGCACGTGGTGATTGCACACATTTCGGGTAAAATGAGGATGCACTACATAAAAATTTTGCCGGGAGATAAAGTGAAGTTGGAAATGAGTCCTTACGATTTAACCAAAGCAAGGATAACCTTCAGATACAAATAAAACTGTTTCTTGGAGTTGACAGAAAGCAGTTTGAGGAGTAAAAATAAAGTTTAGAATTAAGAATAAGATAAAACAAAAGACATGAAAGTCAGAGCATCCATAAAGAAAAGAAGCGTTGATTGCAAAATCGTTCGTCGCAAAGGAAAATTGTACGTTATAAACAAAAAAAATCCGAAATTTAAACAAAGACAGAAGTAATTTCTATCTTTGCAAACTTTTTACAAACATTATTTACAACATAATAAATGGCACGTATAGCAGGTATAGATTTACCGAAAAATAAAAGAGGCGTAATAGGATTAACCTATATTTACGGCATTGGCAGAAGCAGGGCAGCTAAAATTCTTAGCGAGGCAGGCATTCACGAAGATAAAAAAGTGAGTGAGTGGAATGATGAAGAGCAAAACGCCATCCGTAACATCATTAACAATGGTTTTAAAATTGAAGGTGCTCTGCGCTCTGAAGTTCAGTTAAACATCAAACGTTTAACCGATATCAACAGCTACCGTGGTATGCGTCACCGCAACGGTTTACCGGTTCGTGGCCAACGTTCAAAAACCAACGCACGTACCCGTAAAGGTAAACGTAAGACAATTGCCAACAAGAAAATGGCTACCAAATAATCATTAATAAGCTTACAATAAAATAAAATGGCAAAACAACCAACAGCCCCAAGTGCATCAAAGGTTACCCGCAAACGCACAGTGAAGGTAGAAGCAACCGGCGAAGCACACATTAACGCTACATTCAATAACATCATTATCTCTTTAACCAACAACGCCGGTCAGGTAATTAGCTGGAGCAGCGCTGGTAAAATGGGATTCAGAGGTTCTAAAAAGAACACTCCTTACGCCGCTCAAATGGCCGCTCAGGATTGCAGTAAGGTAGCTTTTGAAGCCGGTCTTCGTAAAGTGAAAGTGTTTGTAAAAGGACCAGGCGGTGGACGCGAAAGCGCCATCAGAACCATTGCTACTTCCGGAATTGAAGTGTCTGAAATCATGGACATCACCCCAATTCCTCACAATGGCTGCCGTCCTCCAAAACGTCGTCGCGTATAACAATAAAAATAAACAAAAGCCGTCCCAATAAATTTGGGATTGGAGTTATTAACCAATGGGTTTATAACTTAAATAATAACCGATGAAACAAAAAAAGTTTCGTCACAAAACAAAAACAATTATTTAAAATGGCAAGGTACACAGGTCCAAAATCAAAAATCGCGCGTAAGTTCAAAGAGCCAATCTTTGGCCCGGACAAAGCGCTTGAAAAAAAGAACTACCCTCCGGGGCAACATGGTGCAGGTAAAAAACGCGCCAAACAATCAGAATACGCTATCCAGTTAATGGAAAAGCAAAAAGCAAAATACACTTACGGTATTCTGGAAAAACAATTCGAAAGAACTTTTGACAAAGCTGCCCGTTCACACGGTATTACCGGTGAGGTGCTTTTACAATTAATCGAGAGCCGTTTAGATAACGTGGTTTACCGCATGGGCATTGCGCCTTCACGTCGCGGAGCCCGTCAATTGGTATCTCACGCACACATTACCGTTAATGGTCATGTGGTAAACATCGCTTCTTACACCCTTAAACCGGGCGACGTAGTTGCAGTGCGCGAAAAATCAAAAGCATTGGAAGTAATCGTTAATTCATTGGCCGGTGCCGTTAACAAACACCCTTGGCTGGATTTCGATAAATCATCATTTAGTGGCAAATTCATATCACGCCCTGAACGTTCACAAATACCTGAGAACATTAAGGAGCAACTGATTGTGGAATTGTACTCTAAATAATCAATTTAATTAATAAACTTAATATAGCTAAAAATATGGCAATTTTAAATTTCGTAAAACCTGACAAGGTTATTATGATTAGCTCAACAGAAACTACCGGCCAGTTCGAGTTTAGACCACTTGAGCCAGGTTTTGGTATTACAATAGGCAACTCTTTACGTCGTATTTTATTATCTTCTTTAGAGGGTTATGCAATTACGAGCCTGAAGATTGAAGGAGTTGACCATGAGTTCTCTACTGTAAAAGGTGTTGTTGAAGACGTTACTGAAATCGTTCTGAACTTAAAACAAGTACGTTTTAAAAAACAATTGGATAATCACGATAACGAAAAAATTACTGTTCACTTTGCAGGTTCCGACAAATTTACTGCCGGTGATATTGGTAAATACGTTAACGGATTTCAGATTCTTAATCCTGATCTGGTTATTTTTAATTGCGACCCTTCGGTAAGATTAAAAATGGAATTAACTGTTGAACGTGGCCGTGGTTACGTTCCTGCTGAAGAAAACAAAAGCAACAGTGCTCCAATCGGAACAATTTTTATCGACTCTATCTATACCCCGATAAAAAACGTAAAATATACCATCGAAAACTACCGTGTTGAACAAAAAACCGACTACGAACGTTTGATCATGGATATTGTTACCGATGGCTCAATCCATCCAAAAGACGCTTTAAAAGAAGCTGCCAAAATCCTCATCTTCCACTTCATGTTGTTCTCTGACGAAAAAATTACTTTGGACGCAGAAGAAAAACGTAACGAAGAAGAATTCGACGAAACAAGCCTTCACATGCGTCAGTTATTAAAAACCAAGCTGGTTGACATGGATCTTTCAGTTCGCGCCCTTAACTGCCTTAAAGCAGCCGACGTTGAAACTTTAGGAGAACTGGTATCATTCAACAAAAACGACCTCTTGAAATTCCGCAACTTTGGTAAGAAATCACTAACTGAGTTGGAAGACTTAGTTCAGTCGAAATCTTTACAGTTTGGAATGAACGTAGCAAAATATAAATTAGATAAAGACTAAAAACGATTGACAATTGATTGATTTACAATTGACAAATTGTAAATCGTAAATTGTAAATCTCAAAATCGTAAATTACAATGAGACACGGAGATAAAATAAATAACTTAGGCAGGAAAACCGCTCACCGTCATGCGTTGATGATGAACATGGCTATTGCCCTGATTGAGAATAAGCGCATTTTTACAACCCTTGCAAAAGCAAAGGCTCTGCGCACCTACATTGAACCACTTATTACAAAAAGCAAAAGCGACACCACACACAGCCGTCGTATAGCTTTTAGCTACCTTAAAAATAAAGAAGCAGTTAGCACTTTGTTTAAAGATGTGGCAGTAAAAGTAGCAGAACGCAACGGTGGTTACACCCGCATTATTAAAACCGGCAACCGCCAGGGCGACGCCGCCGAAATGGCCATGATTGAATTGGTTGATTTTAACGAAATCTATAACAGCAAAGGTGCATCAACATCTGCCAGCGCTGCCAAACCAAAAACCCGCAGAAGCCGTGGAGCAAAAAAAACCACTGCTAAAAAATCTGACGACGCCGCTCAAGGAGAATAATATTCTTAAACCATCTTTTATAAAGAGCCCGCCCCACAAAGGCGGGTTTTTTTGTGCTTATTATTTGGCTGTAAAAATTAAAATTTTAAAACCCACCTCAACTATAAAAAAGGATTTCGTAATTTTAATTGTAGCATGAAACCAAGCAGTGTCATAATATGTTTTGTAATAAGCCTCAGTCTTATTTTTAATTTCAGAAATCATAATTCCCACACTCATGGTAAAGTGCCTTTAAAAGCCATAATTACGGGCGCAGACAGTATTTATCCCGCCATACACGTAATGGTAGCTTTGTGCGATAACAAATACCAGGGCATTGTGCCGGTGCCTCCTAAAATTGGTAACGGTCAGGACGTAAATTCAAATCTTTATTGGGGCTGCGGTTTTGGAGTGCGTAGTTATTTTAAAAAAAGTGCCGATTGGCAATTCATTAAAACATTAAAACCCGGCAATAAAATTCTCGAACGACTGGTATTTAAACACCGTACCAAAAACACCTATCTGGTTGCCGATGCATACGACGGACAATTTATTAAAGATTGTACCCTGGATTTTTTGCGGGCCTGTTCAGGGCAACTCAAAGACACTATTTGTTTAAAAGAAAAAACACTGGGCATTTTGGGGCATTCCAAATTAATTACCTACACCGGGCACGACGGTTTAATGGATTTTGAATTAAGCGACCAGTTTGCCAACACCGATGGTAAAAAAAGAGACTGCATTATTTTGGCTTGTTATAGTAAACACTATTTTGGCCCACATATAAAACAAACACTTGCCAATCCACTGGTATGGACAACCGGCCTTATGTGCCCTGAAACTTACACCCTCCACGATGCCATAACAGGGTATTTAAACAAAGAAACAAAAGAACAAATAAGAACCAGGGCTGCACTGGCCTATCATAAATTTCAAAAATGTGGAGAAAAAGCCGCCCGAAATTTATTGGTGAGTGGTTGGTAAGGCTTATTAAATGAATTAAGTATGAACATAATTATCAGGTTTTGGATATTGGTGGTATTTGGTGTTTTTGCCTGCAATAACTTACCCCAAAAGCAACAGGAAGCCAAAACCCTTGCCAACAAACAAGCGGATGATAAAACAGAATTATGCGTGATACTCCAACCATTTGAAGGAATACCACAAACTTATGTGGATTTAGTGGAGAAACAATTACCGAATTTTCTTCCATGCCTTAAAAAAAACAAGAGCATTGCTTTGCCTCACAGTGCCTGGTATGCTCCAAGGCAGCGTTACAAAGCCGACACGTTGATTGATTTTTTGGCTAATAAAACGCCCGCAGGTTTTGTAACTCTGGGTTTAACGCACTTCGACATTAGCACTACCAAAGGCAATGTGGCCGATTATGGCATCATGGGTTTGGGCTTTCAACCCGGCAAGGCCTGTGTGGTGTCGTACTTCAGATTGTCTAAAACCAACACAAAAGAGCAGTTTTTAAAATTATGTTTGCATGAATTGGGGCACACACAGGGTTTGCCGCACTGCCCCGATAAAACCTGTTTTATGCGCGACGCCGAAGGGAAAAATAAAGCCGATGAAGAGAAGGCATTTTGTGCGAGCTGCAAAAAAGTACTTATTTTAAAAGGCTGGAAATTGTGAGAAATAAACCAACTAAGTGTTCGCTTAAATTGTTTTTAATCTTACTTGTTGTAGCTCCCGTTTTTTTTAAGGCTCAAAACGAATACACATTTTTAATTGAACAATACCTTCGCTCAAAAGATAAAATAAGCGAGATAAATGGCGTGGTTTTGGTGGCAAAAAACAACCAAATAATTTATCAAAAGGCATTGGGTTTTGCCAACCACGAATTAAAAATACCAAACAACATTGGCACGCATTTTAAGATTGGCGCAATTGGCACCAATTTTACATCAGCCGCCATCCTTCAACTCCAACACCGCGGCCTTATTGGTTTAAACGACACGGCGGATAAGTTTTTTCCGGATTTAAAACATAAAACAACTGCCGGGCAATATCTTTTAGGAAATCCAATAAGAGTACATCATCTGTTAATGGGGGCTTCGGGTTTAAAAGATGTTTGGGAATTTGATAAACAACTTCAGAACGAATTGGATACCATAAATAAGGATACACTAATTCGAAAAATAGGAAAACTAAAACCAAATAATTTTCCCGGAAATGCAGTTGAGTATTCTAACACAACTTATTATGTGCTCGGACAAATAGCAGAACGTGTGAGCGGGCAAACATTTGAGGAATATGTAACATCAGCTATTTTTAAAATTGCCGGCATGAATGAAAGTGGTTTTGTGAATGAGAAAATTCCGGTGGCAAATATGGCCGTGAATTATGAATTTAATCAAAATGGTTACAAACCTGCGAGAAAACTACCGTATAATTATTTCCGTTGTAGCAATGGTATTTACGCAACAGCCAACGATTTATTTAAGTGGCACCTTAGTTTTTACGATACCATGGTGTTGGATAATTTATCAAACAGACTGATGCATACCGCATATAATGGTTTTAACGGATACGGCCTGTTAATAAGCAAAGCCAAAGACATGGTGAGGTACGAATTGGGTTTGCAACGCGATGGCATAAGCACTTGCATGAGTCAGTTTCCAAAAGAAGGAATTTGTATAATAGTTCTTTTAAACGATTTTAAAGATGCCAGAAGCATTTGCGAGGTTTTAGAAAACATTGTTAACAACAAACCCGTTATTTTACCATACCCGCACAAAGAAATAAAAATGAGCGAGAAAAAATTAAAAAACTTTGAAGGCATTTATACCACTTTTCCCGATATGAAATATTTCAGCTTCAGATTAAAAGTTTACAATAATAAATTGTACCGATTAGACAGGGAAAGTGTTGAATTGAAGCCTGAATCAGACACAAAGTTTTTTTACGCCAATGGAAAAGACCGTCAACTTGAATTTATGATGGACAAAGACGGTAAATTTATTAAGGGCTGGCAAATCAGAAACGGAATAAAAGAGGAATTTATGGAATTCAAAAAAAATCAAACAAAATAGTTTCTTAGGAATAATTCCCATTTGAAGGATTTATTTTACATCACTTAAAATTTGTTAATCCCCGAATAAAAAGCCGCTTAAATCCGTCTTACTACAAACCGGTAACCGTTTTTTAAATTTAAAAGCTTATTTTTACGCCTCTGAAAATTGTTAAAATACTTGGTCTTTTGTTTGCAATCGCGCTTTTGGGTGCTTGCAACGGTTATAATAAATTATTAAAAAGCACCAACTACGAACTAAAACTCACCAAAGCCAAAGAGTATTACGACAAAGGGTATTTCATCCGCGCCTCGCAGTTATACGAAGAATGCATCCCGGTAGTAAAAGGTACGCCTCGCAGCGAAGATGTTTATTACCACTACACCTGGAGCGAATATTACATGGGCGATTACATTCTAAGTCAGTACCATTTTAAAAATTACACCCGTCAGTTTCCGGCCGGCGAACACGTAGAAGAATGCTATTACATGAACGCTTATTGTTATTACCTCAATTCACCCGATTACAAACTCGACCAGTCTTACACTAAGAATTCAATAAAAGAATTTCAAAGTTTTATCGATCAGTTTCCGCAAAGCAAACGAATCGACACCTGCAACATTCTCATCGACATATTATCAGTAAAAATTGAAAGAAAAGATTACGAAATCATAAAACAATACTACAAACTCAGCGACTGGAAAGCCTGCATTGTGGCCGCAAAAAACTACATGAAGGAATATCCCTCGAGTATTTACAACGAAGAAATGTATTATTTGCTCATCGATTCCTACTATTCGCTGGCAATTAACAGCATTCAAAGCAAAAAAGAAGAACGCTTAAACGGTGCCATAGAAAATTATCTCAAGTTTTTGGATTTATACCCCAAAAGTTCGTATCTTAGCCGCGCCGAAAGCATTTATAACAGTAGTAAACGATTAAAAGTTAATCTCAACAAAAATGGATTTTAAGAAAACAAACGCCGAACAAAGTATTGTAACCCGCGACATCCGCAGATTTGACGGAACAACCGGAAATATTTACGAGGCAGTTTCTATCATGAGCAAACGTGCCAACCAGATTAGTTCCGAAATTAAAGAAGAATTATCAGGCAAGCTTCAGGAATTTAGCAGCCACACCGACAATCTGGAAGAAGTGTTTGAAAACCGTGAACAAATCGAAATTTCGAAACACTACGAAAAACTGCCAAAACCAACACTTATCTCCATTCAGGAGTTTTTAGAAGACAAAGTTTATTACCGTAATCCTAATAAGGATACTAAGTAATACCTCAATACTTAAAACAAAAGGCAGTAAGCAATGGCTTTACTGCCTTTTTGCGCTTTAATCAGGATGCTAAAGGACAAAAAAATAATACTTGGTATAACTGGTGGCATTGCCGCCTATAAAAGCCCCTTATTATTAAGGCTACTCATAAAAGAGGGTGCCCAGGTTAAAGTAATACTCACCGAAGCCGCACAGGAATTTGTTACCCCGCAAACCCTTTCAGTGCTTAGTAAAAACAAGGTAATTGCCGGTTTTTTTACCGAAAATAACGAGTGGAATAACCACGTGCATTTAGCAGAGTGGGCCGATTTAATGGTAATAGCACCATTAACCGCCAACACCCTGTCTAAAATGGTAACCGGCAATTGCGACAACGCCCTCATGGCCACCTATCTATCCGCCTGGCAAAAGTGCATAGTAGCACCCGCCATGGACAAAGAAATGTACGAACACCCGGGTGTGCAATCCAACCTGCAATTACTCGAGTCTTACGGCACCTCCATCGTTCCACCCGACGCAGGCGAACTTGCCAGTGGTCTTTTTGGAATGGGCCGAATGGCCGAACCCGAAGCCATTGTGGCGCACATTAAAAATTATTTTAGCCAATATTTACCCTTAAAAGGAAAAACAGCCCTTGTTAATGCCGGTCCTACCTACGAGGCCATAGACCCCGTGCGTTTTATAGGCAACCACAGCAGTGGCAAAATGGGCATAGCCGTTGCCGAAACACTGGCTTACAATGGCGCTCAGGTTACACTGGTGCTTGGCCCATCTTCGCAAACCGTGGTGGATAAAAATATAGAGGTTATCCGCGTGCAATCGAGCGACCAAATGTACGAGGCCATGGTCAGTAATTATGCCGGCAAACACATTGTGGTGTGTTCGGCAGCAGTGGCAGATTATAAACCGGCCAAGGCCAGCACACAAAAAATAAAAAAGAAAGACGAAGGCATACAGCTAAAACTGGTTAAAACCCGCGATATACTTTCAGAACTTGGCCGCAGCAAGAAAAAACAATTTTTGGTGGGCTTTGCGCTCGAAACAGAAAACGTGATAGAATACGCCAAAGGAAAACTCAAGGCAAAAAAGTTAGACATGATTGTGGCCAACTCCGCCTCAGAAAAAGGCAGTGGCTTTGGTGGCGATACCAACAAAATAAGCATTATTGACAAACACAATAAAATCATTAATTTTGAGTTAAAACCAAAGGCAGAAGTTGCCTGCGATATTGTGGATTTTATAATCGAACATTTAAAATGAAACTGAAGCTTTTTGCGATTTTAATTTTATTGGGCATTGCAATCAACGTTAAGTCGCAGGAACTTAATTGCCAGATTGAAATAAACTATTCTCAATTACAGGGTAGTAGCAACAAACAAATATTTGACCAAATGAAAAAGTCAATATATGAGTTTATGAATAATACCAAGTGGACTACCGAAACCTACACCCAACAGGAAAAAGTTGAATGCTCGTTGCTTATTATAATTAAAGATGGCGATATTAATACAGGTGATTTTTCCGGATCGATCCAGGTTACCTGCCGCCGCCCGGTTTACAAAAGCGGTTATTACACCGAAATTTTAAATATTGAAGACGAAAATTTTCAATTCAGATTTCAGCAATTTTCACAGCTCGAATTTAACCTCAATACCTTTCAAAGCAATTTAACTCAGGTGCTGGCTTATTATGCTTATGTTATTATTGCCACTGATAACGACAGCTTTGCCCCATTGGGTGGAACAGGCTATTGGCAAAAGGCGCAACAGGTGGTTAACAACAGCCAAACAGCAAATGAATTGGGTTGGAAAAGCAGTCAGAATAACAAAAACCGCTATTGGTTGGTTGAAAACACTCTGCAGCCGGTGTTTAAAGGCATTAGAGAGTGCATGTATGAATATTGCCGCAATGGCCTGGATAAAATGTATGAAAGCTCCGACGATTCAAGAGCCTCCATTTTAAAATCGCTTGATTTATTAAAGCCGGTTTACTCGGCCCGGCCTGCCTCCTACAACATGCAGGTGTTTTTTAATTCAAAGCGCGACGAATTAATTAATATTTTTAAAGGCGCTACTCCCGAAGAAAAAAACAAGGTAAAAGAAACACTTATGCTGGTAGATCCTGCCGGCACTACCAAATACGATAAGATTTAGTTCTAAGAGTGAAAAACTTCCTGAAAAGCAAATGAAGTTTGAAATCTTAAGCCCACCAATTTGAATTACTCATTTCTAAAACAAAAAAATCCCGCACTTTTGGCGGGATTTTTGATGAAATAAAAATGTACTTTTTAAAAGCCGGTGCCAAAACTCATCAGGCTTTCGCGTTCCATTGGTTGTATGGTAATTACCGGAATGTTGCTGATGTCAACCACCTTTTGGGTTTCGGTACCACTTAAAAATTCGCCAACACTAAGGCTGGGCTTATTCATAATCATAATTAAATCCGCTTCAATTTTATTGCCATATTCCACAATGGTTTCGGCAATGTTTTTGGTAGGAATGGTTTTGTTGGTACACGAAATGCCATTGCTCTTAATAAATTGTTTTACCTGAAAAGAGTAGGCGAGTAAATCGTTTTCGTATTTGGTATCGTTAATGTCGAACACCCCTAAAATACGGATACTGGCACCAAAATATTTTGCAAATTGAATGGCGGCGTCAACCTTTTCGCGTGTTTCGGGCGACAGGTCGAGGGGCAATAAAATATTTTCGCAACCGTCGCGGTGTTCGGTTCCTCTAATGGTAATAATCGGGCAGGGGGCTTTTCTTACCAGTTTGCTGGCACTGGGGGCAAAAATATCTTTCCAGCGCATGTGGCTTTCCAATCCCACAATAATCAAGGTGGCTTTAATTTCTTCGGCCACACGGTCGGTTTCTTTATAAATATCGCCTTTCACGTTCATAAACTCCGTAGGCACGCCGCTTTCCTGCTCGGTTTGTTTGGCCAGTTTGGTTAAGGCTTCAAAACTTTCTTCGCCTGTTTTTTCGTAAACGTGCAGCAGCACCAGCCGCGAGTGGGTGTATTTTGCGAGGTTATACGACTGTTTAATGGCAAATAAGGATTGTTTTGTAAAATCTATCGGAATTAAAATAATTCCTCTTTCTTTAAGATGCATGGATGTTTAAATTTATGGCACAAAGTTAGCCATTTTAGGGCAACATTGCAGGTTTAAAAGCTAATTTTAGGATTCATTTTTAACAAAGGGTTGGTTATTTCAGATAAATTATGGATATTTGCGCCTCAATTTTAAAAAAAATAAAATGGCAGTTAAGATTAGACTACAAAGACACGGTAAAAAAGATTCAGCTTTTTACCACGTGGTAGTTGCGGATGGTCGTGCACCACGCGATGGAAAATTTATTGAAAAATTAGGAGTTTACAATCCTAATTCAAATCCGGCAACAATCGACATTAATTTCGATTCAACCCTAAATTGGTTAATGAAAGGCGCTCAGCCTACAGACACCTGCCGTGCGATTTTATCGTACAAAGGTGTGATGTTGAAAAAACACCTTTTGGAAGGCGTTAAAAAAGGCGCATTAACCGAAGCTCAGGTTGAACAAAAATTCAACAAATGGGTAAGCGACAAAGAAGGTAAAATTGTTGGTAAAAAAGACCGTTTAAAAACCGAAACCAGCAAACAAGCTTCAGACCGCTTAAAAGCCGAAACAGCAGCAAAAGAAGCAAAAGCCGCTAAAGTGGCCGCTAAAGCCGCTGCCGCAGTTGAAGCTCCGGCTCAGGATGCTCCGGCCGCTGAAGAAGGTAATGCTTAACACTCAGCTTTAAAACTTTATTAAACCGTTCCGGATTGGGACGGTTTTTTTTTGTTATTTTGGTACCCTATGTCAGTGTTAATTGCCGATAGCGGCTCAACAAAAACCGATTGGGTGCTGTTAAACGGCTCGCAGGTTGTTAAGGAAGTTAAAACCATAGGGTTTAATCCATATTTTCAAACGCAGGAGGCCATTGTCGCCGAATTAAATAAAAACCTGAGACCTCACCTCGAAAGTTACCTGCAATCTATTGATCAGGTGCATTATTACGGCACGGGTTGCTCCACCGCCGAAAACTGTCAACTCATTCAAAAAAGCATTGGTGGCGGATTGGGTTTACAAAACGCCAATGTGTGGCACGATTTACTTGCTGCTGCCAGGGCACTTTGTAAGCGCGAGTGGGGCATTGCCTGCATTTTGGGCACAGGAAGCAACAGTTGTCTTTATAACGGCCAGGATGTGCTTGAAAACGTGCCATCCACCGGGTATTTGTGGAGCGACTATGGTGGTGGCTCTCAAATTGGTAAATATTTTATCCGCGATTATTTTGAAGACCGTTTGCCTGCCGGATTAAAAGCCGCGTTTGAGGCCGAAGGCTATAACCGCGAGGAAATATTAAACAACGTTTACAAAAAGCCGGTGCCTGGGCGCTATTTAGCCTCGGTGAGTTTATTTGTGAGTAAACACAAAACACACAGCTATGTAATTGGTTTGTTAACCGAATGTTTCGATTCTTTTTTTATACAACAAATAGGTAAATACACAAATTCTCATAACTATAAAATACATACCGTTGGCTCCATTGGTTTTTATTACAGGGATTTGATTTCGGAAGTGGCCAAAAAACACGGCTATGAAATGGGAAATGTGATACAGTCGCCCATTGAGGGTTTAATTAACTATCACTCACACTAAAAACAAATGCGCAAACAATTACTGTTGCTGAGTTTTGTAGAGGGTGGGGCAGTAATGGCCGCCGAATTGTGTGGAGCCCGACTTCTGGCGCCGGTGTTTGGCAGCAGTTTGTACGTGTGGGCATCGGTAATGGGCATTACATTGGCCGCCCTTGCAATGGGTTATTTTTTTGGCGGGTATTTTTCTACCAACCAAACCAACAGAAGTAAACGCCTGTTTGGTATTTTAATGGTGGCTGCCTTGTTTGTTATGGCCATGCCGGTTATCAGTCATTACTTAGTACCAAGAATTTCGTACCTGCCATTTTTAGTGGGTGTGGTGCTAAGCAGTTTTACGCTTTTGTTTTTACCGGTGTTTTTTTTGGGAGCCACATCGCCTTTTTTTATCTCAATGCAAAGTACCGATTTAAACGATGCGGGTAAGGTAAGTGGCACGGTTTACGCGGTATCAACGCTTGGAGGAATTGTTGCCACCTTTTTGTGTGGATTCTGGTTGGTACCACAAATTGGCCTTAATGCCTGCCTGTTAAGTTTTGGGCTTTTGCTTTTTGTGTTAACTCTTATAGTCTCTAAAACATTTAAAGCAGTTCACACTTTAATTTTAGTGGCATTGGTGTATTTAACGGGGCAATTGTTGTTTAAAAAACAAAACCAGCTTTTGAATTCCGATGGATTACTGGGGCATCTGGAAGTTACCGATGAGCGTTTGCCCAATGGCGACACTCTGCGCTACCTGGCTATTAACGGCATTATTCAATCTGAATTTTTGTTGCATCAACCACTACTTTATAAAAACTACCTGGCCTTGTTTGATACCCTGGTTCCAATTAATAAAACAAAAAACAAGGCTTTGGTATTGGGTTTGGGTGGTGGACTAAGCGCCAATATTTTAAGCCGAAAAAAATACAAGGTGGAAGCAGTGGAACTGGATAAACGAATAATTGAAGCAGCACGCAATTATTTTTTTTTGGATAGAGGAGTTAGTACTTATGACGAAGATGCCCGGTATTATTTAAACCATTGCAGCGATACCTTTGAAATTGTAATGTGCGATGTGTTTAAGGCCGAAGAACAACCGGGACACGTGCTTACTAGCGAGAGTTTAAATAGGCTGAAAAAGAATCTTTCGTCCACCAGCAGGCTAATTATTAACTGGCACGGCTATTTGAGTGATGAGGAGGGCAGGGGCACAGCGGTGCTTTATAATACCTTGGTTCAATCAGGATTTAATGTAAAAATTTGCAGCCTCTCGCAACAAAAGGATTTTAGAAATTTATTGTTTGTAGCCAGTCTTACTGCTCAGGAAACCTTGCCGTATGAGATAAATGAGCAGGCGGCAGTTACCGATTTGTTAAATACCGATGATTTACCGCGTTTAGAAAAGTTAAATGCTTTGGCCAATAAAAAATGGCGTGCTAATTACCTGAGGTATTATCAGCAGAAGGAGTAGAGTTTTCCACTAAGTGTTCACGTAGTTAAACATAGAAATTACTCAGTACTCCTCTGTTATTTGCTAACTTTGTTTTGAAAAAATAAACTACATCGGAATTTAGTCAGCAAAAAACTCTGAATCAGAGTGTCTCTGAGCTCCTATGTTAAAAAAGAATACTAGTTCAATACCTCAATCGCCTTCAATATCGCGTTGTCTGTCTGATTTAAAATAGGATAATAAGCATCCTTATCAAATAAATTTCGGCCAATCAGGGCCTTTAAAATTTGTCCAAAACCCGCCTCCTTACCAGTAAGATTAATGCCACTTATTTTTTTTGTTACGAGGTAATTCTTAAGTGCGGTAATTTCGGCCTCACTAATTTTAAACTTCAAAATAAAATCGTTGGCGGTTTTGTAATCCGATAACAAAGCCGTGCGGTGTTGGTCGGTGTATTCAAATGCAAAATTGTTTAAGGCACCGTTGTAATACAAACGGTTAACCATGGGGCTGAATTTTAATGTATCAAGTGACACAAAAATATCAGGCACAATGCCGCCGCCGCCATACACTACCTTGCCACCAGGAGTTTTGTATTTTTTCGATTTGTCCACTTTTATACTATCAGCATTGTATAATTCACCGTGTTCAAAGCGGTCGTATTCCTCGTTGTAATAATTTTCCAATCCTTTGTTATATGGCTTCTGAATGCAACGTCCGGTGGGGGTGTAGTAACGCGCAATGGTTAAGCGAACCGCCGAACCATCGGTTAAATCCACTTGATCCTGCACCAAACCTTTTCCAAAACTACGGCGACCAATAATAGTGGCACGGTCGTTATCCTGCAAGGCACCTGCCACAATTTCGCTGGCACTCGCGCTTCCCTCGTCAATTAAAACCACCAGAGGATTTTGTTCAAAACCACCACGGGTTGAAGCTTTATAAACTTTTTTAGGATGCACTCTACCTTCAGTATATACAATTTGCAAGCCGTCCATTAAAAATTCGTCAGATAGCTCAACGGCGGTTTTTAAGAAACCACCGCCATTGCCACGCAAATCAAGAATAAGTTTTTTCATTCCCTGTTTGCTCAAATCATTAAAAGCTTTCAGATATTCTTCATACGTAGTGCTTGCAAAGCGGCTTATTTTAATAAAGCCAATGCCCGGTTTAACCATGTAAGCCACGTCAATACTGTAAATGGGAATGGTGCCTCTGGTAATTTTAAAATCAATGGGTTTTTTCACACCGTTACGCACAATGCTCACCGTTACCAAACTGCCGCTTTTGCCACGCAATTTCTCAAACACCTGCTTATTGGTAATTTTAATACCAGCCATGTTTTTGCCGTTAACAGCCACAATGCGGTCGCCGGCTTTAATGCCAAGCTTTTCCGAAGGACCGCCAATAATGGGGTTAACCACACGAATTGTATCATTAATAATATTAAACTCTACGCCAATGCCGTCAAAATTCCCCTCTAAGGGCTCGTTAACAGCGCTAAACTCAGAGGCAGGAATAAAATCGCTGTGAGGATCCAGACTTTTTAGCATCGATAAAATGCTTTTGTTTTCGAGTTGCTCGCGGTTAACAGTATCCACATACTGCATTTCAATATAGTCGAGCACGTTTTTAATTTTGTTGCCACTTGTGTTTGGGTGATAGCTTTGAGCTACATTACCCCCATGACCAAACGTCAGAAAATAGCCACCCGCCACGCCAATTGCCAGCACAATGGCAAAATAAAGTGGCATAAAAGGGTTAAATTTTCTGGTATTAGTTTGTTCGGAATGATTTTCTGAAAAGTCGGGCACAATCTGCGTTCTAAATTTGTTTAAGGCTTAAAGGTAATTAATTACGCATTTATAAAAAACAGCGGCAAAGCATTTTATTATTATTAACATTGTGACACCTAAGTAGTATTATTAAACATACGAAACTGATTCATGTTTACGTTATTAGGTACAGGCAATGAAAAAGTATTTTCTCATATTACTGGTGTTGGTTGGTTTCGCGTGTAAAAAGAAAAACAACACCCAAAGTCAGGCCGATCATCCTGTTCCATACGTGCCCGTTTCGTTAAACATCTATCCCAACAACCCACTTTACTTTAAGGTGCAGGTTGTGGGCGGATGGATGTACATCGACGGTGGCATTAATGGCATTGTTATTTATCGTAAATCCGAACAGGAATTTGTGGCGGTAGAAAGAACCTCGTCTCAATTACCAAACAATGCAGCCGCAAGAGTAGTGGTGATGGCAGATAATTTTACACTCAGAGATACCATCAGCGATTCGCGCTGGCGCATGTTTGATGGCACTGTAACACAGGGGCCTGCCACCTGGCCGCTTAGAGTTTACGGCACCAGTTTCGATGGAAATCTGCTCAAAATTGTAAATTAACTTTTAGGAGCAATCACAGGTTGCCTTTTCCATTTAGTGGTGTTTATCATGTGCATTACATCCTTTTTCAAAAAATCCACCACCACTTTCAACGAATCAATATTGGGCACACTGTTAAAATAAAGCGCGCCACGCAAAAAGTGTTTAGTACTGTCGGTCAGATAAAATTGCAGCGACGAAGCGGTATTGCCCGAAATATCAAATAACAAACCATACACCCTTGCGCTATCTCTTAATATTGTTATTTCATCAAGCCCTGTTGCCTTTACCTGGTGGCGGTTGGCAAAATCGTGAGAGTCGTCAAGGTACTTGGCAATGTTGTTTTCAACAGGTTTGTAACTAAGGTGTACGGTGGCTCTGAACTGCGGAAACTCAAGGTTAAGCCAGCAGAGTTCGGCGCCTTTGTGTTTGTCGTTGGTCATGTGTGAGTACACAGGAATTTCAAAAGTATAGGGGCAAATACTGTCGTAGAGCCGGTATTTTTTTTCGGGAAAATCAATCCGGCAGTAGCCCCTTGGTTTAGGCGAATACACAGTATCTTCATCATCGCACGAAGGAAGAGAAATAAGTAAAGACACAATAACTGCCGTTACCAGAAATTTAGTTTTAAAACACAGCATAAAAAATCATCAATTATCAAAGTTAACAAACATTTGCCGGCATAGCAGTTTTCAATTTAATTATAGGTAAACACAAATTATTTAATACCGCTTTCAAAACTGCTGTTGGCGGGGGGTTGTGGGTTGGGGTCTTTGCGGCCAAGAATCACAAAATTTTCGCCAATTATCTCGGTCACATTTTTTTTGTTGCCGTCTTTATCAGTCCACTGGCGGGTTTGCAGCTTTCCTTCAATATAAACCTGAGCACCTTTTTTTAACAGCTTTTCGGCATTTTCGGCCAAATTACGCCACAATACAATGTTGTGCCATTCCACATGTTCGGCCCTTGCGCCGTTTTTATCCTTATACACCTCGGTAGTGGCTAAACTAAAGCCAACACGGGCAATATTTCCTTCCAAATAACGCAGTTCAGGGTCGCGCCCCAAATTTCCAACCAAAATAACTTTATTTACTCCCGACATTCCATTTCAAATTAACAATTGTTAATGATTTTTATATTATCCTGTATCACAGGGCAATACATCAAAATTACAGTAAAAACGCCAGTTTATATCGGGTCATAAAGCCACATCAACAATAAATTATTAACAAAAAGTAAAAAAATATTTTGTTGTAAAGATAAAAGCAAGTATCTTTGCCGTCCCGTTTTTTGAGTTAGCGAAAGAGTACATTGTGTTAGGAAAAAATATTTTGAATTAATTTTTAAAAATATTTGGTGAATGAGAAAAGAATATGTACTTTTGCGACCCCGAAA
>JADLED010000007.1 GCA_020846335.1 Bacteroidia bacterium
TACACAATGTACAACTTTAATACCAATGATATTGCCACCCTGTTTAACCAGTCGGCAGTTCTTAAAAATGGTTTGGACTTAATACGTGTAGTGCCTAATCCTTATTACGGTTCGTCGCAATACGAAACCCGCAGAACGGATAACTTTGTGCGCATTACCAATTTACCTAATAAATGTACCATCAAAATATTTATGATGAATGGAACATTAGTTAGAACAATTAAGCGTGATGTAACCGGACAGGAAGACATTTATTTAGGAACTTCAACCGGAAGCGGAGATGACATCAAGCGTTCAAAACGTTCGTCGTACATCGAGTGGGATATGAAAAACCAAAATAATATTTCGGTTGCCAGTGGACTTTACATTTTCCACATTGACGCACCGGGTGTTGGCGAAAAAATAATTAAGTGGTTTGGTATCATGCGCCCTCTCGACGTTCAAAACTACTAACCTGTTAAAGAAAAGACTATGAAGATGAAATTAAAATATTACCCAGTTTTTTTCGCAGCCCTGTGTTCCATGGGATTGCAGGCGGGTAACCCTGAACGTATTGGTCAGGCAGGAGCAAGTCAGTTACTCATAAACCCTTATGCCCGCAACTCAGGCATGGTGGGTTCTAACTCAGCTAAAGTACGTGGCATTGAGGCTCAGTTTTTAAACATTGCTGGTACTGCCTATACCCGCAAAACCGAATTGCTTTTTAACCGCAGCAACTGGTTGCAAGGCACCGATATTTTTATCAATAGCTTTGGATTAACACAAGGCATTGGCGAAACCGGTACCATTGGCTTTGGTGTGGTTTCTATAAATGCAGGTAAAATTGATATTACCACCGAAGACCAACCGGAAGGTGGATTGGGAACCTATAACCCAAGCTTCTACAACATTAGCCTTTCCTATGCTAAAATGTTTTCGGATAATATTTACGGCGGTGTTAATTTTAAACTGGTAAGCGAACAAATACCAAACGCCTCGGCCCGCGGTATGGCCATCGATGCCGGTATTCAATACCACACCGGAAAATATGATCAAATCCATATTGGCATTGCCCTTAAAAACTGGGGACCAAAAATGCATTATGTAGGCGACGGTTTAAGCAGACAAGTGAATGTGAACTCCATTAACAACACCTATCAACTTACAGTAAATAACAGATCAGGTGCTTTTGAATTACCAACTCTGGTAAACATTGGCGCTTCTTATGATCTTTACCTTACTCGCGATAGCAGTGGATTATCGCGCAAACACCGCTTGTCTTTTAACGGTACATTTACTTCAAATTCATTTACCTACGATAACGGCTTGTTTGGCTTAGAATATGCCTGGAAAGACATGTTGATGGTAAGAGGCGGATTATATACCGAAAAAGGAATATTTAGTGAAAGCACACGCCGCACTGCCTTTACCGGCCCAGCAGGTGGCATTACTTTCGAAGTGCCTTTTAACGAAAAAAAGTCAACCATTGGTCTCGACTATTCTTACCGTTTTACAAATCCATTCGGAGGAACACATACTTTTGGTTTAAGGTTGAACCTGTAATTAAAATTTCGTATTTTTGATCATCTAAGAGTCCCGGATTCCGATAACAGTCGGTACGGGATTCTTTGTTTTAAAAACCAATAGATAATGGCGCAACAAATAGGATATTACACAGAAGATGGATTACAAAAGCTGAAGGATGAATTGCATAACCTCAGAACAACCGAGCGCAAAGCCGCCACGCAAGCCATTGTAGAAGCACGCGACAAGGGCGATTTAAGCGAAAATGCCGAATACGATGCTGCCAGAGAAGCACAGGCCCTTTTAGAACTGCGAATTGCGAAACTCGAAGACGTAATTGCAAACGCCCGCATTGTTGACGAAACCAAACTTGATTTGAGCAAAGCAAGTATTTTAACCACCGTAAAAATTAAAAACGTAGGCAACGGTGCCTCGATGAAATACACGCTGGTGGCCGAAAACGAAGCTGACTTAAAAGCCGGAAAAATTTCGGTGGATTCGCCAATAGGAAAAGCCCTGCTCGGTAAAAAAGTAGGCGAAAAAGTAGATGTTCAGGTGCCTGCCGGAAAAATGACCTTTGAGATTTCTGAAATTACCATTTAATTATGGCCTCTATCTTTTCAAAAATAGTGGCAGGAGAAATACCCTGCTATAAAATTGCCGAAAACGATAAGTACCTTGCCTTTCTCGATGTTTTTCCCCTTAAAAAAGGCCATGTTCTTGTAATTCCCAAAAAGGAAGTGGATTACATTTTTGATTTGGATACCGAAACCTACACAGGACTTTTTAATTTCTCGAAAGAAATTTCAATTGCACTCAAAAAAGCCATCAATTGCAAACGCGTATCAATGCATGTGGTGGGCTTGGAAGTGCCCCACGCGCACATCCACCTTATTCCAATCAACAGCATGAGTGATTGTAATTTTGCCAACGAAAAACTAAAATTTACGAAAGAAGAATTTGAGGAAACGGCAAACCTCATTCGCCAAAAGCTATAAAGCAATGGTTAATACGGAGATTCAATAAGCACCTTTTTACGTTCGGTGAAACCATTAAAATTTATACTCAAAAAATAAATTCCCGAATTTAATTCCCGCACATCCAGACTTATTTTTTCTTGCGCCTCGTTGGCAGCAATCGTTTTTTGCTTAACAAGTTTTCCGTCTGGCGAATAAAGGTTCATACAAACGGTTGAGTTTACAGGGCTTTCGGTTTGCAATTCAATAAATTCGCGTGCAGGATTGGAAGAAGTCATCTTAAACAAATCGCTTTTCAAAAACTCATTTATTCCTACCTCACTCGACGGGGTTAAAATCCAATGCGTAATGGCCGTATCGGTGGGTTCGGTAGTGCTTGGGTAGTATTTTACCAGTTGACCCGACTCGTTAATCAAAAATTTATCAAAATTCCAGGCCACACTGGTGTTGAACTTTCCATTCAAATTGGCTTGTTGTAACCATCGGTAAACCGGCGCTGTATCGCCACTTGCAATTTTAATTTTACTCATCATGGTAAAATTAACGCTATAACTGTTGGCGCTAAACAGGTTAATAATAGAATCCGAAAAAGGTTCCTGCGCCCCAAAGTCGTTGCACGGAAATCCAATAATCTCGAAATTGAACTGTTTGTAGTTTTGATACAGCAATTGCAGGCCGGCATACTGGTAGGTATAACCGCAAAAACTGGCCGTATTCACAATCATTATTTTTTTGCCGGCAAATTGCGACAGGCTAATTTTTTTGCCCCTTATGGTATTGGCCGTATAGCTGTGTATGCTTGGCAGAGTTTGCGCCTCGATACAAAAAGAAACCATAACAAATAACAAAAGGAAAATTCTTTTCATGATTAAATTTTACGATAACTAAAACTAATCAAAAAAAACAAGCAGCCACTTAAACCGGTTTAATTTAACACAGTTGCACTTAAACAATCGATTTTAGCAAGGATTTAAGGCTTACACGTTCATCCAAAAATGCGTTGAGGTCTTCAATGCGAATTCGGTCCTGCTGCATTGAGTCTCTGTGGCGCACTGTAACTGTATTGTCTTCCAGACTTTGATGATCAACCGTAATGCAATAAGGTGTGCCAATGGCGTCCTGGCGGCGATAACGACGGCCAACTGCATCTTTCTCGTCGTAGGTAATGTTGTAATCAAATTTAAGTTGGTTCATTATTTTTTCGGCCAGTTCGGGCAAACCATCACGTTTAATGAGTGGAAACACAGCGGCCTTGTAAGGCGCAAGGGCAGGAGGGAGGCTAAGTAGGGTGCGGGTTTCGCCACCTTCTAAAACTTCTTCCTTTAAAGCCGAAGATAAAATGGATAAAAACAAACGGTCCAATCCTACCGAAGTTTCAACCACATATGGTACATAACTTTGGTTCAATTCAGGATCGAAATACTGTAATTTTTTACCCGAAAACTGCTCGTGTTGTTTTAAGTCGAAATCGGTACGGGAGTGAATGCCTTCAAGCTCTTTAAATCCAAATGGAAATTCATGCTCAATATCGCAAGCCGCATTGGCATAGTGCGCCAGTTTTAAATGGTCGTGGTAACGGTATTTTTCTTTTCCCATACCTAAAGAGAGGTGCCAGTTAAGGCGGGCCTTTTTCCAGTATTCGTACCATTCCATTTCGGTTCCTGGTTTCACAAAAAACTGCATTTCCATTTGTTCAAATTCGCGCATGCGGAAAATAAACTGGCGCGCCACAATTTCGTTTCGGAACGCTTTACCGGTTTGGGCAATTCCAAAAGGAATTTTCATCCTTCCGGTTTTTTGTACATTGAGGTAATTCACAAAAATACCTTGTGCAGTTTCGGGGCGAAGGTAAATGGTGTTGGCATCTTCTGAAACAGAACCCATAGATGTGCTGAACATGAGGTTAAATTGTCGTACATCGGTCCAGTTGCGGCTGCCGCTTATTGGGCAAACAATTTCCAAATCAACAATAATTTGTTTTACCTCCTCCAGATTATTATCGTTTAAAGCCGTTTTAAAACGCAGGTTAATGGCATCAATTTTATCCTGGTATTCTTTTACTCTTCCGTTTGTGGCTCTGAACATGGTTTCGTCAAAATTCTCGAAACGTTTGGCCGCCTTTTCTACTTCTTTTTTAATCTTGTCTTCAATTTTGGCCACATGATCTTCAATCAGCACATCGGCGCGGTAACGTTTTTTGCTGTCTTTATTATCAATCAAAGGGTCGTTAAAAGCATCCACGTGCCCACTGGCTTTCCAGGTGGTGGGGTGCATAAAAATGGCGGCATCAATGCCCACGATGTTTTCGTGCAATTGCACCATGGCTTTCCACCAATAGTCGCGTATGTTTTTTTTAAGTTCGGCACCCAATTGTCCGTAGTCATAAACAGCACTAAGTCCGTCGTAAATTTCGCTGCTTTGAAAAATAAAGCCATACTCCTTGCTGTGGGATATAATGTTTTTAAATAAATCTTCTGGTTTTTGAGACATAAGCACGTTTAAATTAAGGGAACAAAAATAGGGATTTTAGCACCGTGACAACAACGGCTTTGCTAAATTAAATTATCAATCAGCCTGATTTTACCAACAAATACAGCAATCAGCGAAACGGCATTGGTGCCAATTTCTTTTTCACTTAAAATTTGAAGGGTGTTGGCATTGCACCATTCGTAATAATCGAGGCGCATAAGCGGGTAATGGCCGGTTTGTTCTGAAATAAAGCGTTTGGCTGCCGAAATGCCTTCTTTTTTAAATAGTTCTTTAGCCTGTTGCATAAGGCGGGGAATGTGGGCGGCAATGGCACGCTCTTCGGCACTCAACAATACATTGCGCGAACTCATGGCAAGGCCATCGGGCTCTCTTAAAATGGGACAGGCCACTATTTCAATGGGCGAATTCATTTGCTTAACCAGCGCTTTTACAATCATTACCTGTTGGTAATCTTTGCTGCCAAAAAAGGCTTTATGTGGCTGAACTATTTCAAAAAAACGTTTTACAACCTGGGCCACGCCGTTAAAATGTCCGGGGCGGTGCTTACCTTCCAGAATCTTATCCAGATGTCCAAAATCAAAATTAATGGCGTTTTGGGTAGGGTACATTTCTTGCACTCCCGGCATAAAAAGCACATCGCAACCCGACTGCTCTAATAATAGCGTGTCTTCTTCGGGGGTGCGGGGGTATCGGGCCAAGTCGCCCTTATCGTTAAATTGAGTTGGGTTTACAAAAATGCTGCAAACGGTAAGATGGCAGTCTTTTTTTGACAGTTGAATGAGTGATATGTGACCCTGATGCAAGGCACCCATGGTTGGCACAAAGCCTATTTGCTGGCCTTTTTCCATTTCGAGCCTCAGAAAGGCTTGTAGCTCAGTTATTTTGGTGTAAATTAACATGTAACAAGGCCATAAAGCTACAATTTACTTTGAAAATTGGATTATTTTTTATTACTTTTGTATTATCTTATTAAAAAAGGAGATTATTGTATGAAGAAAGCCAGGGTCCTTTTTGTTTCTCAAGACATCACACCGTATTTAGACGAAACATATGTTGGCAAAATTGCCAGAAGACTTCCACAAGGAATACAGGAGCGGGGTAAAGAAATCCGCACATTTATGCCGAAGTATGGGAGCATCAACGAACGAAGACACCAACTCCACGAGGTAATCCGACTTTCAGGCATGAACATGGTGATTAACGATGTGGACCACCCGCTGATTATAAAAGTGGCAAGCATCCCTACCGCCCGCATGCAGGTTTATTTTATTGATAATGAGGAATATTTTGGAAGAAAAGCGGTATTAACCGACAAAACTTCGGGTAAATATTTTGACGATAACGACGAGCGCGCCATGTTTTTTGTGCGTGGAGTGGCCGAAACTGTTAAAAAACTAGGCTGGCAGCCGGATATTATCCATTGCCACGGATGGTTTACCTCTTTAATGCCATTGTACATTAAAAAATATTATCAGGAAGATCCGTTGTTTGCCGATACCAAAATTGTGGTTTCGTTGTATGAAGATGATTTCCCTAAAAATCTGAATAAAAAGTTTGTTGATAAGCTAGGTTTTGACGGTTTTTCTAAAAAAGACATCAAACACCTTTCAGAAGAGCCAAGTTATTTAAACATGATTAAACAATCCATTGAATTTGCCGATGGCATTATTCAGGGTTCAGAAAAACTGAATGCCGATGTGGAGAAATTCATCAAAAAAAGCGGTAAACCATTTTTGAGCTTTAAAAATGAGCTGGAATACATGGATGCTTTTAATGACTTTTACGATGAAATGCTTGAAGAAGCCAACGTGCTGAGCTAACATTTAAAAAATTACCATTAACCCCGGAGCTTTCGCTTCGGGGTTTTTTATTGGCCACTTTGCCAAAAAAGATTAAATAAAAAATTAGCAAACAATATTACTTATTTTTGCGAGTCTCTATTAAAATTTGAACCGCTTGTATAAAATACACATAGTTGCACTGGCACTTTTTTTTGCCTTTGTATCCTGTAAAAAGGACAGTAATATTTTAGGGGTTGGCACACAACCTGCCAATGATGTTTTAAACGCGGGGTTTGATAACAGCTCAAAAATATATACCTACACCAAACGCTTTGATTCTGTAGGGTCGTTTAATACCCGCTTAAAATATTTGGGATACAATAATGACCCATATTTTGGTTCAACCGATGTTGGATTGTATGTAAACGCCAATTCAATTCTTACTTACACACCATTTGGCTCTAACGTGTATTTAACTTCTGCCGAAATTGTGTTGGCTATAGATTTAACCAATAGTGCCGGCAATGTTAACTCCACCCTAAATTATTCGGTTTACACCATCGACTCAACACTTTATTCCACACGCCTGTACTATACCAATTCTAAAAATTTTTACAGCCAGTCAGGCCTTAATAAAGTGTCTTCTCAAACCTACACCACACTGGCCAGTCATCAGGTGTTGCGCATTCCGGTAGATTCCACATTCGCGAGCAACATGCTCAAATCAAATTACCTCACTTCAAACGAAGTTTTCCAGAAACAATATAAAGGTTTTTACATAAAATGTGCTGCTCAATCGGGTAGCGAAGGGGTAATTTACAAATGCAACCTCGAAGACGATTTGAGTGGTTTTTACCTTCATTACCGCGCCGGCACCACTGCGGCAGATACCGTTCAATCGGTTAAATTTTCGTTTAGTGGTTCAACTGCGGCAAGGTTTAATACTGTAAAATGCGACTACACCAATGCCACACCGGCACTTAAAAATCAGTTGGCAGGCGATACCACAGCGGGCGCCAATAATTTATTTTTAAAAGGCCTGGGAAGCGCCAAGGTTAGGGTTTACATTCCTTCGCTGGTGAGTTATGCCGATTCGTTTAAAGTAGCGGTTAATCGTGCTGAACTGATGTTTTATCTCGACCCTGCATTTGCAGCAGGTAGCACCAATATTTACAACCATCCGTTAAAATTGGCTTTGTTGCCGCTCGATTCGGCCGGACGTGAAACTTTTGCTACAGATCAGATTAGTACCACCGATTTGGCGCGTTACGATGGTGGCTACGATTCAGACAATAAACGTTATGTGTTTAACATTGCACGCCATGTGCAAGCTGTGTTAAGTGGCACTAAAAAGAATTATGGTTTTAACCTTGTGATTGCCGACCCGGACCCAACCTATACTTTTTTGAGGGACAATTATGTGGAACGTGTGGCTTTGTTCGGTGGCAGCAATGCCGCTTATAAGCCGGTGTTGAACATGAGTTACATCAAATTTAAACACGATAAATAATTATCAGTTGCGTGTTGTAAAGGTAATTGTTGGGGTTAAGCTCAGAATTGCTATTTTTAATTCAAAATAATTTTTATGGAATACAGAAGATTGGGTAAAACAGGACTACAGGTTAGTGCCTTGTCGTTTGGCAGTTGGATAACTTTTGGCAAACAAATTGCCGATGGTACTGCCGATGAACTGATGAGCATGGCGTATGATAACGGGGTTAACTTTTTTGATAATGCCGAAATTTACGCCCGTGGTAAATCTGAAGCGGTAATGGGCGAAATTCTGAAAAAGAAAAACTGGCAGCGCAGTTCGTTTTGTGTGAGCAGCAAAGTATTTTTTGGTTTCGAAGACAATAAACCCAATCAAACGGGGCTTTCGCGCAAGCATATTTTTGAAGGCTGTCATGCCGCTTTAAAACGTTTGCAGGTAGATTACATTGACTTGTTTTTTTGTCACCGACCAGATAAAAACACACCCATTGAAGAAACGGTGTGGGCCATGAATTTATTAATACAGCAGGGTAAAATTTTATATTGGGGCACCAGCGAGTGGGCCAACGACGAAATAATGGCGGCCCATGTTTTTGCCGAAAAGCATCATTTAATTGGCCCAAGCATGGAGCAACCACAATACAACATGTTTGAACGCACCAAGCTGGAAAAGGATTATTTGTTGTTGTTTCGCGATTTTGGTTTGGGTACTACCATCTGGAGCCCCTTGGCCAGCGGTTTGCTTACCGGAAAATACAATAGCGGCACGCCAACCGACAATCGCCTGCACATTGAAGGCATGGACTGGCTAAAGGAAAGAACATTGGGCGATAACACAAGAATAGAACGTACCGTTAAACTTAATGCACTGGCTCAAGAACTTGGAACATCGCTGCCTAAAATGGCCATTGCCTGGTGTTTAAAGAACCCGAATGTGAGTACGGTTATTTTGGGTGCCAGTAAAATTTCGCAATTGCAGGAAAACCTAAAGGCTTTAGACATTGTGCCTTTGCTTAATGCCGAGGTAATGGAAAAAATTGAAGGGATACTCCAAAATAAACCCGTACTACCTTTGTTCTAAAGAAATAAGTGATTAATTATTTTTTAGCCGAAGAGTCTTTGGCTGCGTGTTTAAAACCGAGGCTTAAACTATTTACACAGTAGCGCTGACCGGTGGCAGTTGGTCCATCGTCGAAAATATGGCCCAAATGGCCGCCGCATTTGGCACACACAATTTCGGTGCGTATCATGCCATGCGAAAAATCCTTTATTTTTTTTACGCGATCGCCGCCGCCCAGTTCGCCATCAAAGCTTGGCCATCCGCAATGGCTGTCGAATTTTTGTTCGTTCGAAAACAATTCGGTGCCACAGCCTGCACAGGTGTAAAAGCCTTTTTCTTTATGATTCAGATAAACTCCGGTGCCCGGCCTTTCGGTGCCTTTTAAACGCAACACTTCGTATTGTTCGGGTGTAAGTTCTTTTTTCCATTCGGCATCTGTTTTGTTATAACTGGTTTCCATAGGCTTTTTATTTGGTTGAGTGGTGGTAGTGTTTTGATTAACGGGTGTTTGGCAGGAAGCAAAAGCAACCAGCAATGTCAGGGATGTGGTGATGATGACTTTAAACATGTTTTTGTTTTATCAAATATACCATGTGATTTAACGGTTTCGGATTTGCTTTGCATTAATTAACGATAGTTTAATTCGTTCGGCTTCGTAGCTTAATTTCATTCAATAATTTGTCGCTGCTGCCATTTTTTGACTTAATGGGAATAAAACTTCCTTCGCCTTTTTCGGCAATTTGTTTTAAGTTTTTTAGTGCGTCTTTATCGTCGCCAAAAGCGATGGTACTCACAATTATTTTTTTATCCTTTTGATTTTCTTTCCACTTTTGATAATCCTCTTTGGCAAATTTGAATTCGCCGTCGGTTGCCAGAAATATCTGGTTGTTGCCGGCAGCAATAAAATGTTTTTGCCCTATTTGCTGACTCAATAAAATAGCCTTGTTGCCCGAAGTCATGCCTTTTGCTTTTAAACTATCCACCAGGGTGTGTAGTTTCTTTTTATCTGCACCGCTAACGGCTTCGCTTAGCACCGTTACCTTTGATGCGTAGGTTATAAAGGTAATGCTGTCAACATCACGCACTTTGTCGATTAAAATGTGCAGCGCATTTTTCATGAGTGGAAGTTTTAACGAATCGCGCATAGAGCTGCTCACATCCACCAGAAAAATTAGGTTATTGGGCTTGTAATTTTCGCGCGAAAAATATTCGGATACCGTATTGGTTGGTTTTGGTTTTACAATTTCTTTTGGTTTATCGGGTTTAGGCGATGGCACAGGGTCCGGAATTTTATTGCTATTGTCCTTTGGTTTATCTTCCTGCTGCACCACAATGGGTATATCAGTAGGTGCAATGGTAGTTGGTTTGCGGCTTCCAAAATAAAAGCAGGCCTGTTTGTTATCGGGTTTAAAATTTAGGAGCGTGCCCGAAATGCTGAGTTCGTATGGTTTGGTAGTATTACTGGCTACCAGATTTATTTTTTTTGTGAATTTTCCGTTCCGTTCAGGCACAAAGGAAATAATCATTAAACAGGTATCGTTGGCTAATAGTGTTTTTTTAGTAACGTAAACCTTTACACCGTTTTCGGCATCCGCGCGCATTAAATATATTTTTTTGTCGGACGTGTTTTTAATAATCACATCGCCCTTAATTTCTGCTGCTTCGGCAATGTTTCCCAAATTGGTAGTGAGTTCGGTAAATTGTAATTGCGAATTACCAATTTGGTATAATAGAAGAAAAAATAAAACGATTCGCCACATGCCTTTATAATTGTGTTTAAGAAATTAGAAACAAAAAGCGGGAATTAAATTTTTTATTGAGATGCTTCATTCAGTTTTTGATGGCGCATGCTAAAAAGAATGATAAAGCCAATAATAAAATAAATAACCAAGGATAGGATGGAAGGACGCATGCCCCCCACTATTTCGCTTATCAATCCAAAGGTAATGGTGCCAAAAATCATTCCCAGTTTTTCCATCACATCGTAAAAGCTAAAAAAGCTGGCGTGGTCTTCGGTGGCTGGTAACAGTTTGCTGTAAGTGCTGCGGGAAAGTGCTTGAATGCCTCCCATAACAAAACCAACTAAAAACGCCACAATGTAAAAGTGAACTGGCATGCGCGCCACCAGATAGGTGAACGCACAAATAAACACCCAGATTAATACGGCTATCATTAGTGAGCGGATGTTGCCGATTTTGGTGGAAATTTTGGAAAACAGAAACGAACCGGCAATGCCAACAAATTGAATAATGAGGATACTGATAATGAGTGAAGTAGTTTTTGCTTTTTCGCCTGCTTCGCCTTCGCCCCAGTATATTTCGTTACGTGCAAACAACACTGCCACCACCATTACGGTTTGCACTCCCATGTTGTAAAAGAAATAAGCCGAAAGAAAACGTTTGAGTGAAGGAATGTTTTTTAGCTGTTTCCACACACCGCCCAGTTCTTTAAAGCCTTTGGATAGCAACCCTTTTTTATCGGTTCCGTGGGCTGTGTGGCTTTTGTTTGGCAAATTGGCAAAGGTATATTGTGCAAAGCCCAGCCACCAGAGGCCGGTTAGTAAAAAGGAGTATTTAACCTTAAAAAACCCACTTGTAACAGTAACACCATCCACAACTTTTTCCTCGTATTTAAACACCATAATGCCTATTAAGCAAATAATAAGCAGGAGCGAACTTCCAAAGTAACCTACTGCAAAACCTTTGGCGCTTACCTTGTCTTGATTTTCAACACTGGCAATTTCGGGCAAATAGGAATTGTAATACACCAGACTGCCCCAAAAACCAATGGTGGCGGTAATAAATGGGATAAAACTCAGCTCCAGATTTTCGCGGTTAAAAAAGTAAAGGCACATGCAGGAAATGGAACCCAGATAGCAAAAGAACTGAAGAAAGCGTTTTTTGTTGCCCAAATAATCGGCAATGCCACTTAAAATGGGCGCTATTAATACCACGATGGAAAGGGCAAAAGCGTAAACAAAGGAGTAAATGTTTTGATTTTCGAAAGGGTGGCCAAAAAAAGTAACGGTATGTCCAATATAGGTTTTGTCCTCATGAGTGGTCACATAGTCGTAAAAATTCGGAAAAATGGCTGAGGTTATTACCAGCGGAAATACCGAATTGGCCCAATCGTAAAAAGTCCATGCCTTAATTAGTTTGGGATTATCTTTTTCTATTAATTGCATTAATGGTGATTTGTTGATTTTTTAGATGGTTCAAAGGCAACAACAATATTTAAATCTAATTTATTTTTTTATTATCTCAAATTCAACCCGGCGGTTTTTGGCGCGACCGGCAGGTGTGTTATTGTCGGCAATTGGCTGCGACCCGCCGTAGCCTTTAAAGTGCATTTTGTTTTGAACACCTTTTTTAATTAAATATTCAAACACTTCGCGGGCTCTTAATTCACTTATTTTTTGGTTTTTGAAATTTAAACCACTGTTATCGCTGTGTCCATTAATTTGAATGATGACCTGTGGGTTACGCAAGAGGTACTGTGCCAATTTGTTTAATTCCTGATGAGATTCGGGTAAAAGGTAATAATGGCCGTCTTCAAAAAAAATATTATTCAGACTTACTTTTTCTCCCACCTTAATGTCGGGTTTAACGGTAAGTGTGGAGTCATCGTTAAATGTATAGGTTTCGCCGATTACCTGAATGACCATTTTTTCTTCGGGTACAGGCGCTTTTACAAGTTTTATTTCGTCCACAAAATAATAGGCTTCGCGCGGCCCGAATTTACTGATATCGATGCGGTGCATGTCTTTTTTGATTTTTGGGGCAAAATTTCCGATGGTGATGTATTTTTCGCCGCCGTCGGCCTTGTAAAAACCTTTAATGGTAAACCACTGAAAACCTTTTTGCAAACCGCCTTTAATGCACACCGTATCTACCATGTTGGGTTTTAAAGCATCGTATTGCCCACGGTAACCAGCTTTGGTAAACAGGGCGCCAAACGATTTAAGTTCAACACTGCTCCACCAGGCCAGCCGTATTTGCATGCTGAATTCGTAAACAGTGCCCCGGTGCAGGGGTTCGGCCAGTTTGGCCTGCAAAAACTCCTTGTATTTTTTCCGAAATCTAAATCCGGTGTAGCAATCGCCCGAAAAGGCGCCTTTATGGGCGGTGGTGTCGTTTTTTAGTGGGCGGTGGTAATAGTCAATGGTTTCGATGGGGCGCCAGGGTATTGCGCGCCTTATGTCGTTTGATTTTTTGCGGTAATTTTCGAAACTGCCATTGGGTACCAGGTTTTTCTCAGGATGTTGGTTTTGCGCCAAGCCCGGGGTATTGTGTAGAAGTGCCCAAAATACAATTACTGCTAAATACCTCATTCTTACAAAAGTAGGGCTAATTAGATTTTTGCAAGGATTTTGTTTTTAACACTTGGATATTCAAAAAAAACTGTATATTTGCCTTCCCAAAAAAGGGAATTAAAGAAATTATACAATGGCAAATCATAAATCGGCAATTAAAAGAATCCGCTCTAACGATGCTAAACGTACTGAAAACAGGTATTATGCAAAAACAACCCGCTCGGCTGTAAAAGCTTTGCGCACCGCCACTTCTAAAAAAGAAGCGGAAACCTTATTACCAAAAGTATCAAGCATGCTTGATAAACTGGCAAAAAAGAGTGTTATCCACAAAAACAAGGCAGGCAACATTAAGTCTAAACTGGCTAAAAAAGTAGCTTCTTTAAAATAATTTGTAGCTAAACAATTTTGAGAGCCCGTTGCTGTTAATTCGGCAATGGGTTTTTTGTTTTTATAACTTTTAGCGTAAATTTAGTAAACAGTTTATTTAATGAAATTAGTTAACCTCTTCATCCATATATTGCTGCTGGCTGCCACAAGCCTTTGCGCCCAAAGAAAAAATTCGGCATTAACTGTTCAACTTTCAGATTATGAAGGGAACGTTGACTTTTTGAAAAATAAAATTTGTTTAAATCTGTTTTTGAATGATACATTGGTGAACGCACGTTGTTTTTACAACACTATGAACACACGTTTTACAAAACTGAAACCCGGTAAATACGAGCTTGGAATAATTGTAGATAACGTAAAAAAATATACAATTCATGCTATTGATGTGGATTCATTTTATGTTTCTGAATTAAGGATCAGTCTGGCAAATTTTAGTTACGGTTTAAAAACTGAGTATGTGAGTGATAGCTCGGAAGTGGAACATAATGAGTATGTTCACCCCAACTCAGGATATTTTATAATGAACCTGCTTAAGGGTTTGCCTACTGATAACAAAACTTTTTTTATCGACAACGAAATACAATTTTCGATGGTGTGGGGCTTTCCGATGATAAAAAGCAGACATTTTGATGTGCCTTTTGAATTTGGTTTTAATACAGGTTTTGTGCATATAAACCGTGACACAACACTTTTTTCAGTAAAACCGAAAACCAATGAACGGTATTTTTACCTAAACTTTTCATTAGCGCTATTAAATTCTATTAAATTATTAAATGATAGTGCTACAAAAAAACCTTCTCTTTTAATACAATACGGAGTTGGTTATAATTTTCCTTTTGTTTACAATCATGTTGGTATCGATGGTTCAACACGCCAAACGCAACAGAGTATCAGCAATTACAACAATGTTTATTTGGTTGGCAGAATAGCTTATGGTAATCATGCTAAATTTGGAATAGAGGCACAGTACAATCTAAATCCACATCTCAATAAAAAATATCCACAACCGGCTTATTTAAAGGTTGGATTATTTTTAGCCCAATCATTTTAGAAACTACGCCTCTTCGGTAAACACTACCTTAAAAACACTGCCAATTCCTGGTTTAGAATCCACCTCGATAATGGCATGGTGCGATTTAATAATGTTTAGCGTTGAAATTAAGCCCAAGCCCATGCCCGATTTTTTGGTAGTGTAATAGGGTTCAAATAGTTTTTTTAATTCCTCCTCGTTAATGCCCATGCCATTGTCGGCTATCGAAATGGTGGTTTGCTCAATGGATTTTGAAAGGGTAATGTTTAAAATGCCTTTTTCCTTGTCCATGGCTTCAATGGCATTTACCACCAGGTTAAGGATGGCAATTTTAAATTTTTCTTTATCGAGCAGTTTCACTACCGGAAAATCGGGGTAGGAAGTATTTACGGCCACCTTTTTTAATTTAATGCGGTCGCGGGCATTTTGCAGTACCTCGGTCAACAATACATTCAAATCCACTAACTCAGGTTGTAGTTCAACGGTTTTGGAAGATTGCAAAAGTTCGGAAATAATGTTGTTGATGCGGATGTAACTTCTCTTAATGATAGACACGTATTGCTCCGATTCTTTGTTCACCGATTCGGTAATGCCATCAATGGAAAGGCCAATGTTGGTAAGTGGATTCCTTATTTCGTGCGCAAGGGTTTGTACCAAACGGTAGGTGGCATCAATTTTTTGTGATTGAAGTTTGGTTTGTTCGGCCTGCATGCGCATGGTTTCGTCGTAAATTATGCCCTGCCAAAGCACTTCAAAGTTTTCGTTTTCGAAGTAGGTGAGCGAGAGGTTACCCGTTTTAAGTTCGCCATGTTTATTTATAAAGCGAAGGTTGAGGTTGCGAATATTTTTGTGTGCCTGTATTTGTTTAATAAATCCTGTGGTTAATTTTGGATCGATGTAGCGCAGCAGCGATGTGCCTTTGAGTTCGGACGGTGTGTAACCCAAAAGGTATTCCGATGCCGGATTGCAATCGCCAAACAGTAAGGATTCGTTGCAGGTAAAAATAAAACTGAGGGCATTTTCAAAAATTAACCTGAATTTTTTTTCGTTATCGTTAATCAATTTAAAACTTTTGTAGCGCTCCACAGCATACCGCAAACAACGCTCCAGTTTTTCGCTGTTAATTTCACCTTTAATCAGATAGTCGTAGGCGCCCGCTTCCACCGCCTGATTGTCAATTTCGGGAGTGCCTTTGCCGGTTAATAAAATAATTGGTTTGTAGGCACCGGCGGCAATGGCTTCTTTTAAAAGATCGAGTCCTGTGCGGGCACCTAGTCTGAAATCGAGAAAATAAATGTCGAAATGATTGGATTTAATTTTTTGTAAGGCCTCAGTAATGTTGTAGCACCAACTGCATTGTATATTAAGGGCTTTAATATCCAACAGGTATTGCGAGGTAATGAAGTAGTCGTCCTCATCGTCGTCAATAATTAAAACATTTAGCGCGTTTAGCATGGTTAGTTAATGGTGTAGGGTAATAGCAGTATAAAAGTGCTGCCCTGATTTAAGGCACTATTGGCAAAAATCTGACCGTGGTGATTTTCGATTATTTTTTTGCATATGGATAAGCCGATGCCTGAGCCGGAATATTCGACACGCGAATTGAGGCGTTGAAAAATCATGAATATTTTTTCGGCATACTCCTGTTCAAAGCCAATGCCATTGTCGCTTATTTCTATTTTGGCGTAATGCGTATTTTTTAAAAGCGGATATTGCGGAAAGCTGAAGGGATTTACCCGGTTGTAACTGATTTGTATTACCGGATTTTTAGTAAGACTTCTGAATTTAATGGCATTGCCAATCAGGTTATTAAACAATTGTTTTAGTTGAGTAGCGTAACCTTCAATTACTGGTAATTCGGTGCAGGTGATGGTGGTTTTGGTTTCTTCTATTTTTACCTCCAAATCGTTGAGCACGCTCTCAAGGCATTCTTTTAATGCTACTTTTTCAGGCGCTTTGTCGTAAAATGACAGGCGTGAAAAATTAAGTAAGTCGTCGAGCAAAATCTGCATGTTGTGGCTGGAGTTTTGCATGCGGCGCAGATAGGTTAAGCCCTCGTCGTTGAGCTGGTTGCCGAATTTACTCACCAGTCTTTCGGCAAAGGTGTTTATTTTTCTTACAGGTTCCTGCAAATCGTGCGATGCCACGTAGGCAAACTCCTGAAGGCTTTGGTTGGATTTGTCGAGTTGAATTACTTTTTCTTCGAGTGCTTTTTTGTAGTTATAACTTTCGGTGATATCTTTTAGTACTCCGGCATATTCTAACAAATTGTTATTTTCATCTACCTTAAAAAATGTTTCGGCATAAATTCTTTTATAATTGCCCTTCCCACTAATTACCGAAAATTCCAATCCATAATTTTGTTTGGTGGCAAGGTGTTTTTTTGCCACAGAGGTAAAAATATCCACATCTTCCTGAACGATAAGGTTGGTGAAATTTTTGATGGAAGGTTCAATGTCGTTTTCATCCAATTCAAGTATGCGGTAAATGCCACTGCTCCAGAAAACCTCTTTGGTAATTACATTTCTGGTATAAGTGCCAAAATTAAGCACCGCTTCCAAATGGGGAAATATCTCAGTTAATTTTTCAATGTCAACGTTTTGCGGATTCATTTATCCTCCGTTTTTTAAATCGTTGTATTGTTTCATTTTATTGTAAAGTGTTTTGCGGTCTATTTTTAAAAGCCGGGCAGCCTTACTTTTATTATGATTGCATTTTTTAAGTGCTTCCGAAATGAGTTCGTATTCGGCGTCAATGGAGGCGTGCTTAATGCTAAAATCGTGATTTCGTTTTAAGGGATCTTTTTCAGCGTCGCTGCTTATTTTATCAGAACCGGCGTTTTCTTCGCCATCAATGTGGTAGCCTTTGTAGTTGATTATTTCGGGTGGTAGTGCCGAAATTTCGACGATAGAACCTGAGGTGAGCAGTGTAGAGCGTTTAATAACGTTGTTGAGTTCGCGCAAATTGCCGGGCCAGTAGTAGTTCAAAAAAATTGTTTTTACTTCTTCCGAAAAACCGCTTACAGCTTTGTTTAATTCTTCGTTGGTTTTCTTAAGAAAGAAGAGGGCAAACATTAATATATCTTCCTGGCGGTTTCTAAGGGCAGGCACTTCAATGCTAAATTCGTTAAAGCGATGATACAAATCTTCTCTGAATTTACCTTTGCGTGCTGCTTCCGACAGCCGTTCGTTGCTGGCCACAATAATGCGCACATCCAGTTCAATGTCTTTAAGTCCGCCCACACGTCGCATTTTACGTTCCTGCACCACGCGCAAAAGGGCCACTTGTATGTCGTAAGAAAGGTTACCAATTTCATCCAGAAAAACGGTGCCGCCATTTGCCAACTCAAAGCTTCCGGTTTTTTGATTGTGTGCTCCCGTAAACGATCCTTTTTCGTGCCCAAACAATTCGCTGGCCGCGAGCTCACGTGATAACGATCCACAATCAATGGCTACAAAAGGTTTTGCGGCACGGCTGCTGCGGTTATGTATTTCGTTGGCTACCGATTCTTTACCACTGCCGCTTTCGCCATAAATAATTACACTGTAATTGGTGGGTGCCACCAAATCAATTTGTTTTAGTATTAAATTAAATACCGGGCTGTTCCCAAAAACGTATTTGGTTTTTTGTATGTTGTCTTTTGGTAGATTATTTTTTGTTGCTTCTTTAGCTTGCGTTGCATCTTCTGTTTTAACGCTGGCCAGAGCGCGCCGCAGAGTGAGCAATATTTCTTCAGGTAAAAGTGGTTTGGTAACATAATCAAAAGCGCCCAGCTTCATAATGTTTACGGCAGTACGCACATCGCTGTAACCAGTCATAATTATTACCGGCACCGATGGATTTTTGCTTTTAATTTCTTTGAGTAAATCGCTGCCAAGCATGTCCTGTAGTCTGAAATCACTCAGAATAATGTCGGGCATTTTTTTACTGATGTTTTCGAGAGCAGAGCCTCCGCTAAAGGATGTGCTCACATCAAAGCCGTGTTTGGAAAGGTATTTTTCCAAAAGCAGGCAAATGTCCAAATCATCATCTATAACTAAAATAGAACTCATGGCAGAAAAGCGTATTAGAACCTTATGTAAAAATAACAAAAATGGTGGATATGAAACTATTTTAACAGCTCATTGCAGAAGCATGGGGATTTAGCAGAATTGTTTTGCGCTTCGGCGTAAAGGCACAATGGCTACCCTTGCGTTGCGCACAAATTTGTTTTGAAGAAGGTTTAAGAGATTGACGATATATTATTTGCACCCTTGCATTGAACGAAAGTGTTACATTATTTTGTGCCACATAAGGTAACTGAGTGAAGGTATAATTTAAGTATATTTGAATAGTAAAAATGTTTCAGGGTAAATACATATTAATTGCCGAAGATGATGAAGATGATCAGTTTTTAATTAAGCTGGCATTTAAAGAAATTAGCAATGAGATGAATCTGGTGTTTGTTGAAAACGGCATTGAGCTGATATATTTTTTTAAGAAAATAGAAGATGGTCTTATGGGCCTGCCGGCCTTGTTGGTAGTGGATTTAAACATGCCCAAAAAAAATGGCAGAGAGGCCCTTCGCGAATTATCGCAAAAAAATAATTACCGGCAATTTCCAAAAGTTATTTTTTCAACTACCGGAAACGAGTTGGAGCGCAGCAGGTGCGAGGAGTTGGGCATTAATGATTATTTTGTTAAACCATCTGATTACAACAGCTTATTAGCCATAGTAAAAGAGTTTCAAAAAATGGCCATTAACAGTTTTGATCAAAGTTGGTAAATCACAAATAATTTTGGGTGCTTGATAAATTTTAACTCAGGGTTTGGTGTAAATGTTTTTATATTCAGGGTTAACCCTAAAAGTAACACGAATCAACCTTGTCCATTCGTCTATAAAATCAGGGCATTAGTCTAAAACATTATTTTTTAGACAAAGGCGAAATAATCATCGACGAATCAGGAAAGTAATTTTTGCCGAAGCATAAATTCCCGTTGCTCGTTTGTAACCATAAACTGTTCACTTAGTTCTTTTTGTTTTTTCTTCAGATGATAGACGTGGTAAGCGTTTTCGATGGTTTCTTTAAGCTCTTCATCGTTCCAGGGTTTTTGTAAATAGTGGTAAATCTGCCCCCGGTTAATGGCATCTTTTATGGCTTCAATGTCAGAAAATCCGGTTAAAAGTATTCTAATCTGGTCAGGGTAGTCTTTTACTGCCTGAGCAAGCAATTCCGTGCCAAGTGTACCCGGCATGCGTTGGTCGGTAATTAAAACGTGTATTTCGTTATTGGCAAGTATCTTTTTACCTTCGTCTGCCGAAATAGCAGTGAATACATTAAAGTGCCGTCTGAATGATGCCTTGAACGCCTGAAGGTTGTTTTCCTCATCGTCAACATAAAGCACATTAATAGTTGTTTCTTCGCTCATAATGTTATTTTGAACAGTTTAATAAAACAGAAATACTATACTAAAGATATAAAAAATTTCTCATGTTCGGTTCTAAAAATAATAATTTTATTTTTGACGCGATACTGAATAAACACACGTTACAAATAACTAAATTTTTTTAAGAGAGCATGTTTCTTTTAACACACACAGAAAATAAACAAGTGCTTTATGAAAAACTTATCAATCAAAATAAAATCACTTTCAAAAAAAAATACCGCTAATAATTTACTCTATCAACCAATAATATTGAGGTTAAAAAACGCCGGGCATTTGAGTACGTTTAATAAGTTGCTAAAGCAGCCGGGTTTAATGTTGGTGGATACTATCACCGATCAGATTAAGGATTTAATTAAAACCAAAAATCCTCAAAAAAAATTTGACGATGATGAGTTGCAACAGGCCTGCTTCAAACATTTGGGCAAAACCAAAGCGGAGTGCTATGGAGTTTGGGTGTATTATCCCTGGTCTAACCGCATGGTGCATTTGCTCGATGAAAAAGAATTTGTATTGGTGCGTACAAGCAGAAATCATTACAAAATTACACCGCAGGAACAAAAATTACTGGCCACAAAAAAAATTGGGGTCATTGGTCTATCCGTTGGGCAATCGGTTTCGGTAACTTTGGCCATGGAGCGTGTTTGCGGCGAACTAAGGCTGGCCGATTTTGATTCGCTCGAATTAACCAACCTGAACCGCATTCGCACCGGTGTACACAATCTCAGTTTGTTAAAAGTGTACTCTGTTGCCCGCGAAATTTCTGAAATAGATCCGTTTATTAAAATACGTTGTTTTGAAAAAGGGCTTCACGAAAAAAATCTGGATAGTTTTTTTACAAAAGGCGGTAAGCTTGATTTAATGGTGGAAGAATCGGATGGTTTTGATATTAAAATATTAAGCCGCTACAAAGCCCGCGAATTAAAAATTCCCGTAATAATGGAGGCCAGCGACCGTTGCATGGTGGATGTTGAACGCTTTGATTTAGAGCCCAAACGAAGCATCCTTCATGGCCTTGTTGATCATTTGGATGTGAAACAATTAAAAACACTTAAAACCAACGAAGAAAAAATTCCTTACATGCTCGATGTGTTGGGCATCGAAACCGCATCGTTGCGCCTGCGTGCCTCCATGCTCGAAATAGAACACAGTGTAAACACCTGGCCGCAACTGGCATCAGCCGTTACAATGGGCGGTGGCATAACGGCCGATGTGAGCCGCAGGATGTTATTAAACACCTTTACCGAATCTGGCAGGTATTATGTGGATGTGGAACAAATAATCGGTAATAAAAACGAAACGGTAAAACCGGTTATTACAAAACAAAATTCACAGGAGTCAGGCTTCGATTTTAAGAGTGCAATAAAGGATATTCCCTTAACTTCAGAAAAAAATCAATGCCTTTTATCACAAAAAGAAATTGAGGCCATGGTGGTTTCGGCATGCAAAGCTCCATCGGGTGGCAATTCGCAACCTTGGCGCTGGATTTATAAGGATGGCAGTCTTTTACTGTTCAATCCCTTCGAACCGGGTTTATCTATTTTAGACTACAATGGCCTGGCATCGTTAGTGGCTATTGGTGCTGCCATCGAAAATCTTGAAATTCACGCCACCGCCTTAGGTCTAAAAACTCAAATAAATTATTTTCCTTTGGGTGAGGAAAATAAATTAATGGCAAGTTTTAAATTTTATAAATCAACCGAAAATAAATCAGATAACGATCGTTGGATGCGCGCCATTGACCTGCGCATGACCAACCGCAACCGCGCCAAACGCGAGCCAATTGAGAATGAAGTACTAAACAAATTGGTAAAAGTTGCCAAACAAACAGAAGGAGCAGACTTGCAATTTATAACCGATAATCGCCAACTGGATATGGCGGGCGATTTGCTTGGCGAAATTGAAAAGGTACGATTAATGGAACCTATGGGGCACCACGACTTTGTGAACGAAATGCGCTGGACTGATGAAGAAAATCTTTTGAAACGTGATGGTGTGGATGTAAAAACGGTTGACCTTACCAACGCTGAACTGGCAGGTTTTAACATTGCCCGCAATGAAAACGTAATGGCGCTGATTGCAGACTGGAATGGCGGCGGAGCTTTTAAGAAATACAACAAAAAGGCCATTGATTCGGCAGGAGCAGTTGGGGTTATCAGCCTAAACGGAAATTCTAAAATGGACTACATAATGGCCGGCAGGGTTTTAGAAAGGGTTTGGATGGAGGCCAATTTGCAGGGACTTTCTTTTCAACCGGTAAGTGCCTGTTTGTTTTTGTATGCCAGATTGTTAAAAGGCAAAGGGGCAGGATTAAGCGCAGCAGGAAGTCATCAACTCAAAAAACTGAGGCCTGAATTTGAACGCACATTTTTTATTAAAAAAAATAGACAGGAAATGTTTATTTTTAGGCTCAGTAAAAGTGTCAGGCCATCAGTAAAATCTTTAAGGAAGCCATTAGAAGAATTGTTTTACTATTTTTAATTTTATGTCTTCTGTGCTAATTTGGTTTCCAATTGTGTTTGAAATAGCGGCAGCTATGTTACGTTAAAAAACAGCTTAAATAATTCAAATACTAATACTAAGTACAATCACTGAACAAGAATTCATAATACGGGCTTTCAGAGCCATTGATGAAAAAGATACCTGTCGCCGGTTTTTGGAGGGACATGTAAAGGTGTTGGCTGATTATGGTATTACAAATATTACCACAAACAATGCCGCATGGATTGACAACCCGTTTATTTATGTGGTAATTGTGCAAACGATGGATGGTGCTGAAATATTAGGAGGCGTGCGTGTGCACATTGCCGATGGAAAAGTGCCACTGCCACTCGAAGCCGCCATTGGTAAAATGGATGCGCGGGTTTTTAATTTAATAAAAAGTTATATCGATGATGGTACGGGTGAGTTGTGCGCCTTGTGGAATGCTAAAAAAGTAGCCGGATATGGCCTTAGCCTTTTATTAATACGGGCAGGAATTTCAATTGTTACTCAGGTTAAACTAAATTCGCTGTTTACAATTTGTGCCGATTACACCATGCCTATGGTAAAACGAGTGGGTTTTATTATCGAAGATACGGTTGGCAGCGATGGGGGTTTTGTTTACCCTAACGAAAACTATGTGGCAAGGGTGTTGCGTAAAATGAACGCCCTTAGCCTCGATACCGCTGATGAATACGACAGGGAGCGAATACTTAATTTGCGCAACAACCCTAGTCAGGTATTAAGTGAAACCGGTCCAAAAGGAGAAATGACAGTGCATTATCAACTATTGATTAAGTAAAATGAAAACTAAAAATTTATTAATTCTGGTAGCCATTATAATTGCCGGATTTTTAAAATCGCAGGAGGCAGTAAATTTTAATCACCCCGAAATTGGCTTGTTAATCGGTAAATCAGTTTACATCTATACCGACAAAACAAACACGCTTACGCTAAAAGACGTAATGCTACAAAACAACTTTGTAAAAAGTAACGACGATGTACCAAATATGGGGGTTTCAAAAAACACCTTTTGGTTAAAGTACGACATAAAAAACAACAGCAATCAGGAAAATTTACTCATGGAATTTTCGCAGCCATTTGTAAATGAAATTGTTTTGTATTCTGAAGAAGAGGGAAAATACAATGTTCAGTTCTCGGGCGATAATTATCCATTCTTTTACCGGAAATACAACTATCCGAATTTTGTTTTCGATTTAAAAATTCCTTTAGGCGAAACCAAAACGTTTTACATGAAAGTGAGGGGCGATGAGCAGGTACTATTGCCAATCAAAATCGGAACACCAACAACCATCATCAACGGATTGCACAACCTCGATCTTATTCTTGGTCTTTATTCCGGTATCATTTTCGCCATGCTGTTTTATAACCTGTTTATTTACTTTACAGTTAGAGATAAAATTTATTTAAAATATGTGATTTACATTTTTTTCATCGGGTTCACACAGGCCTGTATTCTTGGTTACCCTTTTCAATACCTGTGGCCAAACAGTCCACAATTTGCCAACCTGAGTATCTATCTGTTTTCGTGCGCCGTAAGCATTACATCACTCGAATTTTTAAAACCATTTCTTAATACTAAGGTTAATGCACCTCGCTTGCATAAGTTTTCGTACCTCATAACCGGGCTCTATATTCTGGCAGCCATACTCAGCATTTCTGGTGTAATGGACATTGCCTATCTAATGGTTCAGGGTTGGGCTGGCCTGGTGGCATTTTACATGTTGGTGGTGGCGGTTTACCTTTCTTCCAAAGGTCACAAACCTGCTATATTTTTTCTGGTAGCCTGGTCGGCCATGTTGGTGGGCATTATTATTTTTATTCTTAAAGATTTTGGGTTGTTACCAACCAACTCGCTCACCAGTTTTACTATGCCAATAGGTTCGGCCCTCGAAACAATTTTGCTTTCTTTTGCACTGGCCGATCGCATAAATACACTTAAAAAAGAAAAAGAACTTTCGCAGGCCGAGGCGCTTTATGTTTCACAACAAAATCAAAAATTAATTACCGAGCAAAACATTATTTTGGAACAAAAAGTACATGAGCGCACCATTGAATTGGAAGAAACCAACGAAGAATTAAATGTAACACTCTCTTACCTAAAAGACACGCAAACTCAATTGGTAAATGCCGAAAAAATGGCTTCACTTGGTCAGTTAACTGCAGGAATAGCGCACGAGATCAACAATCCAATTAATTTTGTGAGTGCCAATTTAAAACCACTTAAAACCGACATTTCTGAAGTTTTTGACGTGGTAAAAAAATACGAAGAGGTAAAACCAGGCGATGATGTGGAGCAAAAATTGGGCGAAATAGACCGGTTTAAAAAGAAAATAGATTTGGATTATTTAAAGAAGGAAATTGCGACGCTTCTAAATGGAATTGAAGACGGTGCCCGCCGCACTTCCGAGATAGTTTCGGGTTTAAAAAACTTTTCGCGACTCGATGAAAGTGATATTAAAGAAGCCAACATTAACGAGGGAATTGATTCAACCATTGTGTTGATACGTAGTACCATTCCTCGCAATGTGGAGCTGGTTACCAATTACCAAAACCTGCCACTTATAGAGTGTTATCCCGGCAAACTCAATCAGGTGTTTATGAACATTCTCACCAATGCCATTTACGCCGTTAAGCAAAAAGGAGAGGGCGAACATAAAATTACAGTGTCCACTTTTATGATGGATGATAAGGTTTGCACCACATTTGAAGACAGTGGGGTAGGAATGACCAAAGAGGTTAGGGAAAAAATATTTGAACCGTTTTTTACCACCAAGGATGTGGGAGAAGGAACCGGACTTGGCATGTCGATAGTTTTTAAAATAGTGGAAAGTCATCACGCCAAACTCGAAATAGAATCGGAACCCGGTAAGGGAACAAAAATCACACTTATTTTAAATCAGAAGCTGAACTAGGTGTTTGCCTAGTATTATTCAAAGTAATCTTTCATGCGGTCAAAAAAACCTCGTTCCTTTTTGTTTGGATTTGGTTCAAAGTTTTTCGACAATTTTAATTGCTCCAGCATCTTTTTTTCTTCAGCACTAAGGCCGGTTGGCGTGTAAACACTAATTTCCACCAACAGGTCCCCACGGTTGTAGGAGTTCACATCGGGTAAACCCTTGCCTTTAAGGCGCAACACCTTTCCGCTTTGTGTGCCCGCATCAATTTTTATTTTTGCTTTGGCATCAATGGTTGGAATTTCGACGTTGGTGCCTAAAGCCGCATCCGGAAAGCCAATGTTGAGGTAATAAATTAAATGATTGCCTTCGCGTTTTAGTTCCGGATGTTCTTCTTCTTCAATAACAATTAATAAATCGCCATTAATGCCTCCGCGCGGAGCCGCATTGCCTTTGCCATTCATGCTAAGCTGCATGCCTTCGGCCACTCCGGCCGGAATATTGATGTTAATTACTTCTTCTTCGCGCACAATACCATCGCCATGGCAGGTATTACATTTGTCTTTTACAATACGGCCTTCGCCACCACAGGCATTACAGGTAGTTTGGGTTTGCATGGCACCCAAAATGGTTTGCTGAACCCTGGTTATGGCTCCACTGCCGTTGCAAGAACGACAAGTTTCGTACTGATTGTTTTTAGCACCGCTGCCTGCGCAGGATTTGCAGCTTACAAATTTGTTTACTTTAATTTTCTTTTCAACGCCCAAAGCAATTTCTTTAAGCGAAAGCTTAACCTTAACGCGTAAATTGGTGCCACGGCTCACACGTCTTCCGCCTCTTGATCCGCCACCAAAACCACCACTAAATCCACCGCCAAAAATATCTCCAAAATGGCTGAAAATATCATCCATGTTCATACCACCACCGCCAAAGCCGCCGCCGCCTGCTGCACCGCCAACTCCGGCGTGTCCAAACTGGTCGTAGCGTTGCTTTTTTTCGGCATTGCTTAAAACCTCATAAGCCTCTGCGGCTTCCTTAAACTTTTCTTCCGCCGCTTTATCGTCAGGATTTTTATCGGGGTGGTATTTTATTGCCAGTTTACGATAGGCTTTTTTTATTTCATCTTCGCCTGCGTTTTTAGCAACACCCAATATTTCGTAGTAATCTCTTTTAGCCATTTTTAGTAGTGTAATTTGTTACATTTACTTTGCGTTTACAAGCCACAAATTTTAGTGTGGTTATTGCGCAATAATTACTTTTGCAAAGCGAATCACTTTATCGCCAAGTTTATAACCTTTTTCAACTTCATCCACCACTTTTCCTTTTTGTTCATCGCTGCTGGCAGGAATGTTGGTAATGGCCTCCATCACATCCGGATTAAAAGTTTCGCCAATACTTTCGAAAGGAATTAAACCTTTTTGGGTAGTAATGTTTTTAAATTTATTTAATATTAAATGAACGCCCTCTTTAATGGCATTCAGGTCTTCGGCTTTTTCGTTGGCTTTAATAGCCCTTTCAAGATCGTCTAACACCGGTAAAACGGCTTTAAACACGTCTTCGGAGGCCGTTTTAATAATATCTGACCTCTCCTTTAGAGTACGTTTACGGTAATTGTCAAATTCGGAGTATAGCCTCAGATATTTATCATTGAGGTCGTTAACTTTCGCTTCCATTTCGGCAGTTTTATCCACTGCGGTTTTTTCGTCAGTTTCTACCGTTGAATCGGTCTTAATGTCAGTTTCCTGAGCCACAGATTCCTTATTCTGTTTCTCATCGTTCGTGTTATTTTCCTGATTTTGCATAAGATAAGGGCAATTTAAGTGTGTTTTACAGAAGCTGTAAATCAATTACTTTGCCATAAAATTTTTGAGGTTAATCTGTCAGTTCTTCTTTGTAAATAATAAACTCTACGCGGCGGTTGAGTTTGTGTTCGTCTTCGGTACAATCTGCGTTTCCAACACATAGTTTACGCATTTCGGTGTTTCCTTTGGCTATGCCGGTTATGTGGCAAAGGTCGAGCCCTCTTTTTTGAAAATAGTTTTTAATGGCCATTACCTGATTACTCGTTATTTCCATGGCTTTGGCACCATCCACCTTAGAATCGGTGTGAACCAAATACTCCAGATAAAGCTCAGGACTTTTAAGCATATCGAATACAATAATGTTTAACTCCTTTTCATCTTTTGGTGATAGTTTGGTTCCATCAGGGGTAAAGGTGAGCGATTTAATCACGTCAATCTGTTCAACCAAATGCTTTGTAATGTTGAGGCTGTCTTTTAGAATTAAATTATTGGCAACCCTTGTAGCAACATTAAATACAAAACCACCGGCTTCAGATTTGCTATTCATTAAAAACTCGCCATCAAGGGAATAAAGCGCCAGTGGATCGGTGGTAACAATGTTACTTTTATTGTCAACTTTTAAAATAAAATCCTGATTCAACTTTAAATCATGAATTACAAAATTCCCCTTTGAATTCGTCATACTCGTGGCCAAAGAGTCGCCATAATAATTAAAAAGATAAATCTTGCTAAACGGCAACACTTCGTTTTTGTTGGAAGCATATGCCAAAGTGCCCGAAACATCTTTTTTTATGGGTTGATAGTTTTTACGTGAGTCGAGAATGTTTTCTATCTCCACCATTTTAGGATTAATGGCTATTACAATTCCCTTTTCATCCACCAGAATGTCGTAAGGAGTTGCGCTTACATTGTAATTTTTACAAACAAGGTCATCAAATCCTCTAATGGCAAGCGCGTGCGAAAAAACAGCCATGGAATCGTTTTGAATGGCGCTTTGCCAAAGTTTAAGATCAGACTGCACGGCAATGGCAATCACATCAAAACCATTGGCGTTAATAAAAGAGGCGTTCTTGTAATGTTCCCATAAACGGTAAAGGTGACCCTGATCTATTTTGGTATTGGGTTCAAAGCTGTTCCAAAAATGCAGCAGGGTAATGCGCTTAAGTTTTCTTAAAGCAAAACTGCGTATGCTGTTATCGCCCACGGTTGCAATAATATCGGGTGCGCTATCTCCAACCTGAATTGGGCGCTTACTGTTTTCGGCCAGTATTGCACTTATGCTTTGTGCTTTTATGTTGGCGCAACACAGTGCCAGTAAAACTATTATCAGATATCTCATTTTTGAATTACAAGTTTATTAAGGGCGCTGTAAAGCTCATCGCCTCTCAAATTTTTATTAATTATTATTCCTTTTTCGTTTATTAAAAAATTGGTTGGTATGCCGGCAATGTTGTATTGTGCCACAACAGCGCTGTTCCAACCCATTAATTCACTCACATGCGAACTCCACACCAAACCATCTCTGACGATTGCTTTTTTCCAGGCCTCGGCATCACCATCTAATGAAACACTGTACACTGTAAAACCATTTCCTTCTTTAAATTTTTTAGAATTAAAATCGTTATAAGCCTTAACTACAGCGGGATTTTCGTGCCTGCACGGACCACACCAGCTTGCCCAAAAATCAACCAAAACCATTTTACCACGCAATGATGATAAACTAATGGTAACTCCTGCCGGATCCTTCAGCATAATTTCGGGAGCCAGATTGCCAAGATTTAAACCAACGCTTGGTGGATTAAGAGATCCTGAAATCCCTTTATTATCAGGGTTTGAAGGAACTAAAAGCCTGAACGACAAAAGGCTTAATAAGGCAATAACACTGCTGCTTATACCAATTATTTTTTTCATGCCTTGCGAATAATTTGGGCGCCAATGGCATTTAAGCGGCCATCAATGTTTTGGTAACCCCTGTCAATCTGATTAATATTAAAAATTGTGCTTTTACCTTTGGCACTCATGGCGGCAATCAACAAAGCCACACCGGCTCTAATATCAGGGCTGGCCATTTGAATGGCGCGCAACTGCACCTTACGGTCTAAGCCCATAACGGTGGCGCGGTGCGGATCGCACAGAATTATTTTAGCGCCCATGTCAATTAGTTTATCCACAAAAAACAATCGGCTTTCAAACATTTTTTGATGAATGAGCACGTTGCCTCTTGCCTGTGTGGCGGTAACCAATGCAATGCTTATTAAATCGGGGGTAAAGCCCGGCCATATAGCATCGCTAACGGTTAAAATGGAGCCGTCAATAAAAGAATCGATTTCGTAATGTTCTTGAGCGGGAATAAAAATATCATCGCCACGGCGTTCCATTTCAATGCCAAGGCGGCCAAATATGGTGGGAATAATTCCCAGATTTTCGTAGCTAACGTCTTTAATGGTAATTTCAGATTGGGTAACAGCCGCCATCCCAATAAAGGAGCCAATTTCAATCATATCGGGCAACAGGCGGTGAGTGGTACCTTTCAAACTCTTAACCCCTTCAATGGTAAGTAAGTTTGAGCCAACGCCGGTAATTTTTGCGCCCATGCGGTTAAGCATTTTGCACAATTGTTGCAAATAAGGTTCGCAGGCCGCGTTGTAAATGGTGGTAACACCTTCGGCTAAAACTGCGGCCATTACAATGTTGGCGGTACCGGTAACCGAAGCCTCGTCGAGCAACATGTAAGTGCCACGGAGGTTTTTACCCTCCACTTCAAAAATTTCGTTATCGCTGCTGTAATTAAATTTGGCGCCCAAAGCCTCAAAACCCATAAAATGAGTGTCAACACGCCTTCTACCAATTTTATCGCCACCAGGTTTTGGCATGTAAGCTTTGCCAAATCGTGTTAGCATTGGGCCCACAATCATCATGCTGCCGCGCAGGCTGCCGCCTTTCTTTTTAAATTCGGGCGAAACCAGGTAATCCACATTAACGGCATCGGCCTGAAAAGTGTATTCCTCGGCACCGGTTTTCTCAACCTTAACGCCAAGTTCTGCAAGCAGCTCAATCAGTTTATTAATATCAACAATGTTCGGCACATTACTGATTGTCACCTTCTCGCTGGTTAGCAACACGGCGCAGAGAATTTGTAGCGCTTCGTTTTTAGCGCCCTGTGGAATAATATCGCCTTTTAACCTGTTGCCACCATGAACTTCAAAAATTGCCATACGCGGTAATTAAAATTTTTTGTGGTTTTTATGTTTATGATTGTTTTTGTGTTTGTTGTTTTTGTGAAAAAACTTTTTGTTGTTACTGTTGTTGTTACTGTTGCTGTTGTTATTTCCGGTGGTGCCGCGTAGTTCGGAGTGCGAACTCAGTTGAGTGCCGCCATCAATTTTTAATTCGCCCGCCGAAAGTTCGGATAGGTTTTTTAAAATAATATCATCGGTAATTGTGTCTTTGTTCCAGTTATAATACGACTTTTTAAGGTGATTGGCTATTTGTCGGGTAAGCTCGTTTCTTTCGGCTCCTTCCGGAAACTCGCGCGCACGCTTAATAATATCTTCAATGGTTTTTCCGTAGTGCTTGTACTTGATTTTTCCTTTCTGGTAATCCTGTCTTTTTGGTTTTTCGTTAAACGTTTCAGGATCTGGCATCGAATAAGGGCTGTCCACATCCAGTTTAAACTGCGAAATAATAAAAAGATGATCCCATAATTTATGGTTAAAATCAGCCACATCACGCAACGGAGGATTTAGCTGCCCCATTATCTGGATAATGGCTCTGGCACAAAGATTGCGCTCTTCGCGCTCCTTAATTGTACAACAATATTCAATCATTCCCTGTATGTTTCGGCCATACTCGGGTATTATCAATCTGGGTAACTGTGTGTTATATTCCATTTTACAAAGGTATAAATATAATTAAAAATGAGATTTGCGGCGCATTAGCTCATATTTATAAATATTAAGTGAAAATACAAAGGGACAATTTCATCTGCGCCTTGCCAGCAAAAAACGATTAACAACAAAAATGTAAATAAATTTCAAATATTTTTTGGTGGAATGAAAATACTCAGTATCTTTGCCGTCCCGTTTTTTGAGTTAGCGAAAGAGTACATTGTGTTAGGAAAAAATATTTTGAATTAATTTTTAAAAATATTTGGTGAATGAGAAAAGAATATGTACTTTTGCGACCCCGAAA
>JADLED010000008.1 GCA_020846335.1 Bacteroidia bacterium
CAGTTTGAAAAAAACACCCGCCTGGCACAAATAAAAGAACTCGAAGAGGCGCTGAATCAATTTCAGGCGGCCAATAACGAAGAAAAAATGTTGGCTGCCGATAAATTTGGCAAGCAATTGGGCGAAATGAAAGAAGACGTGAAGGTACTCTCCTACTCGCTTGAACTGGCCGATAAACGCGAACGCAAACTGGGCGATGAATTGGCAGAGTGGACCAGCCGCGCAGGTAAAGAAATTGAGGAAACACTTACAGGTAACCGTCAGCGTTTAAACATTATTGAAGAAGAACTCACCATTCTGAACAAAAAGAAAAACCTGTTGCTCAGCGATTTTAATAACCAGATTGAAAAGCTAAAAGCCTATAACGACGAACGTTTGGTGGAACTGAAAAGCAAACAGGAACGTGAAATTTCGGAACTGGAAGTGGATAAAAAGAACCGCGTTAAGGAATTTGAAGCCAAGGAAGAAACACTCTCGAAAGAAAAAGAAAGCAATTTTAAAGACAAAGGCGTTGATTCCAAACAATTAAAAAAGGTGGAAGCGCGCATGAAAGAAATTCAGGAGGACCTGAAGGAGATTGAAAAATATGCACAAATAATAAGTGATTACCTAAAGGATAAACGCGAAATTTTTGACAAACTTCCTGATTTGATTCAGAAAAAAGAAGAGTTTGTAAAAAACAACAACGATTTTAGCAAACAACTCGACGAGGCCACTCAGAAATTTAATCTGAAGCGCATGGAAATGAACAAACAAAAACGCGCCTTTGATGAAGAACTGATTGAGTTTAACAACGGTATTAATTTTTACAGCAACAACTTCCGCGAAACCCCGGTTTACACCAAGTACTCCGATATTATTGAGCGCGCCGAACCCAAACGCACCAATTACAACATTATGGATTTGTGTACACAGTTGCTTAAAAACGATTCGCATTTTAACGAGGAATACGGCGCCTTTCAGCGTTATGTAAACGAGTTTGCCGGTAAATTCCGCATCGATAATCACTTTAACTTCTTAATCCGTAACGATGCTACGCAAGGGGAGTTTGAACGCTTTGCACAAAATTTACGTTCGTTTATAAATGAAAATAAAATTGAACTATCCATTGCCGAAACCGCCACACAAATTGGTCTGGTTACCGACAGTATTGCCACCAAGGTAAAAGAATTGAGTGGTCAGAAAGAGAAAATTCAACACATTATTAGTCTGATTGCCGAAGATTTTAAGAAAGCTGAATTTGAAGAAAGCAAGCTGATTGAATTTATTAAAATTCGTTTGGAAGAATCGGACAACAAGGTTTACCGTTTATTAAAACGCATTCAGGAATTCCGCGAAGAAAACGGATTGGTGTATAACGAAGGTTTGTTTAATACCGACTTTGCCACCGGTCAAAAACGCGAAATAAGTGGTCGCGCAGTAAAATTATTAGAACAATTGCGATCGGCCATTAAGGAGCAGGAGCAGGAAGAAATTCGCCTGCAGGATTTGTTTGAATTAAAATTCAATATCAAAGAAGGGATGAACGAAACCGGTTGGACACATAAAATTGACAGCATTGGTAGTACCGGAACCGACATTTTGGTGAAAGCGATTATCTACATCACCCTGTTGCACGTATTTATAAAGGAGTCGAGTCACCGCAGCAGTAAAGACTTTAAAGTACATTGTATTATTGACGAGGTGGGTCAGATTTCGGCACACTACCTGAGAGAGTTGTTGCGTTTTGCCAAAAACCGAAACATTATGATGATTAACGGTTTACCTAATAAATCAGGATTGGAAAGTCATTACAAATACACGTATCAGTTCCGCCGCGAAGAAAACAATAATGTGCGCATATTCCCAAGTATTGTTACCGAAGTGGAAGCGTAACAGGTTTCTTTTATTTGGCCGGTGATGAAAGATGGAGCTTATTAAAAACATATTTTATCACTACGGTTTTGGATTGGCGAATGCCTGTGTGGCTCTGCTGCTTATTTATTTTGGAATTAAATCCAAACGTAAGAACCTCAAGATTTTTCTTTTTAATTTTTCGGCGGTATTCATAGCTCTGTTTGCCTTTGAAACATTTGACTATGTGAGAAGTCTGTTTAACTACACTACCAATAGCCCGGTAGGCGCTAAATACTCCGGAACATTTTTTAATAACCTTGCTTTAACAGGCCCCAAAAAAGGACTTGGTTATGGCCCTCGCAATGATACCAGTTTTTGTGCCACCGCTCAACGATTTAATAAAGAGGAATTGATTTACGATGTGACTTACTGCTTTGAAAAGGGTCACCGCCAAACACCCAACAGCAAAGCATCTGCTAAAAAGAAGGTTTGGTTTTTAGGTTGCTCCTTTACCTTCGGCGATGGCCTGAATGATACTGAAACATTGCCCTATTATTTTAATGAATATTCAGGTGGTAGCTTTAACGTGACGAATCTCGGATTTAGCGGGTATGGCACGCATCAGGCGCTGCAATCGACCGAGTTAAACATTTTAAATTCGGAATATAATAAAGGTGACACCGGCATTGTGGTATATTCATTTATTCCCGAACATTTTATCCGTGCGGCCGGAAAGTCTTCGTGGGATATAAATGGCCCCTGGTATGAGTTGGAAAACGGGCAATTGGTTTATAAGGGTGGTTTTGAGGCCAGAAATTATTTCAAAGAAAATTATATAAGCAAACGCCTAAAATCGGTTTGGCACAGTTCGTTTTTGTATCGTAGTTTTTTTACACCAAAAGCCAGTGCAGTTGATGTGGCGCGGGTAATTGAAATTTTAAAAACGATGAATTTTAAACTGCAACAAAAAGGTATAAAATTTTATTTAGTGGTTACACCCGAAAAACAAAAAGAAGAATTGTATAACACCTTTACCAAAGAACTTGCACAAACCAAAATACCCGTTTTTTACGCCGATTCCATTCTTCCAAATCTGTATGCCCCATCCAACAATTATTTTATTGCGGGTGACGGGCATCCTAATAAAAACTACAATATCAAAATAGCAAACTATCTGGCTGAAAGTATTTTCAAAAGCGAACAGGTTCAATAACTCAACATTGGCTTAAAGTAGATCCAAAGAGGGCGAGACATTGAAAAACTTTACTGGGCACAAAAAGAATAGTGTTAAGTTAATTTTTGAATCTGAAAAAACCTTTATTTTTAAACCCAAAACTATTTTATGTACAAACAACATCTCTTACAAAACATCGAACGCGAAATTATTTTGTTAAAACAATTAACGCCGTTTATCGAAGAAAAAGACCTCGCCTTTAAACCGGCTGAAAATGTGAGAAGCACTTACGAATTAATGCAATACCTCTCCAACATAGGCTCATACATGTTTCGCTGGATGGTAAAAAACAACATTACCGACGAAGTGCGCGCACAGGTAAAAGAATACCGCAGCACCCTTACTATTGCCAATTTTAATGAACGTTTGGACAAGCAGCTTGAAGAAATAAAAGCCTACATGGCCGAAATTACTGAAGAAGACTTATTACAAAAAGAAGTTCTTTTGCCTACCCGCGAAAGCATGCCTTTGGGTGCCGGAATTATGAATGCGCCAATTAAATGGCTTACGGCTTACCGCATGGAATTGTTTGTGTATTTAAAAATGAACGGACACTCGACTCTTAGTACCAAAGAAGCCTGGACGGTTGTGCCTGCATAACCACCACTTTTCTATTCCAGACTTCTGTTAAGCATCAAAATTTCTTATATTTATATAATATAACCAACCAACATGCTTAAAAATAAACTTTACCTGAGTGCCTTTGCTTTTTTATTTGCGTTGAATGCTCTGGCACAAACCACTTATACCTACACTGGCAAACCCATGTTTAACATCAACGTAAAGCGTGCCGGGACTCCTATTGGCAACGTGGTGGTTGAATTATTTCCGAACATTGCGCCAAAACATACCCGCAACTTTGACAGTTTGGTGAGTAAACAATTTTACGATACCACTGCTTTTCACCGTGTAATTCCCGGATTTATGATTCAGGGCGGCGACCCTAATTCCCGCCATGGCGCTGTTTCTACATGGGGTTTTGGACAACCCGGTCAACCCAATGTGAATGCCGAGTTCAGCAAAGCGCGTCATTTAAGGGGCATTTTATCCGCTGCGCGTTCAAACAATATAAACAGTGCTACCTCACAATTTTTTATTTGTGTGGCACAGGCCTCTAATCTTGATGGCAACTATTCTGTTTACGGACGAGTTTTGTCGGGCATCAACTTTGTGGATACAATCGTGTTGGCTCCACGTAACGCTCAGGACAGACCAAATCTAAAACACGAAATGTTTATTACCTACTTAGCTTCTAATGACACTGTTCCCGTTGCTCCACAACTGCTCGTTCCAAAAATCGATAGCGTTGGCATTGATTCGGCTTCTTACCTTCAGTTAAAATGGAAATCGGTGAGTGATGCCATTATATATCATCTTGATATTTCGGTGGACTCAACATTTGCCACCACTGATTTTTCGCTCGACCTTTCAACAACGTCCACCTTTTTTAATAACATGAAAGGCAATACGCGTTATTACTGGCGTGTGAGAACCAATAATGGCGGGCATTTCAGTCCTTGGTCCACCACCTGGCGCTTTCACACGTTCGGAGAAACAACCGGTATAAATGCCTACGCTTTAGAAAGCAAAAAAATAAAAGTATTTCCAAATCCGGCTGACGGCGGCTTCACCTTTACAGAACTCAGTCCGGGCAGTACCTTACAAATTTTTAATTCCGAAGGGAAACTGGTTCATCAACGTGAAGTGTTGGAGCAAACAGAAATTGTGCGATTACACAATTCAGCCAGGGGTGTTTACCAATTCAGAATACAACTAAGTGGTAAAGAAATTGGTTCGGGTAAGCTGATTCTGCGCTAATTGGATAAAACGATGACATTCATCATCTCACAAAGCGCTTTCTAATCATAGAAACGACGAAGGGCTTTGCTTAACTTTGGTAAGGAAACAAATTTCCTTTACCATGAAAACACAAATTTATATTGACAATTTAAAATGCGGTGGTTGCGCCAGCACCATTACCAAAGAATTGAGCGCATTAAAAGGTGTGAACCATGTGAAAGTGGACAATGATGCCGATTTGGTAGAAGTGGACACAGAGGAAAACGTGGATTTGCTGCTGATAAAAACAAAATTAAAATCGCTGGGATACCCTGAAAAGGACACGGTGCATGGCTTTGAAAAACTGACAACCGGAGCCAAGTCTTATGTAAGTTGTGCCATTGGCCGGATACATAAGGATGACACTTTAACAAACAACTAAACAGACACCGAACTGTTTTTGAGCGCCACCACCTTACTTACCCTGTTTACCAAATAAATGCACCAAAGCATAAGGCCAACCATTACAAATCCCAACACATAAAAGTTTTCGTATGGACTGCTTTCTGATTTTTGTATGAGCACCCAACCGCCAAACTTTGCCGCCACACCACCTGCCATTTGTTGCAAAGAGGAATTAACACTCATATATGCCCCACGGTCGCTCATATCCGGCACGGCAGAATTTAAGGCTACTGCAGGCACCATGCGGCTCATAATGCCCATAAATAAAATCATGTTTACAAGTATGACCACCCAAACCGGCACTGGTGTCAAATTGGTATAAACCACAATCATAACCATTGCCACCACCGAACCAATCGTAAACAATTTAAAACGGTCAATGCGATCGCTTAGTTTCCCAATGATGGGCATAATAATAACTGACGAAATACCGGTACAAAAGAAAATGACTGGTAAACTGTCTTCCGAAATTTTTACATTATTAATCAAGAACACACTGGTAAAAGGCATGAGCATAAATCCTCCCATGGATAGCATGGCTGTGGCCATAAATCCCACGCGGTAGTTTTTCTTTTTAATTGTAGCCAGCAAATGCTGATAAGGGTTTTTGGTGGTTTGCAATTTTAAATGCTCGTTGATAGGTTTTAATTTAATAATAATAGCAAGGCCTAGTATTACTGCAAGAACTACCACCATAATAAAAGTGGCATGCCAGTCGTATTGTTTGGCAATCCACAAGCCTATGGGAATTCCCAGAATCTGACTGCCGGCAAAACCCATTTGAACCGTTCCCATTACACGGCCTCTTTGCTGAACGCTAAACACATCGGTCATAATGGCCATTGAAATAGAACCAATAACACCGCCAAAAATACCGGTAATGATGCGGGCAGAATACAAGGCTTCATAACTATTGGCCAAACCACAATAAAGTGTTCCGCCAATAAACCCTGTATAAAAAAACATGAGCAATTTTTTGCGATCGAACTTATCGGCAAAACCCGCCGCCAAAAATCCGGAAATAGCCGCACTAATGGCATAAGCAGCCACCACTGAAGCAAATTGTTCGTTATCGATTAACAATGATTTTTTTAGGGTATCGCTCAATGGCGATAAAATCATAAAATCCAACACAATGGTAAACTGCAATAAAGTGAGCAGCAACACTATAAATTTTTGATATGCCGAAAACGGCTCTGCCATTGGCAAATCTGTATTTCCATTTTTTTGACCCTTGTTAGCATGCTCCATATCAGGTTTTTGTTTTTTCATTTCCATTACCCTTCTAATTCCACGCAAAAAAAGCCTGCCTGGTTAATAATTTTAATAATATCGCTAACCAATAATTTTGATCCGACTACCCGCAATACACAATCCACATCTTCGCAATCCACGCTCCAATCTTCAATTAAGGGGTTGTTGTTCAACAGTGTCGAAATTTTTTGCTTTTCAACATCGTTGTTGATGTTGGTTTTAAATATATGAATATGACTGAGTTCTATCTGATTCATTGCTTCATTGTTTAAGGGCTTTCACCACCATTTTTAAAGTTTGTTTCATTATGGCATCCGTGACTTTAAATTTTTTATTCATCATCGATTTTTCCTGTACATGAAATTTCATTAGTGAATAAAAGGTACCATATGCCACAGACCAGAATACTTCGGTTTCCATTTTTTTAAGTTCTTTGCGCTCAATGGCGTTTTTTACAAACAGTTGCATGCTTTGCTTAAATGCAGCCATGTTTACCTTGCAATGGTCTATTTGCGGGGAGTTTCGGAACAGTTCAAAAAACTTAAAATAGTTGGGGTATTCGGTAATAAATCTTGCGCGGTTTTTCCACTGAATCCAAAGCCCCTGTTCGAGCGACATTTCCGGCGAAAAATTTTTAAGTGCCACTTCTGCAAAAGTTTCGTGCACATGCGTAAAAAGTTGATTGAGCATGTCTTCGCGGTTTTTATAGTATATGTACAAAGTAGCCGGAGACACGCCTGCCGCGGTGGCCAGCTTTTGCATGCTCATGCCGTCAAAGCCCTGTTCTACCAACATTTTTAATGCTGTTTCGCGGATGGCAAGTTCTTTATTTTCGTCGCGGATTCTCAATTTTTCGGGTACAAATATAAATGAATGTTCATTCACTTAAAAGAAAAAACGGATATTAATCATTTCTTAACATTAGTACAAACCGTAAATAAATTTAATTGGTTCAAAAAGGATTAGCCTTTCTTTAAAAAAACATTTGGGCGCTTGTCAGGGCGCCTTCTGCAATCTTTCGTCTATGCGCCCTGCCACCGGGCTTTCCGTTCCAATCTTTTCAGGACGAAAGAGGCACGCCCTGAAAAGGATTTCCACTACAATCCCATAGCGCAAAAACCTGCACTATAGCAGTTTCATACTTTTCTGCACTTTAACCAAAAGTATTTGTTGGAAATATTAGTTTTTAGTTGAAACTAAAATTGTTTGTGAATAGGTAAATCACGTTTCTTTGAATTAAAATTTCAAACTATTCGCTCGAAAATGTTGTTCCTAACTTGGAAAACACAATAAGTTAGTTGATTTTTTGATTGACTCTGTGACTGAATGCGACACTTACTTCAAAATCTTCATTTCGTTTAACAAATATCCGGCTCCGGCGTACTTGTCAACCACCCAAAGGGTAAAATGAATATCCAAAATAATGTTGCGGCAAAAAGCCGGATTGTACATGATGTCGCTCATGGTGCCTTCCCAATTGCGGTCGAAATTGGTACCCACCAACTCGCCTTTGGCATTTAATACCGGACTGCCGCTGTTGCCACCCGTAGTGTGATTGCTGCCAATAAAAGCAGTGCGTAATTGGCCGTTTTTATCGGCATATTGGCCGTAATCTTTTTTCTTATGCAACTCGAGCAAGCGTGGCGTTACCCAAAAATCTTCTTCGCCCGTGGCATTCTTTTCCACCAAACCATCCATGGTGGTGTAATGTTTATAGGAAACGCCGTCTTTGCCATTGTAATCCGACACTTTTCCGTAAGACACTCTTAATGTGCCATTGGCATCGGGATAGAATTTTTTATCCTTTACATTTTCTTTTAGACCCAACATGTATTCTTTCTGCAACTGATTTATCTGCCGCTCATTGTAACTCACCTGTGGTACCACTGCTTTTTGATAGTGTTTGGTAATTGCTTCGGCCAACCTATAAAGCGGGTCCTTTTCAATTTGCGCGGCATTATTTTCGAAATCGGCATACATGCTTTTGGCTTTGGCATTATCAATAAAAGATGAATTGGCATAAAGATTTTCTGTTATTGCGGAAACATCACCCTTGTAAACATCAAACAAGGAATCCATGTAAGCGGGCATTAAACCACGTTCAATGTCTTTCAAATAAATTTCAAGCATTGCTTTGCACAACTTCTTATCGGTTTCTTTGTTGTAATTTTTAAAAGGCAAAGCCGGTGTGGCGTCTTTTAATGCGGTGGCAAATTTATTTTCTTTGCCTGCCTGTTTTTTCTTTAACTCGGCAAACACATTCACAAATGCCGAAGTCATTCTTAAACCGTCGATGCCCAACAGGCACTCGGTGTAATAATCGAATTGGCGACTAAGTGGCGCATAATCGGTGTAGGTTTTTTCAAATTGTTGCAAGAGGTTAAAGTATTTTTCCCTTTTTGCCGCATCTGTCGAAAGTGATTTGATAAAGTCTTCTTCAAATTTTTTCTTTTTGTTTACCGCATCCGACTTTCGTAAGCCCTGCATTTCGCCACTCCATTTTTTATAAGCATTGGCCACTCCTGCATAACGGTTCACATACATTAAACGAATGGTGTCGTTTTTCTTCATGTCAGCTTCCATTATGTCCAGTCGTTTTTCGCGCAGCATCACACGTATGGGGTCCTGTTGATTCATTAATAAATTAACGGCATAAGATGTTAAGTATTCCTGGGTGCGGCCCGGAAAGCCATACACCATCGTGAAATCGCCTTTCTCAACTCCTTTTAAA
>JADLED010000009.1 GCA_020846335.1 Bacteroidia bacterium
AAACAGCGCATCCAAACCTTTAAAACCAATGCTGATGGCATGGTATTGGCCACGCTCAATCAAAAGCCTTATTTTTTAGTGGCAAAAAAAGATAACCAGCGGGCCTATCTCCGTCTCGACGATGGCTCTGTGTTGCCACTTACCATGTTTGATGTATCGGGCGATGCCATAAAAAAAGGCATTAAAGGCTTTATTTACGGCGAGCGCGGCGTGTGGCGTCCCGGCGATAGTCTGCACCTCAATTTTATTCTCGAAGACAAATCAGGCAACCTTCCTTCCGACCATCCTGTAACCTTTTCGCTCTACAACCCGCAGGGTCAGTTGGTAAAACGGCAACTCAGCAACAGAGGCGTGGATGGCTTTTACAACTTTAGCTGCATTACCGATAAAAATGCCGCCACCGGCTATTGGAGCGCTGAGGTAAAAGTGGGTGCCATCAAATTCAGTAAAAGCATTCGCATAGAAACCATTATGCCCAACCGCTTAAAAATTAATGTAAACGTGGGCGATAACAAATTACTTTTTGCCGACAAAATCAACAACATCAACCTTAACACAGCCTGGCTCACAGGTGCCAAAGCCAAAAATCTGGCAGCCAATATTTCAGTGGCATTAAGTGCTGGCACAACCGAGTTTGCAAAATACAAAGACTATAATTTTAATGATGGAACCACTCGTTTTGAAGCACAAAATGTAACGGTGTTTAATGGTAAGGTAGATGAAAATGGCAACGCTTCGATTCCGCTTAACCTCGATCTCCAGAAAAGCGCACCGGGCATACTCAAAGCCACCTTTAATACACAGGTATTTGAACCAGGCGGAGCTTTCAGCGTGGATAGGTTTTCGCTCGATTATTCGCCTTACAACTATTACACTGGCGTGAAGTTACCTAGTGGTGAAAGTAATACCGGCATTTTAGTTACCGGTCGCGATCACTTTATAAAAGTGGTAACCCTTGATGCCAGAGGCAATCCGGTTGCGAGAAACAACATGAAATTTGAATTGTATAAAATGGAATGGCGCTGGTGGTGGGATCAGTACAACGATGAGTTGGCCAATTACACCTCCGACGAATATCACCGTGCCGTAACATCACAGGCATTTTCCACCATTAATGGCAAAGCCGAAATTAAAGTTAACATCAACGAAAACAACTGGGGGCGTTACCTCATTCGCATCACCGACAAAGATGGCGGACACTCCAGCACAGCCATTGCCTATTTTGATTGGGACAACTGGATGGAGCGTGAAGGAGGCTCTGACAGTAAAATAATTTCCAACATGCTCACCTTTAGTACCGATAAAAAAGCCTACAAAACCGGCGAGGAAGTTAAAGTCACCATTCCATCTCCGGCCAGTGGCAGGGCCTTAATCACCATCGAAAATGGCAGCCGTGTGCTCGAAGCACATTGGTTAGAAACCGAAAAAGGAAGCAGCATTTTTAAATTCAACATCACCCCGCAAATGGCACCAAATGTGTATGTGCATGTTTCCCTCATTCAACCGCATTCGCACACCAACGATTTGCCAATACGGCTTTACGGCGTGGTACCAATAATGGTGGATGATCCGGAAACACACCTTAAGCCGCTCATAAATATGCCGGAGGTATTAATACCCGAACAAAATACAAGCATCGTAGTGTCTGAAGAAAACAACCGCGAAATGGCCTTTACACTGGCTGTGGTGGACGAGGGTTTGCTGGATATTACACGTTTTAAAACACCAAGCCCGCATCCGGTATTTTATGCCAAAGAAGCTCTGGGAGTTAAAAGCTGGGATGTTTACGACAACGTGATTGGCGCATTTGGAGCGGATTTGGAACGAGTACTCAGCATTGGTGGCGATGGCAGCGAAGTAAGTAAAGACGGTGCAAAAGCCAATCGCTTTAAGCCAATGGTGAAATTTTTCGGACCCTACCACCTCAACAAAGGCCAGAAAATGAACATCAACTTTAAAATGCCAATGTACGTTGGCTCTGTAAGAACCATGCTCATTGCGGGTTACAAAGGGGCTTATGGCATGACCGAAAAAACCACTCCGGTAAAAGCACCTATTATGGTGTTAGCTACTTTACCACGGGTATTAAGTGTGACCGAAGAGGTAAAACTGCCCGTGTCCGTGTTTGGTGGCGATAAAAACATTGGTGCCACTACTGTAAAACTGGAAGTAAATGGACTATTGCAGGTAACTGACGGCAATGCAAAAACAGTAAACATAGGTAAAGACGATGAAAAACTGGTGACATTTAATCTTAAGGTTAAGAATCAAACCGGCATCGCCAAAGCAAAAATTACGGCCACAGGCGGCGGTCACATAGCCGTTTATGAACTTGAACTGGATGTGCGCAACCCAAATGCGTACCAAACAGAAAGCACCGATTTTACAATAGATGCCGGCAAATCATTAAACCAAACCATAAAAGCCATAGGTTTGCCCGGTACCAACAGTGGTGTGTTGGAGTTATCCACCATTCCACCAATCAACCTCGAGGAGCGTTTGCGTTACCTCATAACCTATCCACACGGTTGCATTGAACAAACCACTTCTAAAACCTTTGCTCAATTGTATCTGAACGATGTGATGGAATTAAGTGCAGAAAAAAAATCAGAAGTAGAATTCAACATTAAATCCGGCATTACCGAAATAGCCAAGTTTCAGTTGCCTAGTGGCGCCATGAGTTACTGGCAGGGCTCCGCCGAAACATCCGACTGGGGCACCAACTACGCGGGTCATTTTCTGTTTTTGGCCGAAAAGAAAGGGTATGCCTTGCCTGCAGGCTTAAAAAAGAGCTGGATTAATTGCGAACAAAATCTGGCACAAAGCTACGAACCCAATCAAAAAATAAATACCTGGTACGACGAATCGCAGGCATACCGCCTTTATGTGCTTGCACTTGCCAATAACCCGGTGTGGAGCGCCATGAACCGATTACGTGAGTACTCAACTATTTCCAATCAGGCACGCTGGTGGCTCGCTTCGGCTTACGCACAGGCCGGCCAATCCGACGAGGCTGAGAAAATTCTGTCAAAAACCACCGAAAATGTGAGCAATTACCGAATCAACTATTACACTTTTGGTTCTTCAGAGCGCGATGTAGCCGTAATGTTGCAAACCCTTTGTTTGCTCAACAAAAAACAACAGGCCATAACACAATTGCGCAGGGTGGCAAAATACCTCTCGTCAGACGGTTGGTACAGCACACAAACAACCGCCTTTGGTTTGGTGTCGGTGGCCACATTTATTAAAAAATTCGGTGGCTCCTCGGCATTGCAGGCCAAATGCGTGGTTAACGGAAAAGAAGTAAGCCTCGATGGAAAATCGGCCATAGTGCAGGTGCCACTCAATTACCCCGGCGGCATGGCATCCCTCAGCCTTCAAAATAACGGCAAAGGAATACTGTTTGCAAGAGCAGTAAGCAGGGGCAAACCGCCAATTGGCGAGGAAAAGGAAGCCGGCGAAAATATTGCCATTTCAGTAGTTTATAAGGATCTGGCAGGCAATCCAATTAATTCTGCTGAAATTGAGCAGGGTACTAATTTCCTCATGTCGGTAAACATCCGTAACCTTGGTTTGGTGGGCGAAATAAAAAATCTGGCGCTCATGAGTTACATTCCTTCGGGTTGGGAAATTCACAATTCACGCATGGATGACAACGAAGCAGCCATGAAAAATTCGCCTTACACGTATCAGGATGTTAAAGACGACAAGGTGCTCACTTACTTTGATTTGGCCATCCGCGAGTCGAGAACCTTTAACCTGATGCTCAATGCCAGTTACGAGGGCCGTTATTACCTTCCTGCTATTAGCGCTGAGGCCATGTACGACAATACTGTGTTTGCACGCAATAAGGGCCAATGGATTAATGTAGTAAAAACAAAATCCACAGCAGTAAGCACTAAGTAATGCATTAATGTTGAAATCGTGGCGTAAATTAAGTGATTACTTAAAAAAACTCAGTCTTAAAAAAAAGATTGCTTATTCAGTTGCACTAATTTTGTTGGCACTTTATTGGGCCTGGCTACCGTCGCGCTTATTCGATAAGCCTTACAGCAAGGTGCTTCAGGACGAAAATAATAATTTGTTGGCGGCACAAATTGCACCCGATGGACAGTGGCGTTTTCCGCAGGAAGATAGTGTGCCCTACAAATTCGAAAAATGTGTGCTGACTTTTGAAGACGAGTATTTTTACAAACATCCGGGCATCAATCCGGTTTCAATTTTTAAATCCTTTCAACGCAATGCCAAAGCAGGCCGCATAAAAAGCGGAGGCAGCACTATTACCATGCAACTGGCGCGAATGATGAGAAATAATCAAAACCGCACCTACTACCACAAAGTGGTGGAACTATTATTGGCTTTTCGCATTGAATGCTCTTACCGGAAAAAAAGCATCCTTAATACTTATTGTGCCAACGCACCATTTGGTAGCAATGTGGTGGGCCTTTCGGCGGCAGCCTGGCGTTATTTTGGGCGCAGTGCAAACAAACTCAGTTGGGCCGAAAATGCGGCTCTGGCCGTGTTACCAAATGCACCCGCTCTCATTTATCCGGGCAAAAACCATGAGCGCTTGTTGCAAAAACGCAACCGCCTGCTTAAAAAACTGGCCGAAAAAAACATCATCGATACCAGAACGTATCAACTGGCCCTGCTGGAGCCCTTGCCCGAAAGGGCATTCACCATTCCACAACTGGCGCCACATTTGCTTAACCGCTGCATTAAAAATTATCCTGAAACCGATAAATTTTTAAGTACCCTTAACCAAAACCTACAGGTGCGTGCCGATGAAATTTTAAATAAACATGTAAACGCCTTAATACCCAATCAAATTGGTAATGCCTGCGCCATTATTGCCGAAACACAATCAGGCAAAGTGCTGGCTTATATTGGCAACAGTGCTTCGGTGGCCAACGAACATCAGAATTTTGTCGACATTATTGAGTCATCACGCAGTACAGGCAGCATTCTTAAACCATTTTTGTTTGGATTCATGCTCAACGAAAACAAACTTCTCCCAACTTCATTGGTGGAAGATGTTCCAACACAAATAGGTTCTTACGGCCCGCGTAATTTTAGCCTCGATTACGATGGATTGGTGCCGGCCAATCAGGCCATTGCGCGATCGCTGAATGTACCGGCCATTAAAATGCTTCAGGAATATGGTGTCGGAAAATTTCATCAACGACTTAAACAATTGGGTTTTAGTACCTTTTCAAAATCCACTAACCATTATGGTTTGTCGCTTATTTTAGGTGGGGGAGAGGCCAATCTTTGGGAACTGGCATCCGCCTATGCCTCTATGGGGCGGGCGCTTAACGGATATTCCGGTACAAAAAAATACACCACCAATAATTACCACAGCCTTTATTTTCTAAAAAACGAAAACAAGGAGACCACCCAAAAACATCAAACAAGCGATTTAATCAATGCCTCTGCTTTGTATTACACGCTCAGTGCCATGACGGAATTGTTGCGCCCACAGGATTACGTGGGCTGGTCGCAGTTTTTATCCAAAAATAAAATCTCGTGGAAAACCGGTACCAGTTTTGGTTTTCGCGATGCCTGGGCCATTGGACTTAATTCAAAATACACGGTGGCTGTGTGGGTGGGTAATGCGCAGGGCGAGGGCAGGCCTGGCCTAACAGGTGTTTCGGCAGCGGCCCCCCTCATGTTTGCGCTTTTTAATTTATTGCCACCTGCTGGTTGGTTTCAAAAACCACTCAACGATTTGGAAAAGGTAAAGGTTTGTAAGGCCAGTGGATTCAGGGCTTCCGACATTTGTCCCGAAACCTTTGAAACACAGTTTCAGTCCGGTGCGGGCAAAACAAAAATTTGTCCATTTCACAAAATCATTCACCTTAACGAAACCGAAACACAACGGGTAAACAGCAATTGTTATCCCGTGCATAAAATGAAAACCAAAGCCTGGTTTGTGCTTTCGCCTACACAGGAGTTTTATTACAAACAACACAACCCTTATTACAAATCATTGCCCGAATACCTGCCCGAATGCCAAACAGAGAGCCAGTTTCATCAAATGGAAATTATTTACCCGCGTCCTGAATTTAAAATTTACATCCCTGTTGATGAAACCGGTACACGGAGTAAAACTATATTTAAAGCCACACACAAAAACGCCAATGCCACTTTATTTTGGTATTTGGATGGCGAATATTTGGGCACTACTCAAAAATTTCACGAAATGGCCGTGCAGCCAGCCAAGGGCCAACATAGTTTGGAACTTACCGATAATTTTGGTGAGACGGTAGTGTGCAAATTTGAGCTGATTGAAAAGTAGGAATTAGTTGTTTGTTTTTTTGATCCAATCATTCATAGAAGAAGTTCAATCATTGTTAAACAGAATTTGTTATTTTCTATTTACCTTTAAGTTGAATCTTTAAAAATTTAGTATGTTAAAAACAAGATGGGTCTGCCTTTTGCTGTTTCTGGCATTTTACACAAAGTCATTTTCGCAGGTTCAACTTCAGAACGTTGATTCGGTAAAAAATTACCTTTCCGGCACCTGGGAGTGGTACAAATCCTGTGGTGGCATTGCCGGTTTTTGCTACACTCCTGCGTCGCCGGGCTATACCACTCAGGCTTTAAAATTTAGCAAGGTGCCGGGTTCGGCAGATAGTATTGATTACTCTTCTTATCAGGCAGGTAATCTGGTAGCCAGTGGCAGGGCAAGAATAACCTATTCCACAAGCGGTTCTGCTGGCATTTGGAATGTTGAATCCGTGCAGTTCTTAGCCGTTTCAAGTATTAAATACAAACTCTCGGTTCTAATTGCAAAACCCGACAGCGTTTGGTTAAGGGAATCCTGCAGTGACTGTTTTACCCGTCAGTACAAAAGAAGCGCTAATCAATCACTTGGCATTAACAAAAACTTTGAAAATGCTCTTCGTGTTGAGGTTTATCCAAATCCTGTTATCAATAAATTGCAGTTCAATCTTCCAACAGATCTTACCATCAAATCTTTGGTTATTTACAATTTCATGGGGCAAAAAAGCAGTCAAAACCTAAACCCTAATGCCCCGGTTAATCTTGCTCCGTTTTCACCTGGAGTTTATTTTATCGAAATTGAAACCAACAAGGGTACGGTCCTTAAAAAAATAATTAAAAGCTAGATTTTAAGATACTTAGCTTAAAAACAGGTATTTTTTGCACCAAAAAACCTGAAACGTTGCATTTCTGTTAAATTTTTCAACTTGCTTAAAATCAGGCGTTTAAAATCAGGTGGCTATTTCCTGCAATCCCTTAATTCTGCCTATATTTGTAGCCCGTTTAAATAAGGCTTAGGCGGGCAATAAATAGGTTTAACCTCTCAAACCGGCCTTATAGGTTTGATACAATTAAAAATACAAAAATGGCAGAAAACGCCCAAAACACAGGTATTGTTGATTTCGATTGGAATACCGTTGGAAAGAAACAGGACAATTATTCAGCAGAAGAAAAAGCGAAACTGGATGAATTGTACGGACAAAAATTAAGTACTATTACCGATCTTCAAATTCTTGAAGGCGTTGTTGTTTCTAAAAACAACCGCGAGGTAGTGGTAAACATTGGTTACAAATCAGATGGCGTTGTGCCTCTTTCAGAATTCAGATACAATCCTGATTTGAAATTTGGTGATAAAATCGAAGTGTTTGTTGATCAGTCGGAAGACGCTCAGGGTCAATTAGTATTGTCGCACAAAAAAGCACGTGCCGGCAAAAGCTGGGATCGTGTTAACGAAGCGCTTACCAACGACGAAGTTATTAAAGGATTTGTTAAATGCCGTACCAAAGGCGGTCTTATTGTGGATGTGTTTGGTATCGAAGCATTTTTACCGGGTTCACAAATCGACGTTAAACCAATTCGTGATTACGATATTTACGTTGGTAAAACCATGGAATTTAAAGTGGTAAAAATCAACAACGAATTTAAAAACGTTGTGGTTTCACACAAAGCCCTTATCGAAGCCGAAATCGAAAGCCAAAAACGCGACATTATTTCTAAATTAGAAAAAGGTCAGGTGTTGGAAGGAACTGTGAAAAACATTACTTCGTATGGTGTGTTTATCGATTTAGGTGGTGTTGACGGATTAATTCACATTACCGACCTTTCATGGGGTCGTATTAACCACCCTGAAGAAATCGTGAAATTAGACGAGAAAATTCAGGTGGTAATTCTTGAATTTGACGACGACAAAAAACGCATTGCATTAGGCTTAAAACAATTAACACCGCATCCTTGGGAAGCTCTTAACTCTGAGTTAAAAGTAGGCGATAAAATTAAAGGCAAAGTAGTTGTAATTAACGATTACGGTGCATTTGTTGAAATTGCCACTGGTGTTGAAGGTTTGGTTCACGTAAGCGACATGAGCTGGAGCCAGCACTTACGCAGCGCTCAGGAGTTCGTAAAAATCGGTCAGGAAATTGAAGCAGTAGTTTTAACGCTTGACCGCGAAGAACGCAAAATGAGCCTGGGTATGAAACAATTAACCCCTGATCCTTGGAACATGATTATGGAGAAATACTCTAAAGGTTCTAAACACACGGGTACTGTGCGTAACTTTACCAACTTTGGTGTGTTTGTTGAGCTGGAAGAAGGTGTTGATGGATTAGTACACATTTCAGACTTATCTTGGAGCAAGAAAATCAAGCACCCAAGCGAGTTCTGCAAAGTAGGTGAGAAGATGGATGTTGTGGTACTGGAAATTGATGGCGAAAACCGCCGTTTAAGCCTTGGCCACAAACAAATCGAAGAAAATCCTTGGGACGTATTCGAAACAGTTTTCACCATTGACTCAATTCACAAAGGAACTATCACTTCAATAAATGATAAAGGTGCACTTATTGGTTTAACTTATGGTGTTGAAGGATTCTGTCCTGCCCGCCACTTAGCCAAAGCCGATGGCAGCACTGCTAAAGTTGAAGAAGTAATGGATTTTAAAGTAATCGAATTCAGCAAGGATGCCAAACGTATTGTTGTTTCTCACGCCCGTTTACACGAAGAAGTGAAAGAAGAAGCAAGACGCAGCGAAAAAGCCACTAAAAAAGCTGATTTTGAAGAAAGCAAAAAAGCCGTTAAAAAGGTGAAAGACAGCCAGGAAAAAACAACTCTTGGTGACATTTCTGCCCTTAGCGACCTGAAAGATAAAATGGACGGTAAAAAATAGGGACAAACACCCTGAGATTGTCGAAGGGGGCGAATACCCAAACTTCGAGAGCCTAAGCCTCCATTATTAAGAACTCCCAATAACGACGCGATCGTTGATGGGCAACCGAAAGCCACGCCAGGTTTTTGGTTTTTTGAGAGCCAAAGCCCGCCCCAAAAAGGCGGGCTTTTGGTATTTGTATACCAGAACAAAGCTTTTTTTAATATTTTTTTAACGAAAATGAAAGTTTTTGTAAAAGGGATTAGAAAATAGTCTAACTTTTTGGTTCACAACTAAATAATTAAAACAATGAAAAAAACTTACACAAAAATCTGTACGTGGATTGTGTTACTGAGTATGTTCTCACTTAAAGTGGGCGCACAACTTTCGGGCTTATACACAATCAATCAATCCGCTCCGGCGTCGGCTACAAATTACACCAGCATGACTGCCTTTGCGAACGACCTGAATACTATGGGTGTTTCCGGAGCAGTCACAGCAGACGTGGTTCCAAACACAGGACCTTACAATGAGCAACCTGCGTTTAACGTAATTGTAGGTACCTCTGCAACAAACAGTATTGTTATTGACGGAAATAACAACGTTCTTAGTTTTAACTCCACCAGTTCGGCGGCACCCTGGACCTTGTTATTAGGAGGAGCCGATTACATGACCTTTAACAACCTTACCATCTCTGCACTTGGAACCTCTTATGGATTGGCCTTGCACCTATGGAATCAGTCGACTTACAATAATTTTAATAACTGTACTGTAACCACTATTCTTAATTCAACCAGCACCAACATTATGCCGGTTACGTCCAGTGCTTCCAACAACAGCTATTCCTCAAGTGGTTTGGCTGGTCAGAATAATTACAATACCTGGACAGGTTGCACCATTATTGGAGGTTATTATGCAGTATGTATTTACGGTTACACCGGATCTCCTTATACCAGAGGAAATAATTTTATTAATACCACTATTAAGGACTTTTATTACATGGGTATGTATAATTATTACCATTATGGTTTTAACGTAACAGGTTGTACGATAGAACGCCCAACAGTTGGTACAGTAACCTCTTTTTATGGAATTTACATGTCAGGTACAACAGTGCCAAGCACAGGAGCCATTAACATTGACGGTAATAAAATCAGACATCCTTTTGGCGCCAATCCGGCAAATACAAATGTTTGTTACTGTATTTATCCAGCCATGTCTGGTGCAAATGCCACAGATTGTATCAACATAAAAAACAATTTGTTGTCTGATTTGAATTCCAATGGACAGCTAATGGGAATTTACTGTACCAGTTATTCTTATGTAAATGTGTTGCACAATACCATATCTTATGATGATCAAAACTCAACCTATACAGGCACCGCATACGGTATTTACTACTACGGCACAGGTGGAATTGTAAAAAACAATTTAATCTCTTTAACCAGAAGCGGTTCAGGTACTAAATATGGCATCTATTATGCCTCAACAGTAGGCGCAGGTCCTGCATTCTCAAACGGAAATTGTGTTTACGCCCCACTTGCCAACAGCTATTATGGTTATCATTGGCAGTTTGGCACAATGAGCAGTTGGCAAACATGGAGTGCTACAATTGGCATGGATACACAAGGAGGTAGTGCAAATCCTTCTTTTATTAACTCTGCAACAGGCATTTTTATTCCAACCAATCCGCAAATTGACAATGTTGCCCAACCGGTTGGGGTACTTACTGATATTGTGTTGGCTACAAGAGGCACTGCACCAGATCCGGGCTGCTGGGAGTTTTTGAATGTACCTTGCAGTGGTTCACCTGCAAGCGCTGCTGTAACCGGCCCTTCAACTGCTATTTGTCCTAACTCAACAGTTACTTTGGCCGCAAGCACAGTTTATACAAATTCCGGCCTAAGCTATCAATGGCAATCTTCCACTGTTTCGGCGGTTGGTCCGTTTTCGGCCATTCCTGGAGCAACCTTGCAATCATTCACAACACCAACACTTAACTCATCGGTGTATTATCAAATGGTAATAACCTGTACCAACAGTTCGGCACAAACAGCAGCCACAGCAACACAGGTAAATATTGCCAGTAACATAATTAGCACAGTGCCTTACAACGAAGGTTTTGAAGGCATTTCACGTAACAACACCCTGCCAAATTGTTCATGGGCCGCAAGTAACATGAGCACTACCTGCTTAACCTACACGGCTGCCAATTTAACTTATCGTTTACCTCGCACCGGTAACAAATTCGCGTCGTTTTATTACAATCCGGGTGGTACCATGTATTTCTGGACCAATGGCATTCAATTAAATTCAGGTATCACTTATTCAGCAGCTGTTTGGTATTTAACCGAAATGCTTCAGGGATATAATAACTGGTCTGATTTCTCTATCATTATTAATACCAACCAAACTGCTACGGGCGCTACAACCATTGCCTCAACAGGTAATGCGGCCATTGCACTGGCTTACAAATTATTGTCTAATACCTTTACAGTTGGTACCACAGGCGTCTATTACATTGGTATTAAAGGAACAGGTAACACCAGCAGTTCAGCCCAGTATTTATCTTGGGATGACTTGTCCATTACCATTCCTTGCGGACCAACCTTAAATCCAATCAGTCTTGCCATTAATCCCACCTTCACAAGTGTTTGTGCAGGCCAACCGGTGAGTTTAAACGCATCTGGAGCCGATACTTATACCTGGAACATTGGTGCAACAGGAAGTATTCTTACCAATTCTCCATCGGTAACCACTACTTATTCAGTAACCGGTACATCAACCTTAACAGGTTGTACCAATGGTGCTGCACAAACCATTGTTGTAAAACCTTCGCCGGTAGTTAGCGCATCGGCTACTTTCCCTGCAGCCATTTGTGCTGGCAAATCAATAAACATTCTTGCTTCGGGCGCCACATCGTATATCTGGAACAATGGTTCGACAGGACCACTGATTACAGTTTCGCCAAGTGTTAACACCACTTATACTGTTATTGGAACTACAGCAGGTTGCAACGGCACTGCAGTGCAGGCGATCACAGTTTATAGTTTACCTGTGGTATCTGTATCTGCACTAAACGGCGGAGCTATTTGTTTGGGCGAATACACAACCTTAACCGGTTCTGGAGCCGCAGGTTTATCTTATGTTTGGACTTCAAACACAGGTCTTACCATTCCAACCGCAGTAGCTCTGGTAAATCCACAAGTAACAACAAATTACACCCTTACAGGAACAAATGCCAATGGATGCCAGGGTACTGCTAATTTGGTGGTGAGTGTGGATGCTTGTACAGGTTTAAACAATGCTACTGCCAACGAAAACAAAATTCAGGTTTACCCAAATCCAACAAGTGGACAGGTAACCGTTGAATTTAACAACACGTTAAATAAAACGTATACCTTATCTGATATTTCGGGAAGAGTAATTTCGGGTGGTAATACTTCCGAAGGCTCTGTGGCTCTTGATTTAAGCACACTTGCAAATGGTATTTACTTTGTTAAAGTAGAAACAAACCAAAGCGTAAAAGTGGTTAAAATTGTAAAACAATAATCACAAATTCATCTTCAAAAAAAACCGTCGGAAAAACTTCCGGCGGTTTTTTGTTTTAACCCATTATTGCAGGTAAAGTTGTGTGGTGTAAAAAGCATATTTTTTGCACTGAAGACATAAAATTCAATAGGATTAACTCAATTTTTTAGGGAAGTTTAGAACGTTGATTGAAATTTAACATTTACATGCAAAATATTATTAAACCAAGGCAATAAAGCACAATCAACCTCGTTATTATATAAACCAACCAAACCAAAAAATGCCTTTGAGCCTATGACAAAAACATTTACTCCCCAATTAAATCTTACCGCAAACCAAACTAAATCAAAGCAAAAGCCGGATTTTTTAAATTTTGCGGAACCTTCGGATGCAGTAATTCAAACTATTTTGAATTATGGGAAAAATCTGGAAATACGATCGTCTAAACTTGTAAAAGAGGTGGAATACGTAAAAAGCTAAAATCCTTATTTTTTCGGAATTAAATCTGGAAACATTCAAAAAACAGTAAAAGGGGCAGATTTTGTCCCTTTTTTTTGTCGAAAATTCGAAAACGGGTGAGCTTTTCTTCTCCAAAATTAAGAACCGTTTCGCCAACTATCCTCCTAATTTTTTATAAGTAGATTCAGTTAACAACTTTTAGTTCTTATCTAAAAACAGACATTAAAGTCAGGTGTTGTAAAAATTAATGTCAAATCCCGAAAATAATTGATTTTTAGGCTTGTTGGTTGAAAATATTTTCCTATCTTTGCCGTCCCGTAAACAAAAAAATGGCGGGAATACCAGTAAAATCAAGTAATACAAAGGATTAAGATGCCTACAATATCGCAATTAGTAAGAAAAGGTCGCACAAAACCGACCAACAAAAGTAAATCGGCCGCTTTGGACTCTTGTCCACAACGCCGTGGCGTATGTACCAAAGTGTACACTACTACGCCTAAGAAACCAAACTCTGCCATGCGCAAAGTTGCTAAAGTTCGTTTAACGAACAAGCAGGAAGTAATTGCCTATATCCCGGGAGAAGGTCATAACCTGCAGGAGCACTCCATCGTATTGGTGCGTGGTGGTCGTGTAAAAGATTTACCAGGTGTGCGTTACCACATTGTTCGTGGTAGCCTCGATACCGCCGGTGTTGAAGGACGTAAACAACAACGTTCAAAATATGGTGCAAAACGTCCTAAAGCAGGAGCCGCTGCACCAGCCAAGAAAAAATAATAAAAGAATAGTTTAGACATTAAATACAATGAGAAAAGCCAGAGCAAAAAAACGTGTATTGTTACCAGATCCAATTTATAATGATGTATTGGTAACCCGTTTTCTTAACAACCTGATGTATGACGGCAAAAAAAATACTGCCTCAACCATTTTCCATGATGCCATTGGTATTGTTGCAAAACGTACCAACGAAGACGGATTGGAAGTGTTTAAAAAAGCATTAGCCAACGTAACACCTCAGGTAGAGGTTCGTTCGCGCCGTGTGGGTGGTTCAACTTTCCAGATTCCATCTGAAATTCGTCCTGACCGCAAAGTATCTATGGCCATGAAATGGTTAATCGGATACTCACGCAAACGTAACGAAAAATCAATGGCTCAAAAATTGGCCGGCGAAATCGTTTCCGCTTCAAAAGAAGAAGGAGCAGCTTTTAAGAAAAAAGAAGACGTTCACAAAATGGCCGAAGCTAACAAAGCATTCTCACACTTTAGATTTTAATTGAAATAATGAGCGACTTACGTTATACAAGAAATATTGGGATTGCAGCCCACATCGACGCCGGTAAAACTACTTGTACCGAGCGTATTTTATATTACACAGGTGTTAACCACAAAATAGGCGAGGTGCACGATGGTGCAGCTACTATGGACTGGATGGCACAAGAGCAGGAACGTGGTATTACCATTACCTCTGCTGCTACAACCTGTTTTTGGAAATACCGTAACAATAATTACAAAATCAATATCATCGATACCCCGGGTCACGTGGATTTTACCGTTGAGGTAAACCGCTCCCTGCGTGTATTGGATGGATTGGTGTTTTTGTTTTCAGCCGTTGACGGTGTAGAGCCTCAATCTGAAACCAACTGGCGCCTGGCCGATAACTATAACGTAACCCGTATTGGTTTCGTAAACAAAATGGACCGTCAGGGTGCAGACTTCTTAAACGTGGTAAAACAAACCCGCGAAATTTTAGGAGGTAATGCCGTTCCACTTCAGTTACCAATTGGTGCCGAAGAAAACTTTATCGGAGTGGTTGATTTAATCAACAACCGTGGTATTGTTTGGAATGAAGAAGACAAAGGTATGACCTTCAGAGAAGTTCCTATTCCTGAAGACATGTTGGACGAAGTAGCAGAATACCGCGAGAAATTATTCGAAGCAGTAGCCGAATTCGACGACAAAATTATGGAGAAGTTTTTCGAAGCTCCGGAAACAATTACCGAAAGAGAAGTATTAGACGCATTGCGTAAAGCATGTGTTGCCAATAAAATTGTACCAATGGTTTGTGGTAGTGCCTTTAAAAACAAAGGTGTTCAAACCATGTTGGATTTGGTTATGGAATTAATGCCTTGTCCTTTGGATAAAGACGTTATTAAAGGAACCAATCCTGATACCGAACAGGAAGTTACCCGTAAACCAGATGTGAGCGAGCCGTTCACAGCCTTAGCATTTAAAATTGCCACCGATCCGTTTGTAGGTCGTTTGTGCTTTTTCCGTGCTTATTCAGGCCGTTTGGATGCCGGTTCTTATGTACTCAACACCCGTTCAGGAAACAAAGAACGTATTTCGCGTATCTTCCAAATGCATGCCAACAAACAAAACCCTGTAGAATTTATTGAAGCAGGAGACATTGGCGCAGCAGTAGGTTTTAAAGATATTCGTACCGGAGATACACTGTGCGACGAGAAAAATCCAATCGTTTTAGAAGCGATGAATTTCCCTGAGCCGGTTATTGCCATTGCCATTGAGCCTAAAACTCAGGGCGATTTGGACAGGTTAGGAGTAGGCTTAAACAAATTAGCCGAAGAAGATCCAACCTTCCGTGTTAAAACCGACGAAGATTCTGGTCAAACTATCATTTCAGGTATGGGCGAACTTCACTTGGAAATTATTGTTGACCGTTTAAAACGCGAATTTAAAGTAGAAGTTAACCAGGGTTCACCTCAGGTAGCTTACAAAGAAGCAATTACAGGCACTGTTGATCACCGCGAAGTTTATAAAAAACAAACAGGTGGTCGTGGTAAATTTGCCGACATCCGTTTCTCTGTTGCTCCGGTTGACGAAGGATTTGATACCTCAAAAACCAATGGCTTACAGTTTGTAAACGAAATTACAGGCGGTAACATTCCTCGCGAATTCATACCAGCAGTTGAAAAAGGCTTCAAAGCTTCATTAAACAATGGTGTATTGGCAGGATATCCTTTGGTAGGTATGAAAATTACCTTAACCGACGGTTCTTACCACGCGGTTGACTCCGACGCACTTTCGTTTGAAATTTGTGCCCGTAACGCTTACCGTGAAGCAGTTCCTAAATGTAAACCTACATTGCTGGAGCCAATCATGAAAGTGGAGGTTTTAACACCAGAACAAAACATGGGTGATGTTGTAGGTGACTTAAACCGTCGTCGTGGACAAATTGAAGGTATGGACTCAAAAGGTAACTCACAGGTTATTAAAGCAAAAGTTCCACTTTCTGAAATGTTTGGATACGTAACACAATTGCGTACTTTAACTTCAGGTCGTGCTACTTCAACCATGGAGTTCAGCCATTACAACGAAGCTCCGGCCAACGTAGCTGCCGATGTAATAGACAAAGCAAAAGGTAAAAAAGCAGAAAAAGTATAATTAAACATAAACCAACCAACGTTCTTTTCACATGAGCCAAAGAATCAGAATTAAACTAAAATCATACGATTTCAACCTCGTTGACAAGTCAGCTGAGAAAATCGTAAAAACCGTAAAAGCAACCGGTGCCGTTGTTAATGGACCAATTCCATTGCCAACCAACAAGCGCATTTTTACTGTTTTAAAATCGCCACACGTAAACAAAAAAGCGCGCGATCAATTCCAATTGTGTTCTTACAAGCGTTTGTTAGACATCTACAGCTCTTCTTCAAAAACTGTTGATGCGTTAATGAAACTTGAATTACCAAGCGGTGTTGAAGTGGAAATTAAAGTTTAACGGTTCCCTGAGCTATTAGGGAGGCTAAACAGACAATTAAAAAATAAACAAATAAATAAATAACAACAAAAAATGTCAGGATTAATTGGTAAAAAAATAGGAATGACCAGCTTCTTCGATGCCAATG
>JADLED010000010.1 GCA_020846335.1 Bacteroidia bacterium
TCCAGTAATAAATGGTGTCTTTAATGCCGGTATTAATAAAAAAGTGTAGTAATTTTAAATTGAATTTTGAATTGGGTTTAATCTTGTCGTTGTAAAGACTCATTATCTCGCTGCTGCGAATACCCAAACGCGAGGTGTAAAATGTAAACGAAGGTTCTTCTTCAGTGCTTATTCGGATACCAAGATTTACCACATCGGCCTTGGCATGTTTTTTATAATAATCCACTTCTTCCAAATGGTCCAGCACCGGTATCACATTAAATCCATCATTAATCAAATCGCAGATGTTTTGCTTGTAATTTTGGCGTTTATAACCATTACAAATAATATACTTATCTTTGCTAAGCGCTTTTTTTTGATATTGTTCTTTGATTATTTGGATGTCGAATGCCGATGAAGTCTCAATGTGCGTTTCATTTTTCAGAACTTCGTCGAGCACAAAGCTAAAATGCGAACTTTTAGTGCAATAACAATACATGTATTTGCCCTTATAGTCAGCTTTAGCCATGGCCACATTAAACATTTTACGCGCCTTTTGTATTTGCGAACCTATTTTTGGCAGGTAGCTAATGCGCAATGGGGTGCCGTATTGCTTAATAATATCCATTAACGGAATGTCATTAAAATACAATTCGTCGTCTTTCACATCAAAACTCTCCTGTGGGAAGTTAAATGTTTGATGAATAAGTGTGGTGTATAAATTGTCCATAATTAAATCTAACTAAGTTGGATTGGTAAATAAATATCAAAGTAAGTGATTTACTTGAACAAAAATAAGTCTAAATAATTAATAATAAGTTAAATATATGATCAAGCCCATCAAAATTGTTGAGGTTAAGAGTGAGATAGGTGCCGGAACCCGAGGTTCCAGTATGGGTGTGGATGCTATAAAAATAGCCGCACTCGACTTTGGAAGCCCCTTTTTTAAACGTTTTAAGTCGGTTGAAGTTCCAAATGAGAACAATTTGCTTCTGGAACCTATCATTCACGATTATGCCAAACGTATCAAAGGCATCTATAATCTAAACGACCGCCTTTCGAAAGAAATTCAAAAAACACTCAAGGCCGATCAGGTACCAATTGTGCTTGCCGGCGATCACAGTTCGGCCATTGGCACCATAAGCGGCATTCGAATGGCTTACCCCGAAAAGAAACTTGGAGTAATTTGGGTGGATGCGCACGCCGACATGCACAGTCCTTACACCACACCTAGCGGTAATATGCACGGCATGCCGCTGTGCTGTGTATTGGGCGAGGATAACCGCGATCGTCAACAAAATAAACCCGACGACGAAACGATTGAATACTGGGAGAAACTGAAAAATTTGGGTGGCATTAGTCCAAAAATAAACTACAACGATTTGGTTTACATTGCCCTGCGCGATTTTGAAGCCCCTGAAGATTACCTTATTAAAAAGAACAAAGTTCGGGTATTTAACCTTCAGGAAATTAGGAAAAAGGCGGTAGAACGCATCGCCATTGATTCGTTAAACTACCTCGACCACTGCGACATTGTTTATGTAAGTTTTGATGTGGACAGCATGGATTCGCGTATTTCGAGCGGAACAGGCACTCCGGTTCCTAACGGCATTACCGAAAAAGAAGCAGGCAACCTCATTTATTACATCATGCGTAGCAAAAAAATTGTGTGTTTCGAGATGGTGGAAATTAATCCAACCCTCGACCGCGAAAACCTAATGGCCGAAAACGCTTTTGAAATTTTACAGAAAGCCACCAACCAGTTAAGCAACGATTTTTAACCTGATTGATTGCTTAAAAACCTGATTCAATTCTCAGTTATATAACATTAAAACAAAAAGAGCCATCCCGTTTAAGGATGGCTCTTTTGTTTAAGAGGTAAGAAGTGATTATTCTACGATTAGTTTTTTAGAAACATTGGCGTTACCAATTTTCACGTTAACTAAATAAATACCACGTGATAAACCACTAAGATCAATATCAATAGTATTTTCACCGGCTTCAGCTTGTGTAGAAGTTGATTTTACAACGTCACCAACAAGGTTCATCACATTAATTTCAACTTTTGAATTGTCTTTCAATCCAATAGCCAATTTAGCGCTACCTGTAGCAGGGTTAGGATAAATTTCGCTGCCTTTAACACTGTTTAAAGCGTTTTCAGCAATACCAACACCGTATTTTTGGAACACCATATTAGCTGATGAATACCAGTGTGTGTTAGGTAATAACTGAGTCATTGGCACGTTTTGGTTGTTAGATACAGTCATAGGTAAAGTTACTGTAAAGCTGGTAGAAGTAGAAGCTGTACTGGCTGCGCAACGTGGTGAAGTATAATGCATTTGAGCACGACTGGCAACCAATGCGATGGCACCACTGGATGGATTAGTAACATTAATTTCAGTTGGACTTAAGTTTAAAATGCTACCATTGGCACCGGTTGTAATTTCAACTGCACGGGCTTTAATGTTAGGGATGCTGTTCCATTTAAAGCTTGAAGATGTAAAGTTTGTATCAGACTCAGCCCAGGTGTAAATAATGTATTTACCATCGGTAGAACGACTTAATTGCATACGGGCATCTGAACTTAATTTATCAGTTCCGCTGCTTCCGCCAGCCGGATCCCAAGGATTAGAGCCATATCCATTATCACCAGATCTTTCTCCCGGAGCTTCAGAGGACATAGAGTCAATTACAGTTACATTCCAACCGTTATTAGTTTCAGTAAAGTCATAAATATATGGGCGAATACCAGGAGCATGAGGGTAGTTGTATTGTTCACCGTCAGCATTGGTATAAATAAAGTTGTAGGCTAAAGAGTCTGGGTGATCAGTAGCGGTTGGTAAAAGACAACTTACAATGTGTAATTTATCATTCGCATCAACTATACCATCAACACCTTCAGAACTGTTAAAGTATGGAATTGTTATATTGGTGTTGCTTCTGGTTGAACTAATGTGATTAAGAACATCCGTATCAAAAGCACCACTGTTAAAATTGATACCTGGTAGTGGAGTCCAGCTTGCACCTGAGTTGGTGGTTTTAAAAACAATTGGTTGGTATCCTGAATTAGCATTGGTTGCACCTGAACGGGCGCCAATAAACCAAACATAACCTACAGTGCCTGAATTGTTCCAGCACATGTGAGGTTGACCACTGGCTAAAGTAGAGCCTCCAAAAAACACATTACTGAAAACAACTGGTGGAATAATGGTATCGGCAGTCCAGGAAAACACACCAGAGTTAAAAGTACCTTTGGCAATAGAAGCACCTCTCCAACCATAAGCTGTACCAGTACCATTCACATTATTGGCAATAATACCCATACCTCTAATTGCTCCATCATTAGTAAATGCAAAATCGCAACGAGGGAAATCAATTTTTGCACCTGTTGCATATGGCGCTGTATTAGAAATAAATTGTTGAGCATTTGGGGTAGCACTAGCAACATTGTCGTAGTTGGCAGAACCTAATTGTTTACTAGCAAAATAACTACCAACCCAGCCCAAAGAGGTGTTGGCCTGAGTTAAAGGACCCATGGCCACAACGTAAGCATTACCAATAGTGGTGTTTCCCGGAGGATTGTAAATACCACCTTGAGGGTAACGTGCCCAGTTAGTCGCATTGTTCCAAACCAAGGTGCTATCCCAGGTCGGCGTTTCAATTCCTGCGCCAACTAGGGCAACAATCCCACCATTTACGGCACCTACCGCTGATGGCATTGGATTCATTACATAAGTGTTTGATTTTCGGTGTACGAAAGTTACAGTATTTAAGTCAGCGTTATAGTTCAATGGCTTGGAATTACTAACCAACATACCATATATATTCATTGAACCTGACAGTGCTACCCAGTTGGCAGCTGCAGAAGAACCAGCTTTACCTGCTTCCATTACAGGGCCAATTGGTTGAGAAGAATTAGATCCGATAGGAGCTCTTTCAACAGGATTGTTAATAATCTCGTACTTACTGGCGAGTCTGGCGCCCATGTCAGAAATACCTGACGGCTTAACGCCTGTGCGGCCTGATTGCGGAAAAGCACTTATTGCTGCTAATAAGGCTGAACCTAATAGTAATTGTTTTTTCATTTTTTTATTTGGTTTTAGTTTTTCTTTGCTTGTTTTTAGAAGTAGCTAATGTAGTTATTATTTAAACTATTTCAAATAAGTGACAAAATTTTTTGAAGTAAGTTAATTCCAATAATAACAGACTTAACGCGCCCTACGGGAGATTTTCAGGCTTTGATTCGA
>JADLED010000011.1 GCA_020846335.1 Bacteroidia bacterium
GAAAATTCAACGCCATACCCGTAACTGTATACGTTGGTAAGGTTAGGCATTAAGGAAAGCGAATTGGATACAACTCCGGTGCTGTTATCAAAGTCGAATAAATCGAAGGTACTGAAGGTGGTGAGTGAATTGGTGTTGTTGTAATTGTAATTGGCTAACGCCAGTTTTTTTCCGGTGGGCGAAATTTTCATGGCGCCAATGCCGTAAGCGGTATTAACACTATTGGGATTGGTAGTGTAATTACTCACCACGGCTACTGTGTTCATTCCGGCTGGTGTTAATTGGTAGGCTCTAAAATTGGTTCCATTGGTTAAGGCGGCCCATTCACGAACCACTATCCACCAATCCACCCCATTACAGTGCCGGGTTGCAGTAAGTTTTTCACACAAGCTCGAACTGTAAAGTGGTGCATTTTTAACCGTTACTGAGCCCTGCCCTGCTGCCAGGCTCATGTCTACAATAGAGTAGTTTAATCCTGCGGTTCCACTCAGGCCCTGAACAGTAAAAACATAATAGCTGGTTGAACTGCCGGGTCGTTTAAGTATCAGACTCGATTGAGTGGGTGTACTATTTCCAAATAGTCCGGTTCCGTTTGCCATTATAGCGTAACTCGAATTCCAAATAGTCATGCCATCGGTGTAAAAAAGCAGCGCACCTGCCGGGCTAGAAATGGTGGCACAACCTTCTACCACCGTCATGTTGGTAGCTGCCAAAGTGCTGGGTGGTGTGGTGCCAAAATTTAAACTGGCACCATAACCAAAACACCAGTTGCGCGCTTCGTTTTGCGCCAAAGTGCCCGTGGCTAAATACACCAATAAAAGTAACAGCTTATATGCCCGGTTAAATTTCAATAGTTGTGGAGGATACTTCACACAAATATAATCAAATTTGTATGTAACTTACTGCAAAATAACATTTTTTAACAATTAAGACCTGCCGTTTTACTTAATCTCCGGTTATTGATTTAGTTTTGAACTTTTGGCGCAACTTCGTCTTTCCCTTTTCCAACTTCGATATTAAGGTGGCTGATAAAAGCGGGTAAACTAACTGGGCGAAATAATTTTGAGGCAGTTTATCTTCAATGCCAAATTTTTCGGGCTCTTTGTCGGGACAAACATGTGTGCCAAAAATTACATCCATCAATGGCGAAATATTGGCGTAGTTTCCGGCATGTTGGTTAAGCGCGTGGTGCCAGTGGTGCATTTCGGGTGCGCCAATTACATACTTTAACGGCCCCAAAGGCAGGCGCACATTGGAGTGAATGTAAATGGCCCAAACGCCCCTGAAAGCCACCACGCCTGCCAGTGTTTGCAAAGGAAAACCCAAAATAAAAACAGGCAGATTTATTAAACCCACGGTGTAAATGCTATCCAATGGATGCTCGCGATGTGCGGCCAACCAGTCTAAATGCTCCGCGCTGTGGTGTACCTTGTGAAAGCGCCACAAAAATCCAACCTGATGCTGCAAACGGTGCGCCCAGTAAATAATTAAATCGCTTAAAATTATTACAACCAAAGCCTGTGCCCACCAAGGGTATGAGCGAACCCACAATTGAAAGTTACGGGGAATTAAAGTTCCTAAATAACCATTAAAATAATCCAGAGCGCTTAGTACCAGGGTATTCCAAAACAAATACTGCCCGGCAAAAAAGAGTAAATCCAACAACCAGTGTGGCCTTAAAATGTTTTGCCTGTTGGCCGGAAATACTTTTTCCATGGGTATAAACACCAACATCAAAAACACCAGACTCAACAAGGTGGCTTTAAGTGCCTCAATCAATTCCATTTACTTTTTTTTGGTGGATATTTTTGAGGTATCAATTTTTACTGGTTTAAATATAATGGCCGACTTGGAACTGCCCATCCTGTCATCCACAATTTTACTGGTGTCTATTTTAAAACGCGCCACGGTATCGCGCTTTGGAGCTTTACGCCTTAACACAATCGATTTAGAAGACGGCAGCGATGGCACCACCTCCATGGTATCGCCCAACACATTTTTAAGCCCCTGATTGCTGTTTACCGAACCCGAATTTGGATTGGGCAGCACCACCTCTGTGAGCCAACCTGTGCGGTACATTACAAATCCGTTAATAAGTCCAATAAATAAAAGCAGGGTAAACACCTTAATAATTTTTCCACGCATAACACAGATTTTTTGATACTCCTAAATTTATTTAATAGATTTTAGTGCGCCGCAAAACAGTGTACCAAAAATTGTTAATTGACTAAATTCCGATTGGCAGTGCGTTAATCCACCTTTATTATTTTTAGGCGCCTTTCAAATTGGCCATTACTGAGTTTTAAACTATAAAAACCACTTTCCAATCCCGACAGCGAAAAGGCTTGAAGCCCCGCCTCTACCCTGCTTTGCAGCAAAAGTTCTCCGCTTTGGTTATACAAATATACATTGAGTGACTCCTCACATTCAATCGCTAATTGCTGCTGCACCGGATTGGGATATACCTTAAAATTAAACCCTGTGTTGTCACTTAATCCATCGCAGGCATTTACCGTTATGGTGTAAGCTTTGCTTGCCTTGCAGCCCGTAACACCCGTACCAGTTAAAGTAAAGGTGGTTTGCACGGTTGGCGTAAGTGTAATGGAAACGGTATTGGCGCCAATGTTGGATGAGGTGGCCCAACTGTAACTTCCGGCACCCGAAGCAGTGTATTTAATGTGATCGCCTTTGCACACCGTAAAGCTACCGGCCACACTCAGCGTTGGCGCCGAGGTTACCGTTACCGGCACTACGATGGTATCGGATGAGCAGGGATGGTAATAAATAAGTTTTACATTGTAAACCCCCGCCGTACTAAAAGTGTGTCCCGGTGCCGACAGTGTGGAGGTATTGGCAGCACCGCTTTGCGGATCGTCGAACTGCCAGATAAAACCATTAATGGCTGTGGCCGAACTGCAATTGGAGTAAGAATAAATACCGGCCGGTTCGTAAAAAAAATAATTCATGCAATTGCTCACATGCGTAAACGGTGGCAGGGCGGGTTTAAACAAACCACACTCAAAATTTGGCAAACCCATTCCCGAAAGTTTTGGTGCAATGGATTGTCCGGCATTGACATAGCCACAAGCGGCGCCGCTTAAATCGGGCGTATTAATCACATCCAGGTACATTTGCCCATTAATGGCCACATAAATTTTACCGTTGGAAGCCAGTTGCAAGGCCCCGGCCGGTTGATTTACCACTATTTCGTATTTGGAAGAAATAATGTCAAAATCGGTGCCCGCACACAAATCCCACTGAAAAATTTTGTTGGCCATGTAGTCGCTTCCGTACAATTTGGTGCCATTAGGCGAAAACTCAATGCCATAATTGGTAGGCCCTGCCATTAACAACACCGGGTTGGAAATAATGCCGGTAGAAGAATCAAAATCGTACAAATAAAATGGCGCAGAGCTGTTTGACGGTGCATAAACCGCCGCTGCCATTTTTTGGCCATTGGGCGAAAACCTTAAATAGCCCAAAGAGCTGGCGGTGTTAACCATAACCGAACCCACGCTTGATAAAACGGGCGTTGCGTTTAAACCCGATGCTGTAAGCAGTATAGCGCGGTAATTATTCGAGTCGTAATCGCGCGAAACCACCCACACATCGGTGCCATTGCAGTGTTTCACAGCGGTAATCTTTTCGGCACTGGGGCTATAAATTAAAATGTTTTTAACTGTAACAGAACCCATGCCCGCCGCCAAGGCCATGTCAACAATCGAATACCGGAAACCATCGGTACCGGCCACATCGTCGGTGGTAAACACATAATAAAGTGAATTGTTACCCGGTTGTTTTACAATCAGCGCCGATTGGGTGGAAGAACCATCGCCCAGCAAACCACTGCCATTGGCCATTACCAC
>JADLED010000012.1 GCA_020846335.1 Bacteroidia bacterium
ACCAAACGCCCTTTGTAAATTAAACCAAAACCTTTTGGCGCACCGTTATCGTGTTCATGAATTTTTGGTAACCCGTTATTGAAATTGAATTTTTGATGATAGATTGGATGATCAAAAGGTAATTCCACCAAATCAAGTTCAGGAAATATTTTTTTTAATTGTGGTCTGATGAATTTGTCCATCCCATAATTATCACTCACATGTAAAAAACCACCGGCCATTAAGTAGTTCCTTAAATTTTCGGCTTCCTGATTTGAAAAGATAACATTTCCGTGTCCGGTCATGTGAACAAATGGGTAATTAAAAATTTCGATGCTGCCGGCATCCACCTGTGCCTGTTCGGTGTTGATGGACATTCCAAGATTTTCGTTGCAGAATTTTATAAGATTTGGCAATGACGTTTCAAGATTCGCATACCAATCGCCACCGCCATTGTATTTTAGTACGGCAATCTGGTAGGACGAAGGAGGCCTTACACTAAAAGAAAAAATAAGAAAGGTAGAGCAGGCCAGCAGGGTTTTAAATAAAAACGATTTTTTTACCATCACCCTAAGTTAAACATTTTTGTAATATTCAACCAACTCAATGGCCTGTTTCGATTCGTTAACATCGTGCACCCGAAGGATGGAAGCGCCATTTAGAAGCGCCAATGTATTTAACACAGTGGTGCCATTTAATGCAGTAACAGGGTTGGTGCCAATTACTTTGTTAATCATGCTCTTGCGCGAAATGCCCGCCAGCACCGGAAAATTCAAATCCTGAAAAGCACTCAATTCTTTTAGTAACTGATAATTATTTTCAACACTTTTTCCAAAACCAAAACCAGGGTCGAGAATAATTTTTCTAAATCCTTTTTTTTCTAAAAAATCGATGCGCAGTTTAAATTCTGATTTAATGGTTTCAAGGGCATTTTTCATGGCCGCTTGTTTTTGCATGGTTTGCGGCGTGCCCAGCATGTGCATTAACACATAAGGCAGGTCGAGTTTGGCAACGGTATCAAACATGTTAAAATCCAAATTCCCACCACTTATGTCATTAATTATATCGGCGCCATGTTCAGCGCTTTTTTTGGCAATGGATGCGCGATAAGTGTCCACACTGATAAACACTTTCGGAAACTCTTTTCTTACCTCCACCAGAATGGTTTCAAGGCGTTTCCATTCCTCCTCCTCACTTATTTCAACCGCATTGGGTCGCGATGAAGCGGCTCCCAAATCAATAATATCAGCCCCTTGTTTTACCTTTTCTTCCACATCGCGCAACACATCGTGGCTGCTTCCAAATTTCCCACCATCGTAAAAACTATCCGGTGTAATATTAACAATGGCCATAATTAATGGCTTAATAAATGTTAATGTTTTGCCGTTGCAGGAATAAGCTATTGATTTAATTTCGCTACTTTTAGTGTTCATTTTAACTATGCAAAACACCTCGCAACAATACGATTCGGCCATTTCGCTCTGCAAAGATATATTTTTAAAGAAGATGAAGGATTACGGAACAGCCTGGCGGAACCTAAGACCCACTTCGCTCACCGATCAAATCTTTATTAAAGCACAACGTGTAAAAAGTATTGAAGAAAAAGGCACACAAAAAATTGGCGACGATATTAAAGGCGAATACATTGGCATTATCAACTATTGCCTCATTGCACTTATTCAATTGGAACTGATTAACGACACCCGTGTGGATTTGCCTTATCAGGAAGTAGAACAACTCTACACCAAATACGCCCTGCAAACCAAACAGTTAATGGAAGACAAAAACCACGATTACGGCGAAGCCTGGCGCGACATGCGCATGAGTTCACTCACGGATTTAATACTCATGAAAATTTTCAGGGTAAAACAAATTGAAGACAATCAGGGTAAAACCATTATCAGCGAAGGCGTTGACGCCAACTACATGGACATGATAAATTACGCTGTGTTTGCACTTATAAAATCAGAAACAGCAAAAACTAACAATTAAACCAATAAAAACAGAACATGAAAAAATTTCTATCCGGTAAAATTTTCCGCTTCATTTGGTCGGTTGGTCTGGCAGCATTGCTTTATTATATTTGCCCGCCCTGCTTTAGTAAAAACACGCTCGCAGTTTTATTGGTAATACAATTGCTCTTAATAAATGGCGCACACATCATTTCACGCTGGGCCATTGTTACCCACATTGCCCGCTTTTTGGTAGGAGGCCTTTTTATTTTTTCAGGTTTTATTAAAGCAAACGATCCATTAGGGTTTAGTTATAAGCTTAAAGAATATTTCGAGGTATTTCAGGCCGATACCGGATTCAAACTCTTCGAATCGTTTGCCCACATTGCCTTGCCACTGGCCATAATTATTTGTGCCAGCGAAATTGTGTTGGGTGTAATGTTACTCATTGGTTTTAAGCGTGAACTCACACTGTGGCTGTTGTTTGCCCAAATTGCATTTTTTACATTCCTCACTTTTTATTCAGCATGTTATAATAAAGTAACGCATTGCGGTTGTTTCGGCGACTTCTTAAAACTTCGCCCATGGGAAAGTTTCTGGAAAGACATTGCGCTCATGATATTAATTACACTTTTGTTTGCAGGCAAAGAGCACATCAATCCATTAATGTCGCCGGCACTCAACACTTCTGTATTTGTTTTGGGTCTGGCATTTTCAATACTTTTTCCAATTTATGCCTACCGCAATTTGCCACCGCTCGATTTCAGAGCCTACGCACCGGGCATGAGCATTAAAGAAAACAGAAAATATCCGGCAGGTTATCAGGACCCCGTTTATGAAACCGGTTTTATTTACGAAAATTTAAAAACAGGCCAGAAAAAACAATTCACCTTAAAAGATTATCCTTGGCAGGATACACTTAATTGGAAATGGTCTTCAACCGAAAATATTTTAGTGAAGGAAGCCGTAAATGCGCCTAAAATAACCGACTTTAACGTAACCAGTCTGGATGGATTAAACGTAACTGAATCGGTACTCAACGATAAAAATTACAGTTTTTGGTTAATCGCCTACGACCTTAACGAAACTGCTGAGAACGAATCGCTCATGGCAAAAATTGCCGACTTTTATAAACTGGCCATCGACGATAAAAAAATATTTATTGCCATGACTGCCAGCGGACCGCAGGACATCGACAAGTATAAGCACAAACACAATGCTTTGTTCGAATTTGTGACGGTAGATCAAACCGTATTAAAAACCATGATTAGAAGTAATCCGGGATTAATGCTTATTAAAGATGGGGCCGTTATTGCCAACTGGCATCACAATAATTTTCCATCCTACAGCGAGGTAAAACAACAATACATGAAATAGAAAACTGGTATTGTGTGACGTAGGACTCCTGAATGCCAACTTATTCACGTTAAACGGCTTATAAGTCGTACTAAACAGTATAGTAAGGCCTGCTAATTCGGTTAATTTTGCTGGAATGAAGGTGAACCTGGTTGCCACGATTCTGCTTTTACTGGCTGTGAAAGGCGCAGCGCGTCAGGACAGTGCATCGTATCTGTTGCTTGCTGAAAATTACTATCAGCACAAAAAATACAATCTGGCTCTTGAAACACTCAATAAATTTATTGCTACTGATTCAACCAGCGACGAAGCTTATTATAAGCGCGGACTTACAAAATATGCCCTTAAGCGCGATTCGGACGCGATCAGGGATTTTGATCGTGCTGTTGGTATTAATGCCATGCGCTACGATGTATTTTATAACCGCGCCCTTTGCCGGTTTGTGCTCAAACAATACGACATTGCCATTGCAGATTTTACAAAATCAATTACCCTTAAGCCCGATTTTGTCAACTCCTACATTTACCGTGGAGCCAGTTATTTTTCACTTGCCAAAGACAAAGAATGTGTGGTGGATCAAACCACCGCCCTCACCTTCGACATAAAAAACGTATTGGCCTTCTATTACAGAGCCATGGCTAAAAATCAGCTAAAGGATTACAAAGGTTGCATAGAAGATATTAATAAAGCAATTGCACTAAAAGACAATCATGAGTACTATTATTGCCGTGGATTGGCCAAAGCGGGCTTAAAAGATTATACAGGCGCTATTTACGATCAAACAAAGGCGATAATCATGAAAAACGATTATGCGCTCGCCTATTATGAACGCGGACTCAATTACATTGTGGAAGGCGAAGACGATAAAGCCATTCGCGATTTTAATAAAACCATATCCTTGCGCCCCAACATGGCCAAGGCTTACCATTACAGAGGACTTGCAAAAAAGTATAAAAACGACATCACCGGTGCCTGCCTCGATCTCCGTAAAGCACAGCAATTGGGCTTTAACAAATCAACGGATGAGTTGGAAAAGATGAGCTGCAATTAGTGCAGCATAAAATCATCCGATAAGTGCGCACCAATTTTTCACTACAAATTAAAGGGCATAAAAAAACCGGCTGTTAACCGGTTCTTTATTTAATTAAGCTCTTCCGAGTTTCCAAAGCATTACCTCATGCGACCATAAGGCGCCCAAAAAGGTTTTTTGCTTTTTATAAGGAATATTAAATTCTTTAGCAGTGCTCTCAACAATTTTCGAAATTTTTGGATAATGCACATGGCAAATGGTAGGAAACAAATGATGTTCCACCTGATGGTTAAGCCCACCTACCAACCAGGTAAAAATAGGGTCGCCGGTAGCAAAATTCATTGTGGTACGCAACTGATGTTCGGCCCAGTGATTTTCAAGATTGCCTTCATCGCTCGGTAATGGAAATTCGGTTTCAAGCACCACGTGTGCCGGTTGAAAAATCATGGCAAGCAATAAGCCGGCAATGTAATGCATTACAACAAAACCACACAACCATTCTAAAATGCTCATTTCCTTAACTAAAAAATAAGGAAGTAACATATACGCGTAATACCCGATTTTTGAAACAATTAATACAGGCAGCTCTTTTTTAAACTCAGCATTGGCGCCTTTTAAAAAGCCCTTGCGGTTGTAACGGGTTATTTGTTTAAAGTCTTTGGTGGTACTCCACATTAAAGTCATTAAGCCATAAAAAAACCAGGCGTAAAGAAACTGAAGCTTGTGCATTGGTTTTCTTTCAGCATGTGGTTCAAAACGCATAAAGGCTGGTGGGTCACTGTCCTCGTCCTGATCGTGAACATTGGTATAAGTGTGATGAATCACATTGTGTTGAATTTTCCAGTTAAGCGAATAGCCGCCCAAAAGGTTTAGTGATACATACCCAATTATTTTGTTAAAAGTGGTGTTTTTACTGTAACTGCCGTGGTTAGCGTCGTGCATCACACAAAGTCCAATTCCTGCCATCGAAAAACCCATAATAATGGCCAAAAACAGCCACATTAATTTGCTGTCGAAAACATTAAAAACCAATAAAAAATAAGGAACCAGATAGGCAGCAAACATAAATACGGTTTTTATGTACATATTAACGTTGCCAATTTTGCTTATGTTGTTGTCTTTGAAGTAGTTATCTACTCTTTTCTTTAATTCAGTGTAAAATACCCGGTTGTTGTTGTTAAATCGTAAAATTGTTGGATTACTCATTATACTTAGTGTGTTTACCTTTTTTGGTGGTTAAAGGGTAAATGTATAAAAAAAGTTTAGATATAAATTTAGTCCTCTTTAATTTTAACAATAAAGCTTTTAACACTCAGGGTATCAATATATTTCCTTTTTACGAAGGTCAGAGTTTGTTGACCAGCCGCTAAAGCCTTGAAATTGAAGTCAATACCTTTTTTTGTGCCATGCCAAACCGCATTAAGCTCCTGAATTTGCGCACGGTTAAGTTCGTCGCTATTCAATTGCCAGGTGTATCCGTCGGTATGGTCTTCAGGTAAGTTTACTCTAAACTTGTCACCTGCTTTTACCTCATTTATAGCCGGCGACTCAAGCTCCAATGCCTTAGGCCGGCATGAAACCAGTAAAAACTGTAAAATAAGAACTGCCAATAAACAATTTAAAAACAAACGCATAAAACTAAATTTGTAAGTGCCTTTTACGTAAAAACCATTCGCTGGCCAACAATAAAATAATGAGCCCAATTAACCAACGCTGCTCAATTAGCGGAGTCACATTGTTTTGACTGTAGGTAATGGGTTTAATGGTTTCATTGCCAAGTAGGGCCTCTTTTAATTTATTTGTTTGGTTAGGATAAAACACTTTTCCTTTGGTGCGATTGGCCAATTGAAATAGCAATTGATGATTGGCCACACTGTTAATTTTTTCGGACAAAACCTCCTTCACACTAAAATTGCCTTTTTTTAGCATTAGCTGATTGTTGTTTTTTACACTGGCTTCATAGGCGTAATCTCCGGCGGGTAACTGGCCAATGTTTAATTTGTAGGAACTCTTATTTTTACTGAACGCGTAATTAAACTTTTTCTTTTCCGAATTAGTAATTATCAAATTCACATCCTGTTCGGTAATGGCTTCGTAACTTTGGTTGTAAACTTCGGCGCCAAACTCAATACTCTCATTTTCATTTACAATTTTTGGAGGATTGATTCTGAAAAAACTCTTATCGCTTTTAACCACCAGGTACTGAACCGTTTTTCCAATTAATTCGTTAAACAAAAGGTGATTGTTGTGTTCGGCAAAATCCCTCATTTTCCAGCGCCACAAGCCATCACCGGCAAAAACCGCGCATTTGAGCCCATTCAGTTCAGTAAAAAGTAACACCGGATTTTCAGTTTCAACGCTGCCAATGCGTTGATTGATAAGGCTGCTCGACCCATTGCCAATCTGGTAGTTACCAAAAAAAGTTTTAATGGCAGGTAAATCGTTGGCAAACTTTACAAAACCCTCGCTTAAGCCAAATAATCCAAACGAAGAATTAAGTGTTAACTCAGCATCATTAAAACGATTTCCCCAGCCACTTATTTTTAGTCCCGGCAAATTATCCACCGTTGCCGGATTCACAATCCAGAATGGAATTGCGGCGGCTTTACAATCATTAATTAAATTAACATTGGCATTGCTAAAGCCCTCAATAATTACCAGCGAATAAGCTTTAATTGGCTTGTTAAAGTTTTGTGTGAGACCATATTCCAGTTCATAATTTCCGAAGCCCGAAAGCGCGTCTTTAATAGCGAAAACATCGGGATGAGGATTGTTGGCAAGCAATAAAATTTTATCGCGGTTATCAATAACCTCCACAACAAACGATTGGCTGTTGTTGGAAATATTTTTTTCACCATCCGGATTTTTTACAACAACGTTGTATCGCACCAAACCTGTGGAGGAGGCGTTAAGCGTAAAGTTACAGGCACCCGAAAAACTATCAGAGCCCGTTTTAATTTTTTGTTCGGATTTTAAAACACCATTTTGATACAAGCCAATGACTAAATCAACATTCTTTAATTTTTTGGCGCCCACCAAAACTTCCACCGGAAAATTATTGCCCAAATAGGCCACCTGATTATGGTTTATTTTTTGGATAAAAACATCCTTATTTTCAGTAGTGTCACCTGTGGCAATGCAGTAAATAGGAAATCCAAGCTTTTCAATGGAGTAGAGCGGATTAATTCCTTTGTTATAAATGCCATCGCTGGCAATCACCAAAGCGCCAATGTTTTCGCCGGAATAATTATTTTCCACATCCCGAATAAGCCCGTCTATATCCGTTTCTTTTTCATTAAACAGAGGCGTTTCGTTGCTTTGCCGATTCGAACTGCCAAATAAAATGGTTTTTACCTCAAATTTTTCGCTGACTCCGTTTTGTAGTTTTTTTAACTCCTCAATAAACCTGGTTTTAATAAGTAAACTGTCTTTTGCAGAAGTCATTGAACTCGAATTGTCGATTGCCAATAAAACAATCGGATTTTGAGTTTGGTTTTGAATCCTTTTAAGCAAAATATTGAGCAAAAAAAGTACAATTAAAAAGGTGCTCAAAAAACGTAAAACGCCCAATAAATAAAGGGTGTATTTTGGGGCATCTTTATTTCTGGAATTTCTGAAATACAGCCAAAACGAAAGGCCGAAAGCACCTAAAGCACTAATAAGGTAGTAATACCACGGACTATTTAATGTGATGGAAGAGAGCAAAATAAATCAATGGATAAAATCATTCGTCAGAAAAGAGTACTGAAAAAATTAAGTAAGCATGCCACCGCACACATTAATGCACTGGCCTGTTATATAGGCGCTAAGATCGCTGGCAAGAAAAAGTGTTAAATTAGCCACATCTTCGGCACTGCCACCACGTTTAAGAGGAATAGAATCGCGCCATTGCCGCACCACTTTTTCGTCGAGGGCTCCGGTCATCTCCGTTTCAATAAAACCCGGAGCAATGGCGTTGGAACGAATGTTTCTGGAGCCTAACTCAAGCGCCACCGATTTGGTAAAACCAATAATACCAGCCTTTGAGGCGGCATAATTACTTTGTCCGGCATTGCCTTTAACCCCAACCACCGAACTCATATTAATAATTGAGCCTTTTCTGGCCTTAAGCATGGGGCGCTGTACGGCTTTAGTTAAATTAAAAACCGACTTTAGGTTGGCATTAATAACCTCGTCCCACTGTTGTTCGGTCATGCGCATTAAAAGGGTGTCGCGGGTAATTCCAGCGTTGTTCACAAGAACGTCAACGGTACCAAATTCGGCCACTACCATATTTACGAGATCGTCTGCCGCTTTAAAATTTCCGGCATCGCTTTTGTAGCCTTTAGCTTTAATGCCAAAAGCAGCAAGCTCATTCTCGAGGGCCAAAGCTTTTTCTTCGGAACTTACATACGTAAAAGCAATGTTGGCGCCATTTTGGGCAAATGTTAGGGCAATACCTTTGCCTATACCTCTGGTGGCTCCTGTAATAAGTGCCACCTTACCTTGTAATAATTGCATGATATAAAGTGTTAAAATCCAAATATAGCTTTAATTTTATGTCAAAATCTGACCATTTTTCAAAAAATTTACATTCTTTGGCATAGTATTTGTATAAATTTGTTAAAAAAGTTTTTAATTGTTATTTTTGAATTTAAAATTAGATTAACCATGAAGTTGAAATTAAACACACTGATTGCGGTTTTTGTTTTGATGGGGGCACTCATCACAAAAAACTACGCCCAGGAAGGGAGAATTTTTAATCCCTCGCATATTTTTGATACCGATTCGTTGAGAGGATTTGACGAGGAAGCAGCCAGACGATCGGCTATTTCAGAGCAATTTCTTGGAAGCGAATTTAAAGTAAGAATGTACCAACTTAAAAGGAAGTACATTAGCGATAAGTACAATCTGTTGCCAAAGCAAGTAAGTAATAATGCTCAGGCTTTCAGGCCGGCTGCTGTTCCGGGTTGCGTAAACGAAGACTTTGAAGCTTCTACTTCAAGCGCTACACTTACCGCTTCGAATCAAATTACAGGTTGGTCTGTAGGCCGTGGTACCCACTATCCGGGTCCTAGTGGTGCCAACTCTTGTAATCTTTTGGGTTATACCAATGCACCTCCGGTTGAATCGGCAATTTTTGTTGTTCCTAGTGGTTACGTTGACCCTAATATCGGAACGGTATATCCTTTATTCTCCGTGTTTGGCACCAGCGCAGGTGACCCTGCTGCAGAAACCGCCAACCCACAAATTACACAAGGCATGTTTGGCGATAATTTTATCCGCATTAACAGCGATCAGTTAGGTACTAATGCCTACAGTATTGAAAAACTTTCGAAAACTTTTTTGGTTACTGCCAATAACGCTTTATTCCAATTTGCTTTTATCAGCGTGTTTTATGCCGGTCACGGTTGTTGTGATGCCGGAGCTTTTCAGTTAAGACTTTTTAATGCCACTACTAATAGCGCCATTGCCTGTCCAAGTTTTTCCGCTTCAGCCCTGAGTTCAGCCTGTACCAACACATCAACAGGTATAACATATTTAAATGCCCAAACCGGAACACCAGCAACTCCTAATAATGCCAATGTTATCTTCAACAAATGGCAGGTAAGTTCAATGGATTTATCTTCTTACATTGGTCAAAACATTACCATTGAAGTTACTGCTTCAGACTGCACCGGTGGTGGTCACTATGGTTATGTGTATTTCGATGCGCAATGTGGTCCAATGGTTGTTTATGGAAATGGTACGGCTTATCCTGCAGGTTCAACAAACGTAACAGTGCCAACCTGCGGCGCTGCCGGAGCAACATTATGTGCTGCTGCTTGTCTTGGCCCTTACTACTGGAACGGTCCAAATATCCCACCAAATTCACCTTTAGCCACTGCATCTTTCACTAACGCGTGTATCATTACTACATTAAGTGCCACCTATACTTTGTTCATGAACCCTCCCGGCGGATGTGCTCCAATTCAACGCACGATTAATTCAACTGTAACCCCGGCTCCTGGTTTATTTGCTTCGGCTATTCAGGCGGTTTGCGGTAGTACTTTGGCCACCATTAACGTAACCCCAACTTCTTCAGCATCCAATCCTGCCTCGGTCACCTGGGCCCCGGCGCCACTCACACTCAATTCAACGACAACGACAGGAACTTATACTATACCTCTTGGTCCGGCTCCAAATATTGTAACAATTACGGCAACCGACCCTATTGGTTGTAAGGTTTCGGCAACGGCTGCGGTTTTGCCTGCACCACCAATACCTACCTTCTCCATCACTAATTCATCAACCTCCTGGAGTGTCACGTGTGATAATCCTTCTGTGAATCTTAATGCGGTCACGAATTATACGTATGGTACACCTAATTATTTCTGGTCGAGTGCAAGTGCTACCTTCTCAAGCAGCAACGTATCTATTGGTTCAGCGGGCAACTATACAGTTATTATGACTGACCCTGTTACCAACTGTTCAAGTTCTAAAACATTGGCAGTTAGTGTGTTTACTACAGCGCCGCTTACTTCAATGTCGCCAACTTTTCAAAACATTACCTGTAATACCACTAACACTCAAAACATCGTAATCACCTCCTTAAATCCTACTGTAAATGTCAGTCATTTGGTTTTAAGTCCATTGGGTGGTTCACTTTTGATTCCGGGAACAACCGCAAGTTATGTTCCAACGGGTGTAGGTATTTTTACCGTTGTTACCGTTAACTCTGCAAATGGATGTTTTACTAATAAAACTTTTTCAGTAAGCTCTAATCAGGGTTTCCCAACCTTTACAGTAATAAACAGCCCTGCACCTGGCGGATATACTCTTGGTTGTAACACTAAGAGCGTTACCACCATCAACATTGCTAATGCAAGTGCCACCGGAACCGATCAGGTACCTACAGGTGGGCCGGTTTCTTACACCCTGCTTTCTCCATCGGCTTCTACTGTTGTGCCTTCAGGCCCTTTAAGTACCGGCTCGTCTTACACTGTAAACGCACCTGGTACCTGGACAGTGGTTGTTAAGGATAACGTTTCCTTCTGCGAAACCAGAGTGCCAATCTCTGTGCTTTCTAATACCTTTGGTCCTAGTATTGATAGCTTACTTATACCACAGAACGTTTTGGATTGTAATACCCCTTCCATTACTTTAAAGGCAGTCAGTATTGTGCCGAATGTGGACTATGTCTGGGCTTTTCCGGGAACACCCGGGCAGGTGCCTACAAATACCCTGGTTGTGAGCACAAGCACCAATATTGCGGCAACCAACACACTGGTAAATAATTTTACAGTAACGATTAAGGATAACAACAACACGTGTATTACTACCACTGTTGTGCCTATTTACCGTAATTTTTATGCCCCGGCTCCATTAATATCTGCTGCAGCTCCGGCACTTTCGTGTAAGGTAACAACCATTGAATTAACAAACTCGAGTAGTCCAACCACTCCAACAAACAATGCTGTTTTCCCTGGTGGCTCAATACCTTTGGGTATTCTTTGGAGCGGCCCATCTCCGCAGTTGGATAAGGAAAACTCATCTACTTACATTGGATCAACACCTGGTGCTTACACATTGGTGGTTAAGGATTCGAAAAACGGCTGTACTTCGGTAGCCACTTACACCTTGGGTGATAACAAAAACTATCCGATAATTAATAGTGGTTCAAGTTCCTCATACACCATTGATTGTGGTGAAAGCACTAATATTGCGGCCATTTCTAATCCTGCAACCGGTGTTACTTACAAATGGACAGCACCTGATGGAAAGGCCATGAGCTGTTTTACCTGTGCTGTTAGCAAGGTGAGCGATGAGGGTAACTTCGTTGTTTTGGTTACCAACACAGTGAATGGTTGTGCTACTTTTTCAAACGTGATTGTTTATACTAACAATGTTGTTACTACTAATTTCAATCCGATTTTAAGTTCTAATTTTGCACCGGTAACTGCTACTTTTGTTAACCTTTCCAGTTCAACCGGAACTAACGGCACTTCAGGTATCGCATCTACCTGGGGCTTTGGAAATGGCACCAGCTCACTTACACCTTCAGCTTCTATCAGCCCTGTTACAACCTTTAATTTGCCCGGCAGCTATACTGTAACCTTGTATACTAATAAGGGCAATTGTGCCGGTGTGGTAAGCAAGGTGATAAATGTTGAAATACCTTCATCCATGGTAATTCCTAATATCTTTACTCCAAACGGTGACGGTATTAATGATATCTTCTTCCTTAAAATATCCAACCTTGCCTCGATTAAGGCCAGTATTTACGATCGTTGGGGTCACAAAGTGTATGAAATTGACACCCAAAACGAGAAGAACAATGCTGGTGGAAAAGAGAATGTAAACCTTTCGTGGGATGGTAAAAATCAGTTAGGCAAAGAACTTCCTGAAGGAACCTATTTCTATGTGATAAAAGCCACTGGAAAAGACGACAAAGATTACGATCAAAAGGGTACAATTACTCTGGTGAGATAATCGCTTCCACTCGAATTAAAAAATCCGGTAAAATTTTACCGGATTTTTTTTATTTTAGCAATTTTTAGCAAGGTATTTGTATATTTGCATTTAGACAAGTTTTATACTATGAAAAAATTATTTGTATTTGTGTTGGTTTGTGCTTCTTTTTTCGCCAAATCTCAACAACAGGTTTGTGCAGGATCGTCCACTACTTTAACGGCTACCACTCCGGCCTCCATTACAGCACCAACTTATTCAATGTTGACACCACCTACTGGTACTTTTAGCAGCGTGGGTGGAACGTTTGTGGTTTCTCCTACAGTAACAACTACTTACACTTTAATTACCAAAGATGCCAATTCAACAGCTTCACTGGTTGTGGTTAAAACAGTTACAGTGTTTGCACAACCCGTAGTTGCTCCAAGTTATACCCAAACTAGCTGTACGAGTACTGTAAACGGTATGAATCTTAATCTTTCATTTTCTCCTGCAAGTCCTACCCCTACTTATTCAATGGCTTGGGCCGCCACAACCGGAACAATACCTAATATTCCAGGTTGCATTACCAGCCCTACACAGTATTCATGTATGGGTGGTATTACTGCTGGTCCTTATCAAACTACGATTACTTCGGCAGGAGGTTGCAGCGTGGTTGTAGCTTTTACCATTAATCCTATTCCTGCACCTGCTAATTTTTCACTCATCCCGGGCGGTACGTCTTTTTCAATTACCTGTTATACACCAAGTGTTAGCTTAAGCACAAATAATGCTAACTATACTTACACATGGAGCAGTAATACTCTTGGTTCTATTGTTTCAAACACCATTTTACTAACTTCTGCCAATCAAGGAAGCACAACAATTGCCGCTACTAATCCTGCTTCAGGTTGTACTTCTACCAAAACCATTTCGATTATGGTAAATACAGTAATTCCACAGGCTAATATTACACCTACCATACAAAATATTACCTGTAATTTAACCAGCATTACCACTGTTACCATGACAGCTTTAAGCCCAACAGTTAATATTACGCATGTAATTAATCCACCTCAGGGCGGTGCCTATACTGCCAATACCTTTACAGCGGCTTATGCCCCACAAGGAGGAACCGGTACCTATTCATATTGTTTGCTTGATAATTCTAACGGTTGTTCAACCTGTAAAAACTTTACGGTTAACTCCAGTCAGGGTTATCCTGTTTTCTCTTTGCAAAGCACGCCTCCGGGCTTCACGGTTGGCTGTAACAGCAAAAGTGTTACCACTGTCAATATTTTTAGTGCATCCACACAACCAATTCCTGGCGGACCTATTTCCTATACCTTTTTACCTCCCGGTGGATCTACCGTTACACCTCCGGGCGCATTAAGTTCAATTTCTCAGTTAACGATTAGCACACCAGGTACCTGGACTGTGATAACAAAAGACAATACTACCTTTTGCGAATCAAGGATTCCACTTTCCATTACCCAAAATACCTTTGGACCTAAATTGGACTCTGTATTGGTTAACTTCAGGATATTGGATTGTAACAATCCAACCACTACTTTGCAGGCAATAAGCGAAACACCTAATATTTCTTACGATTGGGCCTATGTTGGCGTACCGGGACACTTACCTACCTCTACTATGGTTGTTGGTACAAATTCGGCAACACCAAATAGTACACTTGCCGGTACTTACACGATTACACTAACCGATAACGATAACACTTGTAGAACCACTTCGATAGTTACAATTGCACAAAACATTAAGATACCTATCGTTCAGATAACTGCTGCTACTACCAGCATTACCTGTTTAACACCAACGATTCAATTAACAAATACCAGTCCAACTCCAAGCTACAACCCGCCTTTTGTTGCCTCTCAGGGTGTTCAGGGCTTCTATTGGCAGGGACCTTCGCCTCAGGAACCTTTAAGTGTGAGCACAACTTACACCGCACAAACGGCAGGAACGTATTCTTTAATTGGTAAAGATCTAAATAACGGATGTTTGGGTTATACCACTTCTGTTTTGATAACAGACAAACGGGATTATACCACAGTGAATAAACCTGCGAGTGATACTATTGTGGATTGCGGGGCTAAACAGTTAATTATTAACCCAATATACAGTGGTACTGTAGCGCCTATGAGTTATGCATGGGTTCCGTCAAACGACGCAGGCCCTATTGGTCCAAGTAACCAGCCTTCATTGAGCGTTTCCACTAAGGGTACATATACCCTTACTGTAACCAATGGTTACGGTTGTGCCACCAAATTTACCATTCCAATTTCTCAAGCAACCCTTACCGGTGCGGTTTCTTCGGATAAAATTTTTGGATATGCCCCACTTCCTGTTAGTTTCTACAACAACTCTTATTCCGGAAATAATCAAACCAATAGCATTGTTACTGTTTGGAGTTTTGGAAACGGTGGAACATTAACCACTCAGTCATCAAGTGTGGTGGCTTCAACAATTTATAATGCTCCGGGTGTTTACACTGTAACAGCCTTTGTTACCAAATCACCGTGTACTGCAATTGTTACTAAAACAGTAACTGTAGAACTTCCACCAAAACTCGAAATTCCTAACGTATTCACTCCAAACGGTGATAACATTAACGACAACTTCTTTTTACACACAGCTAACTTGTCTACCATCTCAATAAAAATTTACGATCGTTGGGGTCATAAGGTTTATGATCTTGAAAGTGAAAAAGGAAATATTTTGTGGGACGGTAAAAATCAGTTGGGTATAGATTGTCCAGAAGGAACATATTTCTATGTTCTTAAAGCCACAGGAAAAGATGGTATTTCCAGTTGGGATACCAAAGGAAACATTAGTCTTTTCAGATAAACCATTCATTTTAAAAAGCGAAGGCCCGGTAAAATTACCGGGCTTTTTTTATGGTGTAGCGGTTTTTCAATTACAAATAAAACCTTACATTTGAACATCTATTAATCAATTATGAACATTCACGAGTATCAGGGTAAGAGTATTTTAAAAAGCTTTGGAGTTGCAGTGCAGGAAGGGATTGTGGCCGAGACACCGGAACAGGCTGTTGAAGCTGCTAAGGAACTAAAAGCAAAATATAACAGTGACTGGGTGGTTGTTAAAGCACAAATTCACGCCGGCGGAAGAGGTAAAGGTGGTGGGGTAAAACTTGCCAAAAATCTGGATGAGGTAAAAGAAAAATCTTCGCAAATAATTGGCATGGATTTGATTACACCCCAAACCAGCGCTAAAGGAAAAAGAGTGCATAAAGTGTTAATTGCTCAGGACGTATATTATCCTGGAGCCAATCCAACAAAAGAATTTTACATGAGTGTGCTTTTAGATCGCGCTAAAGGACGCAATACGTTTGTGTATAGCACCGAAGGCGGTATGGATATTGAACACGTGGCTGAGCACACGCCTAATAAAATCTGGAAAGAAGAGATTGATCCAA
>JADLED010000013.1 GCA_020846335.1 Bacteroidia bacterium
CTGAACCTGTATATACTTCATCCAAATAAGAACACCCAATTATCCCTTTTTGCCTACCGATTGGATTTTTTTCCTGAGAACTGATATACCAAAGTATTCTTGCCGGCACCTTCTCTGACACTGGACGAACATTCCGGAAATATATATTTTCACGATTCCAGGATGATTCTGGGTTTGCTCCGAAAAGGTCATGCCCTGCTTGAACAGTATCAAATAAATGTGAAGCCCATAAAGGTTTGATGGGAATTATGTAAGTAGGTATATTGATATCAGTTAACTTAATTGGCCATAGTTTCCTCTCCAATTCAAGCTTATAGATTTCACTTTCATTTTTATTAAGCGTTTTAAATTTCTTTAAAATAAGAGGGATGTTCCAATTGTTTTTTAACAACTCATTTTTATTTAAGAGAGTTAATGAGTCAAACATACCAGCAATTACTAACTTATACCATAACCCATCTTTTTCCTGAAATCCATAAGAAGTCAATGTTTCAACCATAACTTCCGTAAGTGATAACTCTTCAATATTAATAATCTTAACATTTTTACTCACGGAAAGTTGAATAATATCGTTTACAAGTTGATAAAATAAAACATCGGATAATCTATTTTTTTGTGTTTTTAACGCTCTTACTCTTAAATAACCATCTTTATAGATAGCCGCGAAAAAGCCAATTGTTTTATTTTCCCCATCTTGGACTAGTCTAACAATTGAATTTTTTACATCAGAAGCTGTTAGCGTAAGTATAGATATTAGCTCAAACTTACTGTTTGTGGAGTCGGTGAATTCTTCAGATAAGGTTTTAATATCATCTTGTCCTAATTTACGATATTGATAATTTGCACCAGCCACCCTAGAAGAAAAATAGTCAGTCTTGTTTCTTAATTGATCGATGTGTAAAATCAATTCAGTCGGTCTAAAAATTCTCAACGAAAACTCCTTGAAAATGTTTTCACCTACACTAAGAATTTCATCATCAGTGGTAATAAAATAACTTAGGCCTGAAGCAATACACTCGGCTAGTTGCCTTTTATCTGAGATATCATTTTGACTTTTTCCAGGAAGGTAGTTGGTTAATTTTGTGAAAATCGCGTCTCTTTTCTCAGGGTTGAATTTTGTTTCTTGAAAATTTTTTAAAAAATCACGAGTCAATTGCGCCCTATTTCTATCGCGGTCCCTATTAATTTCATTATATATTTCTGATGCGAAAAAGAACTCGACTTCTTCTGAAAGCCAATCAGCATTTAATGCATGTGCTTCAGCATTTTGTTGGTTTATTTCATCACGTAGTTTAATGATAATATTCGCATCTAATAAAACATTAAGTTTATTCGAATAGAGTTTCATCTCAGTAAACAGATCTGCATTCCCGAAGTTGTAAAACCACTTAACAAGATAATTCTCTTCTTTACTTCTACTTCTAGATTCTTTTACCGCCTTGAAGCCAGATTTTTCATAAAACGTAGAAGCTTCCGTGTAGTCTTTTCTACAGCTTAGTGCTATTCCTCTAAAAAGATTTTGATATTTTTCCTTAAGGAAATTAACTAGTTTTTTTGCAATTCCTTGGTTTCTGTAATTTTCAACTATGCAAAGGTGTGTGATACTAATAATACCTTTCGATTGCGTTATTCTATACAGTAAGTACCCTACAAGTTGATTTTCGCTTTGAGCGACAATTATATTTCTTTTTTTTGCATGATCAATGAATGCGCCTTCAGGAAACATTCCCAAGGTTTTTGAATTTTTTTTGCCTAATGCAATAACTTCATTTAGTAAGGAATCAGTATGGGTAATAATTTTAATAGTACACATTAAGCAACACTTAAATGGGTTAAGAATCTTTTAAATTAATTTAGACAAATATAGAACTTTTAAATAATTTCCAAATTATGTTTATACTTAAAAGTAAATAAATCTAAAATATCTAAATTTTAAATTTTTTCTTAACGCTTCAACGAATTCAAACGTTTCATACCAATTAACTGATCGTAGTAGGTGCCAAACTGGCGGTGATACACATAAATGTAATAGTCGTTCTCCGTATCCCAAAAACTGCCTTCGGTAATTGTTTCGTCGCCGCCGGGTTTTGTGTCGTTACTCAACACGTACATGTAATTGTAAAAGCCCTGTTTTAAATACAGCCTTGTCTGGTAGCCCCCGCGATCGTAATTATACGTCATCTTGCTCAGCTTGTTCATGCGCCAGTCGGTGAGTTTGCCCATAATGTAAAAGTTGCCCTTGGCCTCTGGTTTGGGGTACGACAGAAAAAAATCCACATACACGTAATCCGCTTCCACGTTGGTGTTATTAAGGGCTTCACGGTTTTTAATCAGGTAGGCGCCATTAAAATCGTTGTAAAACAAATAGGGTTTGCTGGCCCTCACTTCGTCGTTGTATAGCGTTACGTGGTATTTTAAATCATTGTCTTTATAAATATCCTTTACCCTTTCAGTTAAAAATCGCATGCTGCGTGTGTCAAAATACCTGAACTCGTTACCACCGGTAAATGTACTGGCATCATCCAGCGAATAGGTAAATTCATTGTTATTTAAAAAAGTAGGTTTAATGTCGGTAATGGCATTGTCCCAACGGTTGTTTTGCACCAACACCACTTTCATGTCTTTGTAGGGATTATTAATGTCGTAACCAAGCCCCACAATTTTAAAATCAATGTGTTGTTTCGAAAACTGATCGCCACCACCGGCCTGTTGCCTGAAAGTACCTGCAATTGCCGTTTTGTTGTCGTAAACCATAAAGCGGCGGCTAAATGCCAAATCTTCGCGGTTACCGTTAATGTAAACATACATGAGGTAATTTCCGCTTTTGGTAAACAAGGTATTCATTTGTGTGCCGGCCTGAGGAAAACTGATTTCGTAATGGGTAAACTTTTGATAGGTGTTCATGCCGTATCCAAAATTCAGGATATTAAATTCGTAGTAGCCGGTCATGTACTCGGCTGTCATCAGGTTGCTGGGTGTCCAGTCGGCATTGCAGTGCACAAATGTGATGGTGTAATCTTTTCTGTCGCCATCCAAATCGTCAAATTCAAGTGTGAGTTGTTCTTCGCCATGAAGTGAAATAACGGGGGCACCGTACTCCCAACTGCTTTCGTGAAACTGAATGGTTCGGATGTTGGCTTTGTAAATGTAGTCGTCGTATTTTAAAACATTGCTGTTCACATAATCATCATCGCCAGTGGTATTTTGTGACTGGCTCATAACAGAAATAAACAGAAAAAGGAGAATTAATGGGGCTTCAAAAAGTCTTTTTTTTAATTCGGCAAGCTCGCTACGAGTATTTGGGCGCCTTAACGGGCTGTCGCTACTCGCTCTTTCAAGCGCAAAAGAGGCGGCGCTTGAAAGGAGCTCAGACAGACCGCTCCATCCCTGGCGCAAAATTCGTACTGTAACATTTTCAACTTTCATTTTATTTTAGCAGTTCAAAATTAAAAATACAGCGGATTTCCCATCACTTTTGCGGGTTTCCAAAAAATTAAAACGTTTTTTTTACAGTATTCACAAGCTTTCAGACTTTTTGACGATCTGCTAATTAAAATTCGTTTCAACATGTACCAAAGATAATTATTTGTTAAAACCCTTAACGTGGATTACACACAATTATTGCAAAATTATATGCTAAAGAAGGTGCTTTATTTATTACTGGCAAAAAGGTTTACCTTACTTTCCTGGTTTTTTAGCAGGCGCTGAATGTTTTTACGGTGGGTAACAATAAGCAATGTGGCCACTACTATAGAAAAAATGGTTAACACCACATTGGAATTGCCTAAAACAAGATTTAAAAAGATTGGAAACGAAAGGCCACCCAGCATGGACGAAAGGGAAACAATTCGGGTGGAAAACAACACCACTAAAAATACCAGCAAGGCCAGTGAGCACGAAATGGGTACAATACAAATAACAACTCCTAAAATGGTGGCCACGCCTTTGCCACCTCTAAAACCTGCAAACACCGGAAATATGTGGCCAATTAAAGCAGCAATACCCAAACCTATTTCGAGGTTAACAAATTCGTTGCTGTTAATTTCGTAACCACTAAAGTAGGCCAAGGCCACAGCGGCAGTTCCTTTTAAAATGTCTATAATTAAAACAGGGATACCGGCATTTTTACCCAAAACCCGAAAGGTGTTGGTGGCTCCGGCGTTTCCGCTTCCAAATTCACGAACATCAATGTTGTAAAACGTTTTACCAATCCAAACAGAAGTTGGAATGGAACCAAGTAAATAAGCGATTAAAACTAATACTGCTATCAACGTTTATTAATTGTTAAATAGAACTTAGCAAATCTAAAAATAATTTTAAATTAAAAAGCACCTAAACCTTTTTTATAAAAAAGTTTAAGTGCTTTAAAATCAGTTGTTTAATAAAATTAGTAAGCGCCTTTCAATTTTACGCCTTGCTCAAGTTTCTGCAAAGCAGTAATGTAGGCCGCAATACGCATGCTGGTTTTGTATTGAACCATGTTGTTCCAAACAGCTTCAAAAGCAATTTCCATTTTTTGATCGTGTTTGGTATTTACTTCTTCTTCAGTCCAGTAATAACCGGCTTTGTTTTGTACCCATTCAAAATAACTTACAGTAACCCCGCCGCTATTGGCTAAAATGTCGGGCACACAAATTATCTTTTTGTCGTTAAGAATTGGGTCTGCCTCAGGAGTGGTAGGACCATTGGCGCCTTCCACAATCAGTTTTGCCTGTATTTTAGCGGCATTATCAATGGTAATCACGTTTTGTAAGGCACCCGGAACCAACACATCGCATTTGCTGATGAGTAATTCAGAACCTTTAATTTCGGTGGCACCGGTAAAGCCTTTCAGGTTACGGTTGTTTTTAGAGGCAAATTCGATGGCGGCAGCAATGTCGATGCCTTTTTCGTTGTAATAAGAAGCGCTGTGATCGCCAATACCCACAATTTTAACACCTTGTTCGGCCAATAAACGGGCGGCATGTGAACCCACATTGCCAAAACCCTGAACCACGGCAGTAACTTCGGTAGGTTTTAATCCCATTTTACGCAAAGCTGCTAGTGTATTTACCATCACACCACGTCCGGTGGCGGCATCGCGGCCTAAAGAACCACCAACGGCTACCGGTTTGCCGGTAATAACGCCGGGGCTGTCTTCGCCGGTATTTTTATTAAATTCGTCAAGTATCCAGGCCATTTCGCGGCCGCTGGTTCCCATATCCGGGGCAGGAATATCTTTATTTACACCAAACACATCTTTCATGGCAACAGCGTAGGCGCGGCTAATGCGCTCCAATTCACCCACACTGTGGGCGCGCGGGTCGAGTTTAATACCACCTTTGGCACCACCGTAAGGCAGGTTGGCCACGGCGCATTTAAAACTCATCCAGGCCGCAAGTGCCATTACCTCATCGGCGTTCACATCCATAGCGTAACGAATGCCACCTTTGCTTGGGCCTAAGTGGGTGCTGTGCACGGTACGGTATCCTTCAAAAACCTGAATTTTTCCTGAATCCATCATCACAGGAAGGCTCACCTTTACCTGTTTGCTGGGGTTTCTTAATACCAAAGCAACTTCATCACTCAGGTTCATTAATTTGGCAGCCGCATCAAGGCGGGCCAATACAGCTTCAAACATACTTTCTTCGTGTGCTGGAGCTACTGCAGTTTGTGTTGACATATTATAATCTACGTTTTGTTAACTGGGGCGTAAAATTAAGTAAAATAAATCAATTGGGCAGAGGCAATTGTTAAACTTGACACATTAAATAACATATCTTGGCAAGGCTATTAACCGGGTGGAACAAATAGTTTGCTAAATTTGGAAGATGGCAGAACTTTTGAAGATTGTTTCCACCTTTTTGGCATGTGCAGTGGCGTTTGGTAAGGTTGGAATGCCCATGGCCGTGGTTTTATTCAAATTTAATTTCCTGAAAGTTTTTTTGGTTTCCACCTCTGGTGGTATTGCAGGAAGCATTTTTTTTACCAACCTGAGTGCCGTTATTTTAAAAAAATACCATCAATACAGGGTAAAAAAGGGGCGCATTCACCGTGGCAAAATATTTACCAAATCCAACCGACGTATTATTAAGGTAAAACAAAAATTCGGGCTTGCCGGCATTGCTTTTCTAACCCCCATGTTATTGTCCTATCCCATCGGCGCATTATTGGCCGATCGTTTTTTTAAAAACAAGAAAAAGATTATTTTGTATCTGAGTATTGCCACCATTTTTTGGAGCGTGGTCATTTATTCATTCTTATTATTATTTCGTTGGTAATAATTTATGCCCGGATTAAAACAAAAGCGACATCTGTTTTTTGATTTGGACGATACCTTGTGGGATTTTCAGCGCAATTCGAATTATGTGTTACGCCAGCTTTATAGCGAATTTGATTTACAAGCCAAATTAAAAACCGATTTTGATGGTTTTTTAAGTGCCTACAAACGCATTAACCAGCAATTGTGGCAACAATACAACCAACGTTTGGTGGATAAAAATCACATCCGCAATCACAGGTTTAATCTGGCGTTTAAAGAATTTGGTTACGATAATTATTCCGAAAATCTGAGCATTACGGAACAGTATCTTGAGAGGGCGCCTAAGGGTACCCATTTAAAGGAAGACTGTCTGGCGGTTTTGGATTACCTGAAACCGAAATACGAACTGCACATTATTACCAATGGGTTTAAAGAAATTCAGGCGATTAAATTAGACGGCGCCGGACTCCGCAATTATTTCGGGCAGATTATTATCAGCGAAGAGCACCAAATGGTTAAACCCGAAGAGCAATTGTTCCGATTGGCCGAACGCCTTGCCGGTGCGCATACAAACGAGTGTGTGATGATTGGCGATAATTTTGAAAGCGATATTAAAGGCGCCTTAAATGCCGGTTGGGAAGCCATTCATTTTGTAGAAGACAATGAGCCCGCTTACACCGGACGCCAGATAAAAAAGCTCAAAGAACTGAAAGCTTTATTTTAATTCGTACACCAGGTCGCCGTTTAGGTAAGTGCCCAATACCTTTGTGTTTAGAATTTCAGAAGTGTTGCATTTCATTAAATCGGTATCCAACACAATAAAATCGGCGGCCTTGCCTTTTTCCAAACTCCCTTTTTCCATTTCTTCGAAGGCGGCATAAGCAGCCCAAATGGTCATTCCTCTTAATGTTTCTTCGCGACTCAAAGCATTTTCTTTCTGAAATCCTTCTGCCGGAAATCCTTTGGCATCCTGCCTTACAACGGCAGCAAAAAATGTTTTAAGGGGGCTGATGTCTTCCACTGGAAAGTCGGTGCCCAGAGCCAGTTTGCCATAAGAACTGAGTAGGTCTTTGTAAGCGTAAGCTTGTTTCATGCGTTCAGCGCCGAGTCTGTCGCCGGCCCAATACATATCGCTGGTGGCATGCGTGGGTTGCACTGATGGAATAATGTCGTAGTCGCCAAACTTTTTAAAATCGCTTACATCCAAAACCTGTGCGTGTTCAATGCGCCAGCGTTTGTTGTTTTTGCCTTTTAAGGCTGCGGCATAACAATCCAGCACAAAACGGTTGGCACTGTCGCCAATGGCGTGTGTACACATTTGAAAAGGGCTGTTGGCCAGTTTGGTAGCAATTCGTTTCAAATACGTCTGGTCGGTGAGTAAAAAGCCTTTCCAATTTTTTTGATCGGAGTAATCCTGCAACAGGCTGGCGCCGCGGCTACCCAAAGCCCCATCGCCATAAATTTTAAAACCACCCACGTGCAATTTATCGGTTTTGTAAATGCCTTTTTTAATCCAGGTATCGTAATAACTTGAGTCGTCGCTTAGCAGGGCAAACACTTTCATTTTTAAATTACCGGCAACTTGTTCCTTATCCAAAAGTTTCACTGTGTGTTCGCTTATGCCGCAATCGTGTACACCTGTGAGTCCATAACTAAAGCAGACAGCCTGCGTTTGTTTAAGGTAAGCTGCGGCCATGCTGTCGCTAATTGCAGGAACAATTTTGTCCACTAATTGCATGGCATTGTCAATAAGCACACCACTTGGTTGGCCGTTTTTAAGCAACACGCTGCCGCCGTTAATTTTTGTTTGTGCGCTTATGCCCGCCAAATCGAGTGCTTTTTGGTTAACAATGGCCGCATGGCCGTCAATGCGTTTTAAAAAAACCGGGCGATTGGGAAATAAACGGTTTAACTCGCTGTTGTCGGGATATTCTTTTTTATCCCAGTCGTTTTGATCCCAGCCTCTGGCATAAAGCCATTCGAGTGGAGCTGTTTGCGCGTAGGTTTTTATGCGTTCAATAATTTCGGCGTAGGATTTGGTGCCTACCAGATTGCATTTCCAGAGGTCGGTGGCATAACCAGTAAAGTGGCAGTGGGCATCGATAAATCCGGGGAAAACGGTTTTTCCGGCAAGGTCATTTTTATGTTCGGATGAATATTTTTTAAGAATCTGTTCGTTGCTACCAAGCTCTGTTATTTTACCGTTGCTGATGGCCATGGCTTCGTATTTTGAAAACATGGAATCAACGGTGTAGATGTTGGCATTGTAAATAATCAAATCTACGTTTTGGGTTTTATCGGTGCAAGAAACAATACTTATTGCAAGTATTAAAATAAAAATGTTTTTTAGCATGCGTAAATATATGAAATAGCAACTAACTAAAAGTTTGCGTAAGCAAACACAAATGAAGATAAAGGCTATACCATATGACCATTAAGAACAATAAATATCTACATACATATGAATGAAATGTTCAGGAAAATTTTGAAATTAAAATTACCAATCAGAGTGAAAAAGAATTACTAAAGTTGAGACAGTAAAACATCACGCTTCGGCAATTCTAATGAATTATTTTGGGAGCATTAAAATTTGTTTTTACCGGTTTATATAATTAGAATTTACGGGAACTAAAAGTGGTGATGCGTTAGGGGCAGAAGCGGCAGCCCTGCGAAACAAAACATTAGCAAGGCCAAGCCACGGAGGCTGCGAGCCTATGCTGGCAGACCCCGTGGGCGCTGAATTTTGCCTTGCTTATATTTTGTGAGCAGGCTAAAGCGGATGACCCGGCCATGTGTTGCCATATTTTTATGCACCTTTGACCTCAAAGACATGGCAACGCCCAAAAAAATTGTTTGAACGAAACGAACACATTAATTAGAGGAATGAAATCAAAAGCAGATAACAACAAACACATAGCCCTGAAATGGTTTGAGGCATTTAACCAACACGATTTGGAAAAATTACTGGCTTTGTATAATAACCAGGCTAAACATTACAGTCCGAAATTAAAAATTCGCCGTCCCGAAACCAACGGAATGGTAGCAGGCAAAGCAGCATTGCGCGACTGGTGGAAAGATTCTTTTGAACGCTTGCCCACTTTACGTTACGAGGTACAAAAACTCACTGCCGATAACGAGCAGGTTTTTATGGAATACATCCGCCATGTGGAGGGCGAAGATGATTTAAGCGTGGGCGAGGTGTTGCAGATTGAAAACGGTGAGATTGTGTTTTCGAGGGTGTACCATGGTTAATGATGAGGGCTTGATGGTGGCCCCTCCCAAAAAGGGTGATTTTTGACAAGGCGTTTTTATTAGCCCATACAAAAACATTTTTTTAATGTTTAATTCTTAAATTCACCTTCAGTAAAAAATACGTTATGAAGAAACTGATTCTACTTTATTGTCTGGCACCTCTTTTAATTTTTTCGCAACAAAACATTAACCTCGATAACATTTGGGGCAAATATATTTTTGGTGCAAAGTCCACACAAGGATTCAACGTTTTAAAAAACGGACTCAATTATGTGGAAGTAACCGAAGCCGCTGATGGTGTGGCCCTTTTGAGTGAGTTTGAATTAAAATCGGGAAAAAAAATTCGCGACATTGTAAATGGCAACGATACCAAATTCAATAACCGTTTTATTCCGCTGGGTACCTATCAGTTGAGTCCCAACGAAGACAAGCTGTTGCTTTTTGAAAATATGGAATACGTTTACCGCCGCTCGCCAATGGCCAATTATTTTGTGTACGACATTGCCACAAAAAAAACCATTGAGCTAAGTGATAAAGGCAAACAGTTGTTTCCTAAATTTTCGCCCGACGGAAAAAAAGTGGCATTTGTGCGCGATAACAATTTGTACATAAAAACCCTCGAAAGCGGCGAGGAAACAGCAGTTACCAACGATGGTATAAACAACAAATTAAAAAATGGCTGGGCCGACTGGGTGTATGAAGAAGAATTTTCAAAGGCCGATTATTTTGACTGGAGCGCCAACAGTCAATACCTGGCTTACATAAAGTTCGATGAGTCGCGTGTAAAAGAATTTACCCTGGAGTATTACAAAAATGAATTGTATCCGACCAAATACACCTACAAATACCCTAAAGCGGGCGAAGACAATTCCATTGTGTCGGTACACATTTTTGATGCCAAAACAAACAACACCGTTAAAGCCGACATTGGCCTGAACAACGACATTTACATTCCACGCATACAATTTACCAACGATGCTAAAACGCTTTGTATTCAACGTTTAAATCGTTTGCAAAATAAACTCGAATACATTTTAACCGATGCCACCAATGGCAACGGAAAGGTTGTTCATACCAACGAAAGCAAAACTTATGTTGACATTGCCGATGATTTGAGGTTTGTTGGCAACAAGGGTTTTATAATTTCGAGCGAGGCCGACGAGTTTAACCATTTGTATTATTACGATTTAAACGGAAAACTGATTAATCAAATCACAAAAGGCAATTGGGACGTGATGGACTTTAACGGCTACGACGAAAAAACCAACACCTTGTTTTACACGTCTACCGAAAACGGTGCCATTAACCGCGATGTGTATAGCATTTCGCTGGATGGAAAAATCAAAAAACGCTTGTCGCCAAAAAACGGCACCAATAGTTTTGAGTTTACCAAAGGATTTAAGTACTATGTGTCCACCTATCAAAGTGCCGACACCCCGCCGGTATATGAATTATACAGTATAGATGGTAAACTGGTAAAGGTGCTCGAAAACAATGCCGATTTGGCCGGTAAATTAAAGAACTACAACTTTTCAAAACGTAGCTTTTTTAAATTTAAAAATTCGGATGGCACTGAAATTAACGCCTGGATGATGAAACCAGCCAATTTTGATTCCACAAAAAAATACCCCGTTTACATGTATGCCTATAATGGGCCGGGTAGCAACGCCTGCAACAATGCCTGGGGTGGTCGCGATTATTTTTGGCACTGCTTACTTAATCAGGAAGGATACATTGTGGTGTGTGCCGATGGCCGCGGTACCATGGGGCGTGGCAGGCAATTTAAACATTCAACTTACCTGCAACTGGGTAAATTGGAAACCCTCGATCAGATTGATTTTGCGAAATATTTAGGGAATCTTTCCTATATTGAAAAATCGCGCATTGGCTTTCAGGGCTGGAGTTACGGGGGTTACATGGCTTCTTTAATGATTAGCAAAGGCGCCGATGTGATTAAGGCTGCTGTTGCTGTTGCACCTGTAACTAATTGGAAATATTACGACAACATTTATACCGAACGTTTTTTAAGAAAGCCAATTGATAACAAAAGTGGCTACGAAGACAACTCACCCACCAACTTTGTAAAGAAAATTAAAGGAAAATTCTTGCTGATTCATGGCGATGCCGACGACAATGTGCATGTGCAAAACAGCATGGAACTGGCGGCAGCACTGGTGGATAGCAATATTCCCTTTGAATTTATGGTTTACCCGAATAAGAACCATGGAATATATGGGGGATATACCCGCTTGCATATTTACTCGAAAATACTGAAGTTCGTAAAAGAAAATCTCTGACAGATGCCAAAGAAGCGTTTAGTTGTTTTTACAGGAGCCGGAATAAGTGCCGAAAGTGGTATTAAAACTTTCAGGGATGCCGGAGGCTTGTGGGAACAATACCGCATAGAAGAGGTGGCCACACCACAGGCCTGGGCAAAGAATAAAAATCTGGTACTCGAGTTTTACAACCAACGCCGCAAGCAGGTTTTAGAAGCAAAACCAAACGCCTCGCACCATTTTATTGCGGCCCTGCAAGCCGATTTTGATGTGCAGGTAATTACTCAAAACGTTGACGATTTGCACGAAAGAGCAGGAAGCCAGCATGTGATGCACCTGCATGGCGAACTCATGAAAGCAAGAAGTACCGCAGATTCTAAATTAATATACGACTTAAAGGATAAAGGCATAAACGCGGGCGATACCTGCGCGTTGGGTTCGCAATTGCGGCCACACATTGTTTGGTTTGGCGAGGCCGTTCCCCAAATGGACAACGCCAACCTGATGGCCGGAACAGCAGATTTGTTTGTGGTAATTGGCACCTCCTTAAACGTTTATCCCGCCGCCGGAATTTTAAATTTTGTAATGCCCGATGTGCCAAAATGGTTGCTCGACCCGGGCGATTTTGACCTGAAAATGCGGGGCCTGAAACACATTAAGAAAACGGCCGTTAATGGCGTTGAAGACTTAAAACAGGAATTGTACAAACACCTTTAATCCCTCAGTTATTTGTGGGCCGGGCATTTGCGGCAGCGATCGCCTTTCTTGAATTTTTTGCAGCAATCTTTTTTCTTTTTACCCAATTCGCTAAACAGGCTAAATGGCGAATTGTTTTCGAAAAACAGTTTTACTGCATTGCCCGGTTTATCCATGTCTCAAAATTAAATCAAAGCCACAGTTTTTTAAATACCGCAAAAGAGGTAATTTTCAGGATTCAAAAAAACGCGTAATTCTTCCATCATGCAATTTTCACCCTTACAAAACTGGCTTCCATCGCAATCCGTTCCATTGTTAATAGCAGGTCCTTGTGGTGCCGAAAGCCCCGACCAATTAAGGCAAACGGCACAGGGGCTAAAAGCGCTCAATTCGGTGGCCCTTTTCAGAGCTGGTGTTTGGAAACCCCGCACAAGGCCCAATGCCTTTGAAGGCAGGGGTGAAGAAGCGCTTAAATGGTTAAAAGACATTAAGGAAGAGTTCGGATTTAAAATTACTGTGGAAGTGGCCAATGCTCAACACACCGAGCTGGCCCTGAAACATGGCATCGACGTGTTATGGATTGGCGCACGTACAACGGTTAATCCTTTTAGCGTGCAGGAAATTGCGGACGTGCTTAAAGGTGTAAAAATTCCGGTGATGGTTAAAAATCCCATTCATGCCGATTTGCAGTTGTGGATTGGCGCAATTGAGCGTGTTTACAATTCGGGAATTACCGAACTGGCGGCCATACACCGGGGATTTCATTTTTACGGAAAAACAAAATACCGAAACAAACCTTTATGGCAATTGCCTATTGAGTTAAGAACCCTGTTACCCGACCTGCCTATTATTTGCGACCCCAGCCATATTAGTGGTAACAGAGAATTGATTCCGCATGTGGCGCAAAAGGCTTTGGATTTGGGCATGGATGGTCTGATGATAGAGTCGCATTACAATCCATCAACAGCGCTTAGCGATGCCGAGCAACAGTTAACACCCGACAAATTAGGCGAACTCTTAAATAAACTCATCATCCGCAAACAGGCATCGGGTCTGGAGTTGAATAATGATAAAATGGCCGGTTTCCGGAATATGATTGACGAGATTGACGATGAAATTTTGAACGCACTTAAAAAACGCGTGCAGGTAATTGAGCAATTGGGCACCTATAAAAAAGAGCATAACATCACCATTTTTCAGTTGGAACGCTGGCAACAAATTTTACGCACCCGTGGCCAGTGGGCCGATAAGCTGGGACTTTCGCGCCAACACGTTGAAAAAATCTGTCAGTTGCTTCACGAAGAAAGCATTAGAATACAGAATGAAAAGATGAATGAGGGGTGAAGGAATTAAGTGGATACGTAATATGAATTTATAAATAATCCAATTAAATTATTTATTCTTTTCGTTTTCAAATGGATTAGAAAAAGCCTTATTGGTAATGAATGAGCTGTCTGTGAGAGTTAGCAGAAAAAGAGCAATTTTTCTTTTTTCAATTGTGGTAAAATGAACACCTCCTGCGTGCGCATTATTTATTCGTCCATCTATATTGTTATTTACTTGAATTCCATCACTGTAAAAATTAATAACGTGTTCAAGATTATCGTGAATGCCATTGTGCATATAAGGGGCTGTAAGACCGATATTTCGTAAGGTTGGGATTCTGAATTTTCCAATATCAGTCATTTTTTTTGTTACCAATTCGCGACCTCTATCTGGTAATAATTTTAATTCCTTCTCAGTATTGCCACCATCATTGGCAAAAGCTTTTTCACCCTTCAGGTCGTTTACGCCAGTTGTATGGCAACTAAAGCAATTACCTTTGTTTTTGTTGAGCATTAATTCGTAGCCTTCCTGTTCATCCTTGGTAAATTTAGCTTCATTGTTTTGAACTTTATCAAATTTTGAGTTATAAGAAAGGAGTGTTCTTTCAAATTGAGCTATTGCTTTTGCAATCATAACGCTATCTATTCGCTTATTACCAAACACATTCTTGAATTTATTTTTATAAAAATCACTTCTGTTAATTCTTTTTTCTATTAATAACCAATTCGAATTCATTTCGTTTTTATTTCTTACAGGATGAAAAACCTGTTCTTCGATTGTTGTTACTCTGCCATCCCAAAAATATGTACTGGACCAGGCTAAATTAAATAAGGGCAAAATGCTCCTTCTGCCATTTAAGTGAAGTTCTTTAGGCGTAATTACGTAATTTAATTCGTAACTAAATGCGTGGCTTTGTCTGTGACAACTTGAACAGGACATGTTGCTGTCTATGCTAAGGATGGGATCGTAAAATAAAAAACGACCTAATTCAACACCGCTGATTGTAACCGGATTCTTTTTTGAATGTGGCATTTTAGGGAATTGCTTAATGATTGGAAAGTCGTATTTTTCGACAAAACTGTCATTATTGTAGCTGAAGGAGTATATGATTAATATTAAAGTGATAATGAAAGAGAATGTCACCCAACGTTGTTTTCGAATTTGTAGCAATAACATACTTACTAAATAGTTTAGTTGTTAAAAAATTTGTAGCAATTAAATAATTGTTTATTTTTGGGATGAGAGTTCTTAATTACAAACCTATTAAAATTTATTTATGAAAAAAAACATTATTAAACTAAGTGTAATGTTCTGTGCTTCACAATTGTGGATTGGGACTGCTTTTGCCCAGTTGCCACTAAATGTTAACAAGACTTTGGGGCTTACCAATCAGGGAACCACACAGGGTGTTGGAAGTGAAGATTGGAATTATGGCGTAAAAACACTACCGGGTGGAGACTTTTTAACCACAGGTTATTCTACAGACGTAATCTCATCACCAGCAGTTAGAAACCCAACCATTGTTAAATACGATATGCTTGGAAATGTATTGTGGGAGCAAAAATACACCTGCATTTCGGGTGTTGGGGTTGATATTTATGACTTGCCAAATGGTTACCTAATGATAGGTGCAGGCAAAAGAAACGGTGGTTGTGCCGACCCTGATGATTCTTTTTTCTCGTTGTTGGTTGACAAAACCAGCGGAACCCTGGATCAAACGTATGGAGTGAAGATGTATAATTGTCAAACGCTTCCTTTTCCTCCGGGTCAAAATGGCTTGGTACATACAAAAGTTGGTGCCATGATAAGCAACCGTCCTACAAGTTGCGAAATTAAAAATAATTCAGGTCAAATAACCGGCTTTATGTTATGTGGTAATTACATTGATGATAGCTTTCCTAGTAATACTTCTACATTTGGGCAAAATAGTACAAACGGATGCTTTTTACTTAAAATAGATGTTAATGGATTACCAGACCCTACTTTTGGTACCAGTGGTTTGCAAACTTATCTAAAGAACTTGCCTGGTAAATATTTTCAACCTCACTTTTTCGATGTTTGTGTAAATTATGATGGACTAGGTAATGTACTCGGTTATGTTGCTGTAGGTGCAGTAAATGAATCCATCACCACGTTTAAACAGTGGGGAGATTTTGATATGGATGCTTTTTTTATGATGGTAAATACATCCGGTACAGTAACTTATTACGACGTTTTTGATGAAACTACCCATCTTAAAAATACAGCAACACCACTTTCATACCCCTACACTGATACTCCAGATTATCTGGTATGTCCAAATAATATAACTTTTGGTGCGCCAAATCTGCCACAAGAAAATACCAATGAACGGGCAACCAGTGTTGCACAAATTGGCAATGGTATGGATTTTATAATTCTTTCGCAAAATGATTGGCGTTTGGTTTATCATTCCTGTCCGTTGGTATTTCCTTCAACAAATGCTTTTTATATTTCTTCAGATCCAGGTGTGTTAAGGGTCGATCCGTTTGGCAATGTGATTTGGGCGACTAACGTAACTCAATCTTCAGGGCGTGATTTTAATAATGCCGTGCTGGTTACTCCTTCTAATGAAATCCTTGTGTTAGGCGCAATAAATACTGAACCGAACCCTGGTACCCCTGTTGATCAGAAGGCACTGGTTTCCAAATTAAGCCCAACAGGAGTTATTATATATGAGAACGTTTACGATGAAACAAGCTCAGGTCAAACAAAGATTTGCCCATTTGCTTTTGACTTCGATCAATCTGGTGGTATAATTATGGTTGGAGATAACCAATTAAATGGAGACGATTATGCAATCATTGGCTTTAGTCCTTATTAAACCATCAAAAATTGAACAGAGTTAAAGTATATTTTGTATTATTTCTAACTCAGTTAGTATTAAGCCAAACAATGTTTTCCCAAAACCAAACTAAAAAGTGGTTTTTTGGAAATGGGGCGGGTTTAAATTTTTCAGGTGCTACGCCAACAGTAATTACCGGCGGGGCAATCACCACGTCAGTTGGTTGCGCCAGCGTGGCTGATGCCGCCGGTAATTTGTTGTTTTATACCGATGGAGTTACCGTTTATAATCAAACCCATTCGGTAATGGCCAATGGCAGCGGACTGTTGGGGAATGATGCTGCCCAATCGGCCATGATTTTGAAAAAACCCGGCAGCTCTAATTTATATTACATTTTTACTGTACAGGGCAATTATGGTTCCGCCGGCTTAAACTATTCCATAGTGGACATGAGTTTGGCAAGCGGCAATGGCTCTGTAACCATTAAAAATGCTTCCTTGTATGCTGGTGCTTGTTCAGAAAAGTTAACAGCTACCAAACACTGCAACGGAACGGATTATTGGTTGCTGGCGGTTTGTGGCGGAAGTTTAAGTTCCTATTCGTTAACTGCACTGGGTGTTAGCACAGTGGCGGTGGTAACTCCTTCGGCAAATATTAATTTAGCAACTATCGGTTATGGCTTAAAGGGTTGTATGAAGCTTTCACCCAATGGTAGAAAATTAGCGCTTTGTTCATATACCATAATTCCCTTTTCTGGAGGCACTTCCAAAGCCTTTTTGTACGATTATGATAACATCACGGGTTTGGTGTCTGGAGGAGTGATGTTATTAACTGGAAATTCCACTCCAATGGCTAATAATACTTATTATGCATATGGCGTTGAATTTTCACCGGATGGCACAAAGGTTTATTATGCCAATGGGGGACTTATCCAGCACGATCTTTGTGCAGCTAGTCCCACAGCACCTATAGTTATTTATTCGAATAACGATGGGCAAACTGTGAACTACTCTTTAAAAAGAAGTTTACAATTGGCACCGAACGGTAAAATTTACATTGCCAATTCTGATCCGAGCAGCACCACCTCATTATTTGCACCTACCAATAGCCTCAGTGTAATAAATAATCCCAATGTTGCAGGCAGTGGCTCCAATTTTAATCCAACCGGGCAATCCTTAGGCACTTATTCCTGCCAATGGGGTTTACCCAACTTTCCGGGAAGTTTTTTTGAGCAAAAACCCGGTGCCAGTTTTTCTTATACAGCCAATGCCGAAACCAGTTGTTTAACGGCCAGTTTTAGTCCCTCGCAAATCTGCTCTGCTTCTGGTTATAGCATCATGGGTTATCAGTGGAATTTTGGTGACCCTGCCTCTGCCTCGGCTAACACTTCGTTTTTGTCTAATCCTGTTCATACTTACCCTGCCCCCGGTAGCTACACAGCACAGCTCATCCGTTCCTTTCAGTGCAGCAACGACACCTTGTATCAAGTGGTTACCATAACCTCACCCACCATCAGTATTTTATCACCAACGGCTGCTTGTGGTGTAAACACAGCATCGGTTTTTGTAAGTGGCGGCACAGGTTTGTATTCCTACAGTTGGAGTCCCACCACACAAACCACTTCTGTGGCTTCTTTTACCTCAGCGGGAATATTCACACTTTATTTTACCGACAATGGTGGAGGTTGTTCAGCAAGCAAAACCATCAACATCATTAACACGGTTCTTAATCCCTCGGTAAACACAGCTAGTTTGGCCTGTTTTGGCAATAACAACGGTTCAGCGACCGTATCAGTAAGTGGTGGTTCTGGCAGTTATACCTACACCTGGAATGGCGTTCCACAAAATACCACAGCAATAAACGGATTAAGCGCTGGTATTTTTACGGTTAGCGCCTTCGATTTAATAAACCTTTGCACAATCAACAAAACCTTTACCATTGCGCAACCATCGCCAATAACAAGTTCGCTTGGCGTTTTTGGTACAGCCTGTGTTGGGCAAAGTGTGAGCATCTGGGTCAATGCATCTGGAGGCACTCCTCCGTACAGCTATGCCTGGTCGGTTCCATCGCCTGCTACCAATAGCATTTCGGTAATTCAAAATACAAGTGGAACTTACAATTATTCGGCAGTTGTTGTGGATTCACACAGTTGCATGGGTATGGCAAGCGTAAGCGTCAATTATATTCCGTATCCTTTTGTGGCCTCCTATAACAGCACTGTATGCGCCTCGCAAAGCGCCACCTTGCTTACCAATGGAACACTGAGTTACACCTGGCAACCGGGTGGATTAAATGGCAATAACATTGTGGTGAGTCCTGCGGCTACTTCCATATACACATTGAGTGGCGACAGTTTGGGTTGTGTATCGAGTGCCACTGTAATGGTTACCGTTAATCCAACGCCTACGGTTTCAGCAAACAGTAATTACCCTTTATGTGTGGGTCAAAATTTGTTATTGTTTGCCGGAAGCAATGGTAGTTCAGTAATGTGGACAGGGCCAAACGGATTTTTTTCGGGTCAGTTATCACCAACGATTAGTACCGTTAGTTTGGCCAATGCCGGAAATTACACACTGGCGGGTACCAATGCATTTGGCTGCAGTTCTTCAACAATCTTACCAATCACAATAAACGCAAATCCAAGCCTGAGTGTAAATGCCAAGCCCTTAATTTGTTTGGGCGAAAGTGTGACATTAACAGTATCAGGTGCCAATAATTACAATTGGAGCACAGGAGGCAGTGGAGCAGTGATTGTGGTTACGCCCAGTTCCAACTCAAATTACACGGTAACAGGCACGTCTTTGCCTTCAGGCTGCAATGCCGATAAAGTGGTCACGGTTAAGGTAAGCGAATGCTTGGGAATGGGGGAACTATCAAACAAATTGGATTTAAGCGTTTACCCAAATCCAAACAATGGCGAATTTACGATTGAGTCAGAAAAGGGTTTAATGTTAGAGATGTTTAACCACTTGGGGGTACAGGTTTTTGCTCAGCGAGTTGATGCAGGTAATCAAAACATTCATTTACAAAATGTCAGCAATGGGTTATATCTTTTGAAAGCCAATGACGGAACCCAAACGCGGTTTTTAAGACTCATTATCAACAATCAGTAATCGAATTTATATTGTACCATCGCTTTCTAACGAATATAAAAGCGATGAGTTTTATTTCTTCAGTACTTTTCGTACTTCATAAGTGTTTTTGCCCTCAATCACAAGCACATAAATTCCGGGGCTATACGATTCCGCATCAATCAGGTTTGTTCCAGCTTTAACATCCTGCGAATAAAGTACTTCGCCAATTACATTATAAATAGTAAGATGTACCGGCTCTAAATTTTCTATAGTCAACGTTTGATTAAATGGATTTGGGTAAACACTTAGTTTAATGCCGTTAAATTCATTGTCTGAAAGACCCGTGCAGGGCAAGACAGCTAAAGAGAATGTGCCTAAGTTGGAACATCCCGTAAGAACATCTGTTCCTGTAACCCAATAATATGTCGTTGTTTTTGGAGAAACAATTAAAGAAGAACCAACTACCGAATTACTCCATAAAAACGTGTCGGCTCCGGTAACATTCAAAACAGTGGTTTCGCCCTGACATATAACAGAATTGCCTGTAATTTGAAGGGTTGGCAGAGGCATAACACTCACGCTTTGTGCTGAGCTGCCTGTGCAATTGCCCAAAGTGTTGGTGCCAATTACCGAATAGGTGCTGGCTACAAAAGGTGAAACCATTACGCTCGAACTTGTGCTGGTATTGCTCCAACTATATGTGTTAGCACCACTTGCCATTAGGGTGGCAGTTTTGCCTGAACAAATAACTGAATTACCACCAATGCTTACCGTAGGTAACGGCGCCACTGTTACCGTAAAAATAGTTATGCTAAGGCAAGGATCAGGCGCCTGTGATCCAACAACTGTGTAGCTGCTTGTAGTTAGAGGTGCAACCGTTATTGAACTACTGTTTGATCCAGTGCTCCATGTAAAAGAATTAATACCAGTGGCATTTAAACTAGCAGAGCTACCAATACATATCACCGAACTTCCGGAAATGGCAATCAGGCTTCCATTTACAGAATAAACACCGCTTGCCGATTGAGAACAAGTGCCCAATATATTGGTATAAGTATAAGTGTTTAGGCCAGCAAATGCCAACGATGGTGTAATAACACCATTGCCCGAAACAGGCGCCACACTGCCTGTACCAACTGATGAAAACACACCGCCAGGTGGCGAAACATTTATTGTATAGTTTTGACCCGAACCCATGCAAAGAGGATTTGGTATGGCACTAAGGCTTGGCGTTAGAGGATTAAATACCGAAACCGAAAGTGTTTTCGTTTGCGGACAATTAACCACTGATGGGGTTACTGTAATACTGTAAACTATTGTAGCACTGGCGCCCGGGGCCACACTGGGTGAAATAATAGTGGTTTGTAACGTTGCCATGCCGTTGGCCAAAAAGTTAGTTGGACTCCACGAATATGAATATTGGAAGGGAGAAAGAGTACCGCTAAAATAACAAGTGGCCAAAAACGCGGTTCCGGAACAGGTGGAATAACTAAGCGGACTCACACTAAAATTTAAAGAATAAGGACTAACCGTAAAACTTTTTGAGTAATAACACGAACCATCAAAGGCAGTTACACTGTAAACACCATTGTTAGTTAAATTGGAAATATTAAAAGTGTTGGAACCCGTTGGATTGATAGAAGATGAATATGCAGGCGTGGTGCCTGAAGAAATAACCGAAAAGGAATTTAAGCCCAATAAATTATAAGTGGTAGGGTACAGCGTAATTAAAGCAGAAGTAGTAGTGGTTGAAGCGGGGCACAATGAATTGCTGATCGTACTTAAACTGCCCGGAGCAACTGTAACCAGCGTGTAAATGATGGAATCGCGGCAGCCGTTATTATTAAAACCTACCTGTATTATCTGGCCTTGGAAAGGTGAATTAATAGTATGACTAGGAGCAGTACCGCCAAGATTGGCGGCAACAGGAGTTGAGTTATAGTACCATTGAAAATTGGTACCAACCAGATTATTAAAATAAGCCGATGCCCCGCAATAAGGTTTAAGATAAGAATTAGGCGCCGAAGTGCCGGTGCCAACCGCTACTGTACCTGAAGTTAGCCCGCACAGGCTGTTACCGGAGGCACTTACTATTACTGTGTAAATACCAGGAGCGAGTGTATTGGCCACAGAAGAGGTGCTCACCACGCTGCTGCTGGCATTCGTCCATAGGTAATTATAGCCACTCGTGCTGCCACTCGCCCAAACAGTTGCTGAACCCGCAGCACCTGCCGAACAACTGGGTTTAGAACTGAGGCTACAAATAGAAACGGATCCCGGCAGGAGTGTATAAGTGGAACTGAAGTTACAACTTGCGTTCGGGGAACTTACAAGCACTGTGTAAACGGAATTAGCAACCGGATTTAATATGTTGAGATAAGATTGATTTAACGAACCACTTACACTCGAACTATTGGAAGGTGGTATCCAGGTGTAAGTGCTGTTAGGATAGCCCATTGGCCCGGAAATAATGGCCGTACTTGAATTAGGGCAATAGGCCACCGGAGAACTGCCACAGATTTCAGGCGGACCACCATCAACTGGAACCATTCCAGTAGTGCAGGTAACATCCAGCAAAGTGGTTCCAATGTGGTTACCAAAAGTGCAGTCGTTGTTTATAAATTCAATATTTACGCATGAACCTATGTAAGGACTTAAATCAATAAATTTTATTTGCCAGTTAGTCCAGGCATTGTTAATACCAGTAGAGTAGGAGGCATTAACAAGAGCGCAACCCGCAGCAAGAGTCATTGCAGAACAGCTGAGTGGAAGATTATTGCAATTATTTACCTTCACTAATAATTGAGGTTGGTCGCAGCAGATGTGTCCTGGGTTCTCGTAATAGCCTGCAAAGGCAAAACATAACGCGTAATTATTAGTGGTTACAGAAAATGAAGTTGAAAGTTTGGTGCTATAACTGTTTGGCGTAAAATTATTTAACTGCGCCACCTTGGTACCACCCAGGGGCGAATGGCCAATTATACCCGCTCCCGGAAAATTTATTATTGGCGTGGCTACTATCGAAAACTCACTACTGCCCGGATACCAGGGACCATTAGCGCAGCCATTCACGGTCATGTTACTTAAACTCCAGCCCGGCACCGAATTAGCCCCTGTATAGGTTCCAACGGCACTGGCTTCAAAATTAATGTTTGGTGGATTAATTAACTGAGCCGAACAACTAAGTGCAAAAAAAAGAAGCAAAGTGCATGACACTATTTTTTTTACCCTGTTCATATTCTAAAAGTAATGCCGCCACTCTTAAAAATAAATTTGTTCACTCATTGCAATGGCTTATTTGATAACTTAAATCGAAGCAGCGAATTTTTCACTCAATAGAATGCCCGCTTTACTAAAAAGAAATAAAGTCAGAGGAAAAAGTTTAAGAATGAAAAATAAAAGGAAAATAAAATCAGAAAAGTTCTACCTGTAAAGCATCACATGGCCTTTAAATGTTTTTTGTTCGCCGCGCACACTGCTCACTTGTACCTTCCAAACATACACGTCCACCGGGCTTTCTTTATCGCCGGTTAAACCATTCCAGCCCATGGTTTTATCGCTGCTTTCAAAAATTTTAGCACCCCAGCGGTCAAACACCATCAAATTAAAAGATTTAACACCGCGAGTTACCGGAATAAACACATCGTTTAAATTATCACCATTCGGACTAAAAGCGTCCGGTACAAATACATTAAAATCTTCTGACACAACGATGGCTTTCACAATGGTGTCAGAACAGCCAAACTCGCTTTTGGCAACAAAAGCTACCGGATAAGTGCCCGCAAGATCAAAGTATTTCAAGGTGTTTTGCTCGTTGGCTCCAAAAGTACTATTGTCAATCATGTACCACACCCATTTATTAACCCCTGCACCTTTGGAGGTGTTTACAAACACCACTTCGTCAAAATTCTCTACCGGCTTTTCAGGCGAATAGGTAAAGTCGGCTACCGGCTGTGGATAAACATTTACCATAAAGGTTAAGGTGTTCACACAGGAGTTAATATCCTTAATGGTTCCTTTAATCAGGTGTTCACCGGGGCTGGTAAAATAATTGCTAAAGGTATTGCTGCCAAAGGTTTTGTTATCCACAGTCCAATTGCTGTTGGTTAGCGATGCCGATGCACCGGAAGGATAAAATACATAATCCGATTTAAACGGCACACAGCCTTTCAACAATCCACCCATAATTCCGGTAGGCAAATCGTCAATATGAATAGAGGTGGTAATCACGGCACGGCAATTGTGTATATCCTTAGCCGTTAACGTATAGGTACCTGTGTAGTTTAAACTGTTTGCCGGAAAAGAAATGGTTTCGCCCGCAAACGAAAAATTACCCGGCCCGCGCCAATCGTAGCCATAAGCCCCAAAGCCTTTAAAAGTAACCACTTCATTCAAACAAATTTTCCGCGATGGAGAAACCTGAAGCCATGGAACAGGCAGCGGTAAAGTAGCTAATGTAGCCATGGCAACACTCGTACAGGTATTAAGTGCCGACCCAATTACTGTGTAAATAACCGGGGCAATATTTACCGCCGAATTAATAACGGCATTGCTTTGATTACTAAAAAATCCGGTGGGATTATACCAATTGTAGGATACAGCGCCGCTTGCCTTTAATACAGCTTCATCTTTAAAACACACCGTGTTACTAATGGCCGAAACAGTTGGATTACTTAATACAGTAACCGTGGTGGTGCCATAGTTTACACAGGTATTAATATCGGTTACCGTTACACTGTAAATGCCTGAAGCCGATAAAGCACAGGAATCACGCCCGGCATTGGCTCCACCAAACAAAAAGCCGGTAGGCCCTGTCCAAACTACAGTAGTTAGGTTTAATGCGGTAACACCTAAACTAAGGCTTTTGGTTTCGCAAACAGGGCTGTTGGAAGTAATAGTGGGACTAGGAAGCGGATTAATAACAACCATGGTGGCGCTGTTGGTAAAACAAGGCCCAAGGCTCACATACAAATTGTAAAGGCCACCCGCTGGCAGTGTTACCGTGCTAATTACAGGGTTTTGCAAGGTGCTGATAAAGCCGTTTGGCCCGTTCCAGGAATAGGATGCTCCCGGAATTGTGGGCGCGCTTAAATGCAGAGTGGTTCCAAAACACTTGGGGCTATCGCTCGTAGGAATTGGCATTGGCATATTGGTTACCGTAACATTGGCCACACTGGTGTTGGTGCAACCTTCTACCGAAGTAACCTTAACCGTGTAATTACCCGAAGAAGATGAAAACGGACCAAAAATGCTCGGATTTTGAACAGGCGAACTAAAACCAAGTGGTCCGCTCCATAAATAACTGGCACCACTAACGGAGTTGGCCGATAAATTAAGCACCTGCGTGCTGCATACAGTGCTGCCAACTGAGCTTACAGTAGGTGTGGGATAAACTATCAAAGAAGCGGAAACAGCTCCGGTACAGGAGTTGGCTGCTGTGGCAATTACCGTATAAATACCGGCATTTCCAGTGCCCGAAGGATTGATGTTAGGGCTTTGCAGTGTTGAGGTAAAACCACTAGGGCCATACCAGGTATATGCCGTGCCACCCTGCGCACTCATAGTTAAATTCTGGTTGTTGCACACCGGCGAGTTGCTAAAAAGTACCGGCACCGGCACCGGCTTCAAAATCATGTTGCCGCTGCTAACAGAGGTACAGGTTTGCGCCGAACCAATTACCGTATAGTTGGTATTACCGGTAGGATTAGCAGTAAACGTGTTGGCATTTGAACCACCCGTCCATGTGTAATTACTGGCGCCTGTGGCCGTAAGCGTGCCGGTTTGCAGCGGACACACAGAAACGTCAGGAACCGAAATAACCGGATTACTGATAAAGTTTACTAACACGTTGGTTGAAATGGAACAACTGTTGCTATCAAATGCACTTACCGTGTATATATAAGTACCGGCGGTGGCTTGACTCACCACATAATTGCTGGTGGTGGGTCCCGAAACCCAACTATAGGTGTAGCCCGAACCCGAACTGCCGCCACCTGCTGCAACAGTTAAGGTGGTGGTGGCTCCCGCACAGGCTGTTGCCGAAACCGCACTGGCCGTAACAGAAATTGGCGCGGGTTGCAAAATCATAAAAACCTGATAGGTAGAACAGTTGGTAATCGCATCAGAAACATATACGGTGTAAATACCTGCCGAAAGGCCGCTTGCCGCAACACCCGTTTGGGTGCTACTGCTGCCAAACCAGGTGTAATTGTAATTGCCTGTGCCGCCAGACATCGTAATGGCTGCGGTACCGTTGTTCACACCAAAACAGGAGAGCATGGAAGTATTATTAACCGTGCCATAAAAAACTGTGCTCGAAGCCAGATTCACAGTAGTGCTGTAGGCGCAGTTACCATTGCCGTAGTTGGCACTCACATTATAAACGCCGGGGTAAAGGCCGGTTACCGCCGATCCGGTTTGTGCCGAAGGTGTCCAGTAATAAATATATGGCCCCGTAGGCATATTTATTGGGGTAACAGTGGCCGAGCCAAGATTGGCACAACTAATGGAGTTTGACGCAAAAGACAAACCCGGAGGTGGAATGTTTATACTGCCCGAACTCACACAACCATCCGGAAAAGCCACGGTAAAGTTCGATACAACAGGGGTTGTGTACCAGGCTTCAGTGCTGCCATTGGTAACACTTAAAGGTGTGGGCGACCACACAACAGCAGTTGGCGATCCGGAAGCATTGGTGTAACTGAATGAAACCGTGGAAAGGGTGCTGGTGCAACCCGTGGTAGGCGTTAAAATGGGAGATAAATTGGTATTAATACAAACCGTGTTTGAAGTGGCCACCTGAGTGCCACTACAGGAAGTGACCATTACCCTGTAACACACCGGATTATTAATGGGAGGTGTAATTAGCGTAGGATTACCGCCGCCGGGCGCATTTACCCATGGACCGGAAGAGGAACTGCTGCTTTGCCACTGAATATTACCACTATAACCGCTCACACTTAGCGTCACGGTTTTACCAAAACAAATGCTGGTGGGGGTGGCAACTGCGGTGCCGCCAATAGGTGGACTGGTACCCAAATTTAAGGTAATCACATTGGAAGCTGTCCAACAACCCAACTGACCACCGGAGGCATAGCAGGTATAGGTGGTGTTGGCAGTAAGTGTGGCCACAGGATTGGCAACGTTTGGATTACTTAAACCCGTGGAGGGCACCCAGGTATAGGTAGTAGTGGTATTGCCGCAGCCGCTGCTAACAGTGGCACTTAGCTGATTAGTGGCAGGTGGGCAAATAACATTAGGTGATGAAGAAAGGCTGAGCGCAGGTGTACTTGGCACCCCGGCTGTGGCAAAAGTGTAACTGCTCGACCACGATCCCGCAATGGAAGAACCATTGTTTCTTTCGCGAATTCTGAATTTATAACCGGTACCAGGACAAAACGAAGCAATGCTTACTGTAATGGTGGGGTAGGTGTAGGGCGATGAAGCAAAAGACGATGGCGCTGAGGTCCACGTGGCCGAAGCAAGCCCGCCAAAATTGGAATTGATACAGGCAAATTCAATGTCAATTACGTTTTGGCAATTGAGCCAGGAAGATGTTTGACTAACAGTAAAACTCATCACCGAAGTGGTGGAATTGTAAGCAAAGCTTGAAGCGGCGGGCGTGTTTAAAGGCGAACAGGCAAAACTTTTAAAAGAAATTGCGAAAAATAAAAATACAAGCGTAAAACATTGCAGAGCAACCTTTGGTAGTTTTAGGGATGAACCAATATTTTGCGTTTTATTCAAGAACTAAATGAGTATAAGTTAATTTGATATAAAATAAAAGTAAAGTAAAAGAAGCATTTAAACTATTATTTTAACTGTTGAAACATCTCACTTACTCATTATTAAAACAATTTCACTCATTTAAGCCTCGTTGCCCACCTATAAGCTTGTAAAATTTCAGCCTCAGCTTTGCCACAAAACCTAACAGAATCAGTCTAAAATCAACAATTAAATCCATTCGGTACTTCCCTCATTATTTGAAGCAGAATCCAGTCCAAAGTTTCCGTATTGAAACAATAGGCTTTAAACGGTAAAAAGGCAAAAATAATCAGGTGTTACCCAAAAAGATTTATACTCTGTCAATGCATAATCAGGGTGTTTACTATAAAGCTTAATTTCCCGGAAATATTGAATCGATTTCTGCAAATTGAAGATTCAAAAAAAATAGTTTGTTGTAATGCCGGCAAAAACTCAGATTGAATGCGAAGAATTCCGTGCCAGGCAAAAACAGGTCTTGGTGCTCCAGTCTCTTTAAGAAAAAAAATCCGGCCCAATTACTTAAGCCGGATTTGTATATGTGCCTAAAATAATTTATTCCACCACCAGTTTTTTAGATACCTTGCCATTTACCGAAGTAAATTCAATCAGGTAAGTGCCCGCCTCCAATTTAGAAATGTCGATGGTTTTGCTGCCGGTAAATTCTCCCGCTAAAATTAAGCGACCACTTATGTCGTAAATACCAAAGGCAGTGTTGCCACTTAAATCGTTTTCTAACTTCACAGAGGTGCTGGCAGGGTTTGGATAAAAACGAAGCGCATTGTTTAATAATGCTAAAGTGTTTAAGCCCGAAGGATTGTTGTCGATATTAAGCGTTACCGGACTTGCGGCACCTAAGTTGTTTAGCACGCCTCCCGCACTTATCATTTTGGCATTACCGGCCGATAAACTAATGCTGGAATTAGCAGGCAAACCGGTTTTTACTTTGTACCATATTTCTCCAATTTTACCTGTGCCATTCACATTAGTGTTGTTTGTTCTAACGGTAGCGCAATACGATTTGCCATTGTTAAAGTAGGCTTTCTGGAAATTGATGTTGCTGCTGGACGGATTTAAAAACGAAGAAGTATAAACCACTTTTATCGAATCGCTTTGTATCATAGCCTGATCAAAATTTAAATCAAAAGCCACACCGTATAATTGGGACAATGGACTTGTGGAAGAACCTAAAACAATGTCGGCCACATTCCATCTTCCGGCATTGGCCACACCGCTGGCCACAATCTGAATGTCGGTGCCTGCTGCTGCAGAGCCTTTAAAAGTGTGCGTTAACGAAAAGTTGGCTGAGATGGCTACGTTATCATTGCTGTTTACCACTCCATCGCCATTGCAATCGGCGTGGCATTTGTTCCAGCCTGTGCTAATGGTGCCGGTCCAGGCATTGGCAAATTGAGCTGCCCAGGCATTGCTGGTGCTGGTTCTGGCAGGGCCGGTGCTGCTGGCGGCTAATCCTAATTCCAACACGTCGGTGTTATCCACTTGTCCGTCGCGGTTGGCATCGCCCGGCCAAACCATGGCGCAGGCTGTGTTAACAATTACCGAAATAATGGCAGTTCCGTTACAGCCACTGGAAGTATTTTGACCAAGTACGGTATAATTGGTGGATGTATTTGGAAGAACATTAAGGGTTGAGCCAACGCTACCATTGCTCCATATATATGTGGACGCGCCTGAAACGGTAAATACGGCACTGGAACCTGCGCAAACCGTGCTGGTGCCTGAAATTGTTAAGTTAGGGCTGGCATTCACAACAATTACGTGAGTAGAGGTGGAGGTACAGCTGCCATTGGTAGCAGCAAGCGTATAAACAGTTGTAACTGTTGGAGAAACAGTAACATTAGGAAAGGGCATATTGCCAGGAAACCATGTGTAGGTAATGGCTCCCGATGCCGTCATGTTTATTGTACCGCCCGAACAAATTGTTCCGTTGCTAACAGTAACCGAAGCTGTGCCAACAAAGGGAATTACAGAGGTATTGTTTGAACAGCCATTGGCACCTGTAGCCACCACCACAAAACTTCCCACTGTGCCGGCACTCATTGAGGCAACTGCCCCGCTTAAAGAATAAGTAGTGCTGCCGGTATTGCCATTCCACACATAAGAACTGGCGCCACTGGCTGTGTAGTTGTTTACCGAATTAGGGCAAACATTTGCAGGGCCACTCACAGATACTGTAGGTCCTGCCAAAGCCAAAATGGTTTGTGTTGATGACGAAAGCACCACACTGCTGGAGGTGGATGCATAAGCCAAACCTACCACCGTGTAAACTCCTGCCGATGGCGCCGACATGGTGACGTTGGCCGTATTTCCAGTCCAACTAATGTTGTATATTGGGCAGTTAGGCGAAAACGTAAACGTGTAATATGTGGCACCCGAAACGGTATTGGTAAGCACACAACTAACGATGTTAGAAGCCGAACTGTTGGTGCCACCCACCGCACAAATGGTGCTGGTGCCCGGGGTAACACTAAAACCCAATTGGGCTTTTGCAAAAGAACCAATAAACAAAGCGCATATTATGAGCAATTGTTTCATTGAATTGGTAGTAATTATTTTCATCTTCTGTTTTTGGTTTGTATTATTTGTATTGACTTTATGTATTTGTTAATGCTTTTCAAAATTAATCAATGTGTGGCTGATGAAACATGATTTTATTCAATGATCAGTTTTTTAGACAGCTTGCCGTTTACCGATTCAAATTCCAAAAGGTAAGTACCTGCAGCCAGTTTCGAAACATCCACTGTTTTGGTGTTTTGAAATTCGCCACTCATAACCACTCTGCCGCTTATGTCCATTATACGGTACGTGGTGTTGGTACTTAAATCGTTTTGCAGGCTGAGTATTTTGCTGGCAGGATTTGGATAAAAACGAACAGTACTGTTTAACAATACCGAACTGGCAAAACCCGAAGGATTATTATCTACCGTAAGACTTACCGGAGCTCCGGCAGTTAAATTACTTAGTACACCACCCGCACTAATCATTTTAGCATTAGTGGCAGATAAATTCAGAATTGAATTGGCAGGTAATCCGGTTTTAACCTTGTAATACAACTCTGCTATTTTGCCGGAGCCGTTTACATTGCTGTTATTGGTTCTTACAGTAGCGCAATACGATTTACCATTTGTAAAATAGGCCTTTTGAAAATCGATGTTGGTGTTGGAAGCATTTAAGAAAGAAGCGGTGTAAACCACTTTAATGGAATCGTTATGAATGATGGACTGATCAAAATTTAAATCAAATGCCACACCGTATAACTGAGATAAAGGATTTGTGGAAGAACCTAACACAACATCTGCCTTATTCCATCTTCCGGCATTGGCCACACCGCTGGCCACTATTTGAATATCCGTTCCGGCAGCAGCCGGACCTTTAAATGTGTGCGTGAGAGAAAAGTTGGCCGCAATGGCCACATTATCACTGGCGTTTACCAAACCATCGCCATTGCAATCGGCGTGGCATTTGTTCCAGCCCGTGCTAATGGTGCCGGTCCAGGCCGAAGCCAACTGACCTGCCCAGGCATTGCTGGTGCTTGTTCTTGCAGGGCCTGTGCTACTGGCAGCCAAACCTAATTCCAACACATCCGTATTGTCAACCACACCATCACGGTTGGCATCGCCGGGCCACACCACGGCGCAAGTGGTATAGGCTATAACATTGCTGGTCATTGTACTAACACAACCGTTTATGTCTGATGCGTTGACTGTATATTGCGTGAATCCGGCCTGGGGGATAACATAAAGTATAGGAGAAATAACGGCAGGGTTGGTGTTCCATGTATAACTTACTGCAGCAGATCCGTTGGCTGTATAAGTTATGCCTGATCCCACACAAAGTGTATTAGTTCCTAAAGAACCGTTAATAAAAAAGGTTGGTCCAGGCACAGCAGTCATACAATGTGTTGCCATGTTGCTGCAACCGTTGGCATCTGTGCCGGTAAGTGTATAACAGGTATTCCAGACGTTAAAAACTGAAATAGTAGGTGTGGTAGGGCCAAGATCCCAGGTGTAAGATGTGGCAGTGCCGCTGGCGGTAAGAATGCTATTGCTTCCGTAACATGCGGTACTGCTGCCAATAATTCCCACTGTAGGTAGTGGGTAAACACCCAAACAAATATTCGACTGACCCACACAACCAGCTGCCGAAGAACCAAACAAAGTATAGCAGGTAGCAGCAGCAGGAGATACTAAAAAACTACTGCTATTAACAAGATTACCCGGCATAAGTGTGTACGTGAGGGCACCCAGAGGAGTGAAAGTGTAGCTGGTGCCAATGCAGGCCGATGGTGTTGATGGGTTTAAGCCCGCACTAACCGTTGGCAAACAATTAATAACAACGTTGGTTGTGTTGCCGCCTACTAAAACAGCTGCACTGTATGCGGTACAACTAATGGTGTAATTGCCACAACACGGAAAGGAGGCCGTCATAATTGAACCGTTACTTGCTGAAGCAGTAAAGGTTGGCGTACAGGTTCCTGAACCTGCCACCGTCCAGGAATAACTGGTAATGCCCGAAAGTGTGGATGATGCCGATATGCTAACAGAATTGCCCGAACTACTGTAGCACTGCGTTGGCAATGGGTTTGTTAAATTAACAACAACCTGTGCTCCGTTATTGAGCGTAAACAGTATTGTAAAAAACAGCATTAATATTAAATTTCTTTTCATTGGCTATTTTGTTTAAGGTTTTAGCGGTTACCGTTCTTTTAAATCAATTGTTAAACTTGAGTATGTTAGCATGGCCTTTAAATTCAACATTATTAAAATTAGAGAAAATTATTCAATCTGCACTTTATCGGTAATAATCTTAAGTCACCAACAAGCAGGCAACTGTTTATTTCTCTAATATTAGTTTTTTAATTACTCTGTCGTTTAGTGAGGAAAATTCTACAAAATAAGTACCGGCAGCCAGTTTCGAAACATCAACTGTTTTGGTGTTTTGAAATTCACCACTCATAACCACTCTGCCACTTATGTCCATTATACGATACGTGGTGTTGCTACTTAAATCGTTTTGCAGCGTGATCATTTTGCTGGCAGGGTTAGGATAAAAACGAAGTGAGTTGTTTAACAAAACAGAACCATTGAAGCCAACAGGATTGTTTTCTACTGAAACACTAACAGGTGCGGCAACTCCTAAACTGCTTAACACACCGGAAGCACTGATGCCTTTAGCGCTGCTCACCGATAAATTAATTTTAGAATTAGCGGGCAATCCGGTTTTAACCTTAAACCATAATTCGCCAATTTTACCGGTGCCATTCACATTGGTATTATTTGTTCTTACAGTAGCGCAATACGATTTACCATTACTGAAATAAGCCTTTTCAAAATTAATGTTTATGTTGGAAGCGTTAAGGAAAGAAGATGTATAAACCACTTTTACCGAATCACTATGTATCATGGCCTGATCAAAATTCAAATCAAAAGCCACACCATACAATTGCGACAACGGACTTGCCGAAGAACCCAGCACAATGTCAGCCTTGTTCCACATCCCGGCATTGGCGACTCCATTGGCCACAATCTGAATATCGTTGCCTGCAGCAGCAGGGCCTTTAAAAGTGTGCGTTAACGAAAAGTTGGCGGATATGGCTACGTTATCATTTGTGTTCACAAGCCCATCGCCATTGCAATCGGCATGGCATTTGTTCCAGCCGGTGCTAATGGTGCCGGTCCAGGCCGAAGCCAACTGACCAGCCCAGGCATTACTGGTGCTTGTTCTTGCAGGACCTGTGCTGCTGGCAGCTAAACCTAATTCCAACACATCTGTATTGTCAACCTGTCCGTCGCGGTTGGCATCACCCGGCCACACTATCGCGCAAGCGGCATTGGCAGTAACTGTGTAAGATAAAAAGTCAACACAACCATTGGTACCCGTACCGTAAACATTGTTGCTAACGGGTGTGGTGTTGGTTGGTAAAACATTAAGAGTAGTAAATGTACTGGAATTGGCAGCCCATGAATACGACGCGGCTCCGCTCACTGTTAAGGTGGTGGAAGAACCCAGGCAAACGGTGTTATTTCCGCTGATACTTAAAGTAGGTAAAGGCATCACACTTAAACAATACACGGCAATGTTTTGGCAATTTTGTGCGTTGCCACCAACCACACTGTAACAGGCGTTGGCTGTTGGACTCACCACAATTGAATTTGTGGTGGCACCTGTGCTCCAGGTATAGGAAAGGCTTGTGCCCGTGGCCACCAGTGTTTTAGAGGAGCCCGAACAAAGTGTGTTGGAAGGGGTAGGATTAATATTAACGATTGGAACCGGGTTCACTATAATTGGAAAAACCGAACTGGTGGCACAGGCGTATGATGCAGAAGGGCAACTGATGGTGTACATTGTGGAAACGGACGGTGTGAGTATAGGGTTAGCCGAAGCAATATTACCCGGATTGGTAACAAACGACGGACCTCCGGTTAAAGAAAATGTTGTGGAGGTACCGGCACATATTTGCGTACTACCCGAAATGGCCATGGTGTAAGTAGGTATCACACTCATGCAATACGATGCACTCATATTAAAACACCCTATCGAATTGGTGGCGATAGCAGTATAACACACATTACTTGTGGGAGCCACCACCACATTGTTGCCCATAAGAGCTCCGGGCATCCAGGTATAAGTGGTATTTCCAAAGGCACTTAAGGTAACAGCGCCAGCGCTGCAAACAGTTCCGTTGGGTGCACTTGAAGTTACCATTAAGGCTGAAGCGTTGCTACAAGACACACTCACAGTGGTGGTGACACTTGATAATAAAGAGCTGACACTGTATCCACTGCAGGTAATGGTAAATATCCCACAACATGGGTAGGTAAAATAGGTCGACAAGCCGTTTGAAGATGGCGTTTGTGTGGCTGCACACGAAACAGAGTTGGCCGCCCAGGAATAACTTGTTGCACCCGAAGCAGTAGCAGTAACCGCGGCTTCCGCAGTACTGTTGATGCACAAGCCACTGGAATAGGCAGAAATACTGAATGTTTGTGCCTTGTTGGTGAACGAAACAAAACAAAACAAAAAAATGGCAATGGCCTTAATCGAAAAGCGTAAAGATTTAGTCATGTGTTATAATTTATGTATTAGAATTTTCTATCAAATATGCAAAGTAACCATCCACTGTTACAATTCACATTATCAAATGGTTGGGTGCTTCAATCCACTAGCCTAACAAAATTACAACAATTCATCATTTTATAGGAAATTTAACACAAAAGCCCCTTTTAAATAATTAAAAGGGGCTTTTGGTGTGAACAGTTGGGTTTAGGAAATTGTTCAGGTTCGGATATTAAAACTTCTTATTTCTCAATCAATAATTTGTTGGTTATTCTACCATTTAC
>JADLED010000014.1 GCA_020846335.1 Bacteroidia bacterium
GCCTTGCTTGTTCCATCGTTACGCTGGTAGCTCACCGGTGGAACGGTGGTGTAGGTGGTTGATGCCAAATCGTAAGTGGTAAAAAGATAATAGTTGTAGGCATTGGTATAATTGTAATTCAGGTCGGCCGTTAATTCTTTACCTGCTTTTGGATAGGTTTTTTTGTACAACAATTGCGCATTGTAATTTTGAAACGCTGCGTTTTGATTGTTTACGCGTTTGCCGGTGTAAACATCGTTGTGGTCTTTGTCCTGAATGGCAAAGCTTTGATTATCGGTGGTTTTAAATCGCCCGCCCATTATCATGCCGTTAAGCGAAAGGGTATTCCGGTTGTTGATGCTGTAATCCGCACCAATTTTCCCGAAATTAAATAGGGTGTGCATACTGGTTTTGTTATCCTGATTAAAGTATGCTGTTGGAGTGCCTTTTGCAGCGGTATCCAACTGCGAGCGGCGCGTGTAGCCCAGTGTGGGATTAATGGCCTGATTGTAGGAATACATAGAAGTGAAATTCCATTTACCTTCTTTTACATTCAGATTTACCATTCCACCGTATCGGTCGCCGGTGCCAATGTAGGCCATGGCCATACCGTTGTAACCGGGTTTCAGATTTTTTTTCATCACAATGTTTAAAATACCGCCGGTGGTGTTGGCATCGTATTTTACCGAAGGATTCGTAATTACCTCAATGCGTTCAATCTGATCGGCCGGAATTTGTTGAAGGGTGAGGTTGGATGGGCGACCATCCACAAAAATAGTGGGGCTTTGATTTCTTAATTGCGCATTTCCATCCGCATCTACAGTAACACCCGGCACATTTTTCATCACGTCAACAGCGGTTCCGCCTTTCACCGAAATGTCTTTGTCCACATTGTAGGTGCGCTTATCGATAGAAAGCACCATGGCTTGTTTTTGAGTGCTCACTTCCACTTCGTTTAAAAGTTTTTCGTCCACTTCAAAAGCAATGTCTCCCAAATCCACTTCAAGTTTGTTGGGAATCTGAATAAAGAATTTGGTGTTAAAGGTTTTGTAACCGATTTGAGTGGCGCGTAGTCTGAAATTACCAATTGGAGGAAGCCCTTCAATGTTAAACTCACCATTGCTTCCTGTAAGTCCGCCCCCAAGTATGCTGTCTTTATTAAACCACAAAGCCACTACCTGAGCATATTCCACGGGTTTTTTGGTTTTGGCATCAATAATTTTTCCGTAAGCCCTTCCACGTATGTCTTTCATGGCTTTCATCATGTCTTTGCCACCACCACCACCGGGCATTTGCGCCCTGATAATTGTGGCAAATAAAAGACTTGCTAGAAGAAGAATTTTTTTCATAATAGAAACACAAAATTAAGTGAAAGAATGGAATGGCCTAGGATTATTTATTAGTGGCAAAATGGCTGTGATGGTTGGCCAATAGGCGGTATTGAGTGAAACCGAAAAGCGGAGATTTCAGTGCATTTGGGGGACTATGATTTATTTTTTCGCTTCTTTATGTATATTTGCGAATGCACAATGGCAAACTGATTATATTTTCAGCACCCTCGGGCTCAGGCAAAACCACGCTTGTGAGGCACATTCTTAAAACCTATCCGCAGCATATCGAGTTTTCTATTTCGGCCACCAGCCGCCCAAAACGTGGTGTGGAGGAAAATGGAAAAGACTATTACTACCTGAGTGTGGATGAATTTAAAGCCAAAGTGGCCAATAACGAATTTCTGGAGTGGGAAGAAGTGTATGCCGGAACGCATTATGGTACCCTGCGCAAGGAAGTAGAACGCATTTGGGCCAAAGGCAAAGCCGTTATTTTTGACATAGATGTGGAAGGGGGCTTAAATTTAAAAGGACAGTTTGGCGACAAAGCACTGGCTGTTTTTGTGATGCCACCCAGCATTAAAATTCTGGAAGAACGATTGCATTCGCGCAGTACAGATACCAAAGAAAGTATAGCACGCAGAATTGCAAAAGCCGAAAAAGAATTAAAAACCGCCGAATTGTTTGATGTGTTTATCCTCAACGAAAACCTGCCCGAAGCTTGCGCCAAAGCCGAAGAAATTGTGTCGGATTTCTTAAAAATTTAGACTCTCAACTTTGAACTTTGAACTCTCAACTTTAAACTTTGAACTCTCAACGTTAAACTCCTCGCGCTGAGCAGAGTCGAAGCGTCAACTCTCAACTCTCAACTTCCTCAACTCCTCATTAATCTGCTTGCGCTTTTGATCCAGTTCATTCATTTTAGCCTTTTCGGCATCAATCTTTTCCTGAATTTCCTGCATAAAACTGTTGCTGCCTTTTGAGCTCTTAAAAAATCCAAGGTTGTTATCGTAGGTGCGAATACGTCCGTTGATTTCGTCGATGGCTTTTTTTAGAAAATCAGATTCTTTTCTCAGCATTTCAGAAGCATTTTCGGAAGTAAGCATGCGCTCAATTTTTGTTTTAAACTGCATTTTGGCTTTTTCCTGTTTGCCCAAATTCATTTGTTCATACAGTTCGTCCAAACGGTTATAAAAAGCATCGTTAATGCGTTTCTTATCCTTCATTGGCACATGGCCGGCATTGTTCCATTCCGTCGAAAAGCCCTTTAACTGCTCGTGGTTGGAAGCGATGTCTTCGCTTAGTTTAAATTCGTTAATGCGGGTAAGAATGGTTTCTTTTGTTACCAGATTTTTTTCGTAAGCGGCATCCTGACTTTCGTAGTGTGCTTTTTTAGCATCGAAAAAAGTATTACAGGCTTTACGGAAACGTTGGAAAAGTTTTTGATCTTCTTTATCGCCTAACGACGGATTTTTTTTCCAGGTGTCCTGAAGTTTAATTAAATCCAAACCGGTTTTTTGCCAGTCGGTGCTGTTTTGCAGCGCTTCGGCTTTGGCAATCAGTTCTGATTTTATTTTGCGAGTGGCTTCAAATTTTTCGTTTAAGCCGGCATAAAATTCTTTTTTCTTTTCAAAAAAACCATCACAAATGGCGCGGAACTCGGCCCAGGTTTTTTCGTTGTCTTTTTCGGTGGTTCTGCCGGTGGTTTTCCATTCGCCCTGCAGGGCAATCAGTTTGTCGGTGGCCTCGTTCCACTTGCTGGCTTTGGCCTCGGCAACCGAAGCGGCAATTTCGCGGGCACGTTCAATAATGGCTTGTTTGGCTTTTAAGCTGTTTTCTTTTTGCTCTTCAATGCCGGTGTAATGCGCTTTAATTTTAGAATAGGTTTCGTCCAAAACGGCTTTGTATTCCTGTTTCAAAATTTCCCATTTGCTGTTAGGCACAGGCCCAATTTCGTCCCACTCGTTGCGGTAAATTTTTATCAGGCGCTCAGCTTCCTTAATGTTGTCAACCGATTGAAGTGTTTTTAGTTTTTCAATCAATTCGGTTTTGTGTTCAAAATTCTTTTTTAAATCGTGTTCCTGAAGGTCGCGGAAAATTTTGAGGTTGTAATAAATATCTTCCACCGCGCGGCTGTAATCGGCCTGCACATCTTTGTATTTGTGCGGCGACACCGGTCCGGTTTCCTTCCATTGTGTTTGTAACTCCTGCAATTTGCGAACGGCAGCGCCTACGTTTTCACTTAATTGACTAAGGTCTTTTATCTTGGCAATAATTTCCTGACGAATGATAAGGTTTTTGGCCTGCTCGGCTGCAACTTTATGTTCGCTTTCCTTTTTTAATTTGTTGTATTTTTCAATCAGGCCTTCAAAAAGAATGTCCTCGGCACTTTTGGCAAATTCAAATTCTTTCGATTTTCCACCTTCGTCAACAAAAGCCTGTTTGGCCGTTTCAAATTCAGCGGTCCATGTTTTTTGATACTCTTTTTGCAGAGCACGCACATCGTTAGCCACTTCACCTGCGTCTTTCAACAGCAGTTCTTCCAGTTTGGAGATCAGTTCGGTTTTCATTTTTTAAATATTATAGACTTCCAAAAATAAACTAATTTGTACACCCAACAATGTTTGAATTTGTTGTTTATTTGTAAATATCTTTGTAATTTATAGCTTGGACAACAGATGATAGGGCCGAAACAACAGGAATTACTGCAATTTGATAAGGTAAGGGACTTAATAAAATTAAAATGCCACAGCGATGCGGCGCGGCAATTGTGCCAGCAAATAGAACCGGTTTTTGCGCCTGAACAAACAAAAATTCTGCTCAACCAAACACACGAACTGGCACAACTCATTGCAGCTAATAGTTTTTTTCCTTCCATTGTTTACGACGATATTTCCAAATCGCTGAATGTGCTTGGCCTGCAGGGCGCATTGCTTAACGAAACGGATTTGCTGCAGGTTTGTAAAACAATTGAAGTCAGCAACACACTCATTCGCTATGTGAAGGGCAAAAAAAACAATGTGCCGTTTTTATACGAATTGTTTAAAGACAGCGAAAGCTGCGATTACATAGTTGACGAAATTAACCGTGTGATTGATAACGACGCGCAGGTTAAAAATTCGGCTTCGGCAGAGTTGCAGCGCATACGCAAACTGGTGGCCGAAAAACGCCGCGAAAGCGATAAGCGCTTTGACCACCATGTGAACGAGTTGCGAAAAAACGGGTATTTACGCGAAAACGAAGAAAGTTTTTTTAATGGCCGCCGAACTTTGGCTGTGCTGGTGGAATACAAATCGGAAGTGAGTGGATTTGTGCACGGCAAAAGCGAAAGCGGACGAACTATATTTATCGAACCCGGTGTTACCATTGGCATTAACAACGATGTGGCCGAATTGGAAATTGACGAACACCGCGAAATAAACCGCATTTTGCGCGAACTTTGCTCCTCGCTTCGCCCATTTGTTGGCGGTCTTAAACTGGCCATGCAATTGTTGGTGTATGTTGATTTTTTAAAAGCCAAGGCCAATTTTGCCATTGAAATTAAAGCCACTTTACCCGAAATTAAAGAAGGCTTCGATTTTAATTTTGTGTCGGCTATGCACCCCTTGTTGTATTTACAAAATAAGCGATTACACAAAAAAACTGTACCGCTCGATTTAACCTTAAATTCAAAAGATCGCGTGCTTGTAATCAGCGGCCCCAATGCCGGAGGTAAAACCATTGCATTAAAAACAGTGGGACTGCTACAAATGATGCTACAAAGCGGCTTGCTTATTCCGGTAAAAGAAAACAGCACCTGTTGTTTTTTTGAGAAGTTACTCATTGACATTGGCGATACGCAAAGCATAGAAAACGAACTCAGTACCTACAGCGCCAAATTAAAATCTATGACTTCGATTTTAAACGAAGTAAACGAAGGCAGTTTGGTATTGATGGACGAATTTGGCAGCGGCACCGACCCCGAACTGGGCAGTGCCATAGCGGAGGCCGTGCTCGAAAGCCTTGTGAACTCGCAAACACGGGGAATTATTACTTCCCATTTTGGCAATGTAAAATTACTGGCCGAAAAACTCAAAGGTGCAATCAACGGCTGCATGTTGTTTGACATGGAACATCTGGAACCCCGCTACATGCTGAGTGTGGGCGAGCCGGGCAGCAGTTATACCTTTGAGGTGGCCGAACGGATTGGATTTCCGAAACATTTAATTGCCCGCGCAAAAGAAAAAGTAGATAAAGACAAACTAAAACTCAGTCGCCTGCTGGCCGAAGTGCAGGATCAAAAAACCAAACTGAGCGATCAGATTCAAAAACTGGAACACGAAGAATTTTTAAGAAAAATAGCCAAAGAAAAATACCACACACTGTTTAATAACTGGGAAGAAAAAATTAACCGCGAACGTGAGCGAAAAATTGAGTTGTCGCACATGGCTGACTACGGTAAAAAGTACCTGCGGCTGATGCAAGACTGGCAAGAAAAAAAAGACCGCAAGGAAGTTATTCAACGCTTTATAGATGGCATTACCGCTGAAACCAAACGACAGGAATTACTAAAAAAACAAAATAAACTCGACGCTTACGCTGAGAAAAAAATAGCCCGCATTAAACCCATTCTTAAAGTGGGCACCAAGGTAAAAGTGATGAACAGCTCAGAAATTGGCGTGGTGGAAGACATAAAGGACGAAAAAGTGTTTGTAAAAATTGGTCTGATGAAAATGACGGTGGGCATGGAAAATCTGGTAATTGCGGAGCCTTAAAGCACTTTATTACAAATGGTATTGTAAGCGCAGTATTCGCAGGTTTTTAAATCGTCGGTTTGTTCAAAATAATTTTCAGAAGCAAAAATACCTGATATAAATTTCGAGAGTTCTTCTTCAAAATTTAAAAGCAGAGCGCTGGTAAACTTCAGGGGTTTTTTGTCTTCGCCCAAAATGTATTTGGGTTCTTCACTAAACACTTTAAATGGAATGATGCAGGGTACCAATTGTTCGGGTTCGGCAAAATTATTTTTGTGTAACAACCAGGCATACATCAGTAACTGAAATTGTTTGTTGTAATTTTTATCGGTAAATAAATTTTCAAATCCCGAAAAACCAAAGCGGTCGGTTTCTTTTACCGAACTTTTGTAATCAATAATGCGGGTTTGTCCACCGGCACTATCAATCCGGTCTATTTTCCCACGAATGTAAATGCTTAGCGCTTGCCCCTTAATGCTAAGCTGCAAGGGTGCCGAAAACTCTTCTTCGAGTTTATTAAGCGTGAGGTAATTGTTTTCTTCTTTTAATTTTTCGGTCAAACGAATATCGTTGTTCACCAGTTTATTCACATACACTTTTATTACCTCTTCCTGCAACAAATTTTTTCCTGCCGGATTTTCGTTATTAAAAAAGGAAATAAAACTTTGGTTCACCACCGCATCCACAAGGCTTAGCTGCTGTTTTAGCTTTTCGCTATCAAGTATTTTGTCAATCAACTCTTTGTACAAATTTTCGAGGCTTAGGTGCAAAATCGAACCAAAGGTATTGGCTTCAGCACTTTCTTCCACTTCTTCTGCTTCCTTTAAATGAGCCGAGTACCTGAAATAAAATTTGAGACCACATTCTTTATAAGTTATTAAACCAGATGGCGACAAAGCGCCCTTTGGTCCGGCGTCGCAGGCCTTTTGCAAAATGGGTTTAAGCACAGCTTCTGTTTTTTGAAAGCGGATGGCGTTTGGTGTGACGGCAGGAAGCACTTTGTAAGTGGCAATGCTGTTGCGGATAATTATTTCAGGATTGTATTTTTTTATTTCAAGTTCAAGTTGTGTTACAAACCGGCTTTTTTCGCCCTTTCCAAAGCTGTCGGTTTCGCTGTCGAATGTGATGGTAATGTTTTTGCTGCGTTGCAAAAGGCGGTAAAAATGGTAGGCGTAAATGGCGTCTTTTTCGAGGTATAAAGGCAATCCAAAGGCGCGTTTTAAATCGTTTGGAATAAAAGAATTAATGCTTTTTCCACTTGGTAAAATGCCCTCGTTGGCATTTACTAAAATCAGGTAGTCAAAATCGAGGGTGCGCGTTTCGAGAACACCCATAATTTGTAAACCGCTCAGTGGTTCTCCAATAAACGGCGCACTCGAATTACCCACCACCTGCGCAAACAGTTGTTTATACGATTGCAAATCGTGAAAGTAAGGGTAGCGCGTTAAGACATCGCCTAATCGGTTAAAATTACGAAGTATCACCTGCAGGTACTCCAACTCCAGATGACTTTGGCTGCTGTGGGCATTGGCACTAAAATGCGCAATAAGCGTTTGCAAAAGCTCCAGAATAAGGGCATTAAGTGCAGTTACATTTTCTACGGGTTGCAAAAAAGCACCCACACTTTCGTAACCATTTTCAAACAATTGCCGGAGTGTTTTTCCAGAAATAAACGACAGATTCTTCAGGCTGATTTCCTGAATTATTTTGTGTGGATTAACATCCAAACCTTTGGCCAACAAATAACTCTGAAAAAGAGGTTGGCGCAACAACCCCACCAGGTCTTTGTGATAAAGCGTTTTTACTGTTTTGGTTTGTTTCTTAAACGCTAATTGGATTTGTAAAACAAGATCAATTAAACTATAAGTGGCGCTGTATTTAAGCGGATATTCCATGGTTATGTTAACCGCATCCACTGCTGGCGGCAACTGCTGCAAAACAGGCCACAACAATTTTTCGTTGGCAAGCACCACGGCTATTTTATCTGCCGGAATATTTTCACTAAGTAATCGCTCAAGTTCCTGTTTTACCACCTGAGCCTGTCCGGTTTGTTTGGGTACCGAAATAATGTCAATGCTTTTGGGCTCTTTAAAATAATCACCAATAAATTTGGCATCTTTTTCTTTAAACAATGCAAAATTATTTCTTAAAAAAAGGCCCGCTTCCTGCTCCTCATCGGCGAGGTAGTAGGTATCGGCATCCCACAACAATTCAGCTTTTTTTTGAGAATGGTACCAGTCAATTATTTTTAATTCGGCAGCATTTAGTGCGTTAAAACCACAAAACAACAGTTTGTGGTAGCCATTGGCAAATTCTGAATTTTTAAGTTTGGCCACGGCCTGGCGGTATGCTAAACCCTGATAGGTCCAGCCATTGGCAATTAAAAAAGAGGAGTAATGTTTGTAAATGGCGCCCAAACTATTCATAAATTGAAGGTAGGCTTGCTGGTAATCGCTTAGTTTTTCTTCACCTAAACTCCAGTTTTCAATTACTTTAATATCCTTTAGGTTTTCGTACAGTTGTTCCGAATCAGCCAGATAACGGTCCAGTTCATTAAAATCCTGAAGAATCAATTGTCCCCACTTGGCAAAACTGTCAAAAGGTTCGGCGTTTGGGCCGTAACAAAGGCGGTAACTTTCGTAGAGGTGGCAAAGCAGGTCAATTTCTTCGAGGGTTTTAAGTCCGCTTAGTTCAGCCACCAAATCTTCGGCGCTGATAATGGTGGGTAACCAAATAGTTTTGCCAAAACTTTGTGCCAGATGGTTTTTTAAAAAAAGTGCACCGCGTTTGTTAGGCAGCACAATGCAAAGCTTTTCCACCGTATCTTTGTACTGCTCAAAAATGTGGTCGGCAACCTGTTTTAAAAAGGGCTTTGTCATGAATTTCGAAGATATAAACTTTCCGGTGTACCGCAGGTATAAAAACAACGCGAGTTATTTTAAAATACTAAATCCCTTACAATTTGAGGAAGTACAACGCATTGGCTCAAAAAAAATCATACGTCAAACCGAAGCAAAATTGTATCCCGAAAAATTATTCATCCACGATTTGGTGTATAATTTTAAAGAAATGGCGGAGGAGATTTATGAGGCAGAATATGAGCAAATGCGACAATAATTGTAACTTTTTTTGTATATTTGATTAATGGAAAAAGTACTTAAAATAACCAATGTAATTCATAAAAATTCCGACTTGTCCTTTTGGCTATCTAAATCTCCACAAGATAGATTAGCGGCTATTGAACGGCTTCGACAACACTATTTTAGTTTAAATAAAAATGTTCAGCAACGACTTCAGAGAGTTTGTAGAATTGTTAATTAAACATCAGCTAGATTATTTGATTGTTGGTGGGTATGCTGTTGGAGTTCACGGCCACCCCTGATACACGGGCGATTTGGATATATGGTTAAATCCAACAGATGAAAATTCCAAAAAAATAATTGCTTGTGTTAATGAGTTTGGTTTTTCTTCATTTAATCTAAGTGAAAGCGACTTTAAAAAGGAAGGTAATGTTATTCAATTAGGTTATCCACCACTTAGAATAGATTTAATTAATCAACTGGACGGAGTTACTTTTGAGGAATCTTTCCTTCATCGTAAAATAATAAACATTGACGGACTCACCGTAAATTTTATTGGGTATGACGACTTGATAAAAAACAAAAAATCTACTGGCCGATTGCGTGATTTGGACGATATCGATCGTTTAACAAATTAATATCCCTAAAATCTTATTAAATTTGGACTTTATTTTTTAAAAGTATGGCACGTTTACGCATTAAAGAAATTCTTAACACCACTCCGCAAAACCAGGCTATTGAAGTAAAAGGCTGGGTGCGCTCGTTTCGCAACAACCAGTTTATTGCCATTAACGATGGCAGCACCAATAATAATTTACAGGTAGTGGTGGAGTTGGGTTTGCTTGAAGAGGCTACACTTAAACGCATTACAGCCAGCGCGTCGGTAAAAGTAAACGGTACATTAATTGAATCCATGGGCAAAGGACAAAAAGTGGAGGTAAAAGCCACCAGCCTCGAAATACTGGGCGACAGCGACCCTGAAAAATACCCTTTGCAATTGCGCAATAAACCAAGTTTGGAATACTTACGCGAAATCGCACACCTTCGTTTCCGCACCAATACATTTGGAGCTGTTTTCAGAGTTCGTCACACATTGGCCTATGCCATTCATAAATTTTTTAACGAAAAGGGATTTTTGTACATCCACACACCCATCATCACTTCCAGCGATGCCGAAGGAGCAGGGGAGATGTTCAGGGTTACCAGTTTGGACATGATGAACCCGCCTAAAAACGAAAGTGGAAACATTGATTACACACAGGATTTTTTTGGCAAGAGCACCAATCTCACTGTTTCCGGACAATTGGAAGGCGAACTGGCTGCCATGGCCTTTAGCGATATTTATACTTTTGGACCTACTTTTAGAGCTGAGAATAGCAACACCGCCCGCCATCTGGCCGAGTTTTGGATGATAGAACCCGAAATGGCTTTTTACGACCTGAACGACAACATGGATTTGGCTGAAGAAATGATGCAATATGTTATTCGTTATGCCATGGAACATAACCTGGAAGACATTGAGTTTTTAAGCAATCGCTTAGTGGATGAAGAAAAACAAAAGCCACAAAACGAACGCAGCGAAATGACCCTGATGGAGAAATTGAAATTCTGCCTCGAAAACAAATTCGAACGCATTACCTATACTCAGGCCATTGATATTTTACGCGAAAGCAATCACAACAAGAAAAAGAAATTTCAATACCTAGTGGATAAATGGGGCGTGGATTTGCAAAGCGAACACGAGCGCTACCTGGTGGAAAAACACTTTAAAAAACCGGTAATTTTAACCAATTATCCTAAAGAGATAAAATCGTTTTACATGCGCCAAAACGACGATGGAAAAACCGTGGCCGCCATGGATATTTTATTTCCGGGCATTGGCGAAATTGTGGGCGGTTCGCAACGCGAAGAACGATTGGAACTTTTGGAAAACCGCATGAAAGAAATTGGTATTCCTGCCGAAGAACTTTCGTGGTACCTCGACACCCGCCGCTTTGGCACCTGCCAGCACGCCGGGTTTGGTTTAGGATTTGAGCGTTTGGTGCTGTTTGTAACAGGCATGACCAATATCCGCGATGTAATTCCTTTTCCAAGAACACCGAATAACTGCGAGTTTTAAGGCTCCTGAATTTTACTCCGAAGCGGTTATAAGCGATACCTCTTCGCGACCTACCAAAAATATTTTGTGTTCAATTTTTTTAAGATTGAGTAACTCATTCATTCTGTCGGGATGTGTGTCGGTAATAAACACCTGACCAAATTTTTCGCCACTCACCATTTCCAGTAATTTGGTAAAACGCTCCTCATCCAATTTGTCATAAACATCATCGAGCAACAAAAGTGGTTTGGTGTTTTTTTGTTCTTTTATAAACTCAAATTGCGCCAGCTTTAGCGCCAGTAGATACGATTTTTGCTGCCCCTGAGAAGCAAATTTTTTAAGACTAAATCCGTTGAGTGTAAATTCCAAATCATCTTTGTGTGGTCCCACAGTGGTATAGCTCAGCGCACGGTCGCGGCTAAGTGCGGTAATCAAGGCGGTTTTAAAATCCTTCTCGCCCAAACTATTGTCATATTCAAGCGTTACTAATTCTTTGCTTTCGCTGATGTAGGAATAGTAGGAATTAAAAAGCGGGATAAACTGCTTTAAAAAATTTACCCGTATTTCAAGAATCGATTTGCCATAAATGGCTAGTTGCTCGTCTAAAATATCGAGTGTTTCCGAATCAAAACTGCGGCTTTCGGCAAAATGCTTTAAAAGGGCATTTCGCTGCTTTAATACCTGATTGTACGAAATCAGTTTGTCGAGATAAACCTTGTCATATTGAGAAATAATACCATCTAAAAATTTACGGCGGATGTCGCTGGCACCATTAATTAATTCCGAATCGTTCGGCGAAATCAATACCAGTGGAAACTGGCCTATGTGTTCGCTTAAACGCTCGTATTCCTTCTTGTTTTTTTTAAAAATCTTTTTCTGGTTGCGTTTAAGGCCACAATAAACTTCGGTATCTTCGGCAAAACGTTCGTAAATTCCCTGAATCACAAAAAAAGCATCATCGTGCCTTATGTTTTGGCTGTCGAGCGAATTGAAATAACTTTTACAAAACGAGAGGTAATGAATGGCATCCAAAAGATTGGTTTTGCCCACGCCATTATTGCCCACAAAACAGTTGATTTTTTGGCAGAATTTCGCCTCAAATTCGTGGTAATTTTTGAAGTTTATGAGGGATAATTGCTTTAAATACATGATTTTGCACAAAAATACGTTTAATTTTAGAGGAGAAACTTGTTAAAATTCTGTTTTTACAGAAAAAAAGCTATCTTCGCAGACTAATTTTTAAGTTCAAATGGCTGATTTAAAAGAAGAAACCACTGTAGAGAATATCGAAAACACGGTGGAAGAAACTGTAGAAGAAAAAAAGAAAGCGGTTGATCCCAGCCTTGAAGGCATTCAACTGTTTTACCAAAAAAATAAAAATGCGGTAAACTACATTGGTGGTGGCGCATTACTTTTAATTGCAGCGTTTTGCTTTTTTAAGTTTTATTACCTGCCCGATCAGGAAACTCAGGCGTTAAACGAAATGTATTGGGCGGATAGTTATTTTGAAAAAGACAGTTTTAACATTGCCCTTAAAGGCGGCTTAACGGTTAACGCTCCCGACGGGCCAAAACAAATGATGGGTTACGAACAAATTGCCAGCGAATACAGCATGACCAAAGCAGGCAGTTTGGCTAGCTACTGTACCGGAGTTTGTTACCTGCGCACAGGCAAATTTGATGAAGCTATTCCTTTTTTGAGTAAATACGATGCACACGATGTAATTATAGCACCCATTGCACTTGGTGCTATTGGCGATTGTCATTTGGAAATGAACCGAGTTGACGATGCCGTTAAATTTTACCTCAAAGCCTCTGAAGAAAGTAAAAACGAATTCACAACTCCCCGTTACCTCAAAAAAGCAGGGTTTGCCTACGAATTAAAAAACAATTACGAAGAAGCTCTTAAAATTTACGAACGCATTCAAAAAGAATTTCCAAGATCTACGGAAGGTCGCGGCATTGAAAAAGTAATTGCAAAAGTAAAAGCACTTGGTAATCTTTAATAAATAAAAATAGTCATTTAAAGTCTGCTCATTGGGCAGACTTTTTTATTTTACACACTATGAGTAGCGCAAATAAAAATCTTTCTTTGTTAGAAGGCAGTCCGGTGCCCAACGCCGCAAAATACAAATTTGGCATTGTTGCTTCGGAGTGGAACCACGAAATTACCAATGCCTTAAAAGAAGGGGCCATTAACAGCCTCTTGCAAAACGGAGCTTTAAAAGAAAATATTATTACACGTGCTGTGCCCGGTAGTTTTGAATTGAGTTTAGGTGCTCAATACCTTGCCGAATACACCGATGTGGATGCCATCATTTGTTTGGGTTGCGTGATTCAGGGCGAAACCCGTCATTTTGATTTTATTTGTGATGCTGTGGCTAAAGGCGTTACCGACCTTAATTTAAAATACAATAAGCCGGTTATTTTTGGCGTGCTTACACCCGACAATCAACAACAAGCGATTGACAGAGCCGGAGGCAAGCATGGCAACAAAGGCGATGAGGCCGCCATAACAGCCATTAAAATGCTGGCGCTGAGAGATAGTTTTTAGTTTAGCTTCTACCTCGAAGTTCGTTTAAATGGAGGGCTGAACTCTATTGGTCATTTTTTTCTTTTCCTTTCAATAAATCAAATGCTTATTAATAGAACATTGTGTCAGATTGTTTCTGCATTCCACATTTTGGTGAATCAACAATTCAAACAAGCTTTAAATAATAAGAAATTGTTTAAAGTTTCCAATTCATTTGTTGGGTAAAAATGACTTCAAATAATTACCAATTTTTGGTAACTTTACAAAAAAACAAAAGCATGGGGCGCAATACATCCGTTTCTTTAGGCAATTATTTTGAAAACTTTGTGGATAGTCGGGTTTCTGAAGGTCGTTTTAAAAATGCCAGCGAGGTAATTCGTGCCGGATTAAGATTGCTGGAGGAAGAGGAAAATAAACTCACTGCCTTAAAAAAGGCCATCAACGAAGGAATTGAGAGTGGGATTGCCAGAGACTTTGATCCAAAAAAACACTTAAAAACACTGAAAGCAAAAAAAAGAAATGGCCAAGTATTTCTTAACAAAAAAAGCCGTTGAAGATTTAACTGCAATTTGGAATTATTCATTTGAATTTTGGTCTGAAAATCAGGCAGACAAGTATTATTCAGAGCTTTTAGAGGATTGTGGCTTAATAGCTAAGAACCCAAATTTGGGTAAACAATACCCAAACATTGCCAAAGAACTTTATGGATACAACTCTGGTCAGCATATAATATTTTATAGAAGACAAAGTAAGAACGAAATTGAAATAACCAGGTTTTTACATGGCAGTATGGATTTAAAAAACAGAATAAAGGAGTAAAAAGGTTAAATGTTTTAACCAATAATCTTAAAAGGAATTGCATCTCTATTTCGAAATTAAACTAGGATTAAAAGCGGATAAATAATCTAATTATTAATTTTGCCTATGCAGTTTATCAATCCACTTCTGAACTTGAAATACGATCAGGTTTACATGTATGATTATAACCCGGATTTATACATTAATGATTTATTAATTGTTAATGATAAAGGAAATCTTCTACCTGAAGAAAACATTAAGAAAGCAATTCAGCTCGATAATTCAACTATTCACGAATTGTCACTTCAGCTTGGTGCACCTAATTCGTATGGTAATGATGTCATGCGCTGTTTTATCCCACATCTTGCGTTTGTTTATTACCTCAATCAGAAAGTAGTTTTTCACGTGTCTATTTGTTTGAATTGTAATAATTTAAGACCTAGTATAGAAATTCGGGCACATAATGAAGGCAGAGGTATGACAAATGCATTTAGAACTTTTCTGAATTTACTACTTGA
>JADLED010000015.1 GCA_020846335.1 Bacteroidia bacterium
ATCAACTTTATTCGTTTATTGAAGGACGTGAAGGAGCCTATTTTACTGGCTTTTAGCACCGCCAGCAGCGAAAGTGCCATGCCTAAAACCATTGAAGCCTTAGAAAAACATGGCATCAGCAACCGCATTGTGAGTTTTGTTTTGCCTTTGGGTTATTCCTTTAATCTCGATGGAAGCATCATGTACATGACCTTTGCCACTGTGTTTATTGCCCAAAGTTATGGCATCGAAATTGCCATGCCCGATCAAATAAAAATGATGCTCATTTTACTGGTAACAAGCAAGGGAATGGCAGGAGTGCCAAGGGCCTCGCTGGTGGTAATAGCAGGCATGTTAAGCATGTTTAAAATTCCCGGCGAAGGACTTCTGTTGCTTTTGGCCGTTGACCAAATACTCGACATGGGCCGCAGTGCCACCAATGTTGTGGGCAATGCAGTGGCCAGCGCAGTGGTAGCGCGTTTAGAAGGGGAGAAGTTTTAAATCCCAAACATTTGAAAGACAATTTTAAAACCCTTGCCATCAAACCATCATTTTCTGCCTCCAAAATTCAAAAATTACCAATGCTCATAAGTACTTAAAGTTAGCGGTCAATTATGGCTTCGGGCGTTTTTTTACACCTAAATAAATACTAAATTTGCGCCTTTAAATTATTTAAGTGGACAAAAATTCGTTAATAGGATTGGGCTTAATAGCTCTTATTTTGGGTGCCTGGTTATACATGAGTGGACCAAGCAAGGAACAAATTGCCCGTAACAAGGTGCTTCGCGATTCAATTGAACAGGTTGAGAAAAAACAACGCGCCATAGAAGCTGCTAAAATGGTTGCCACCATGCCTGCAATGGATTCAGTAAAGGCACAACCACAATTGAGCGACTCGGCAAAGGCCGTGATGGTGAGTAGCAGGTACCGCGATTTTTCACCGGCTGTGAATGGCAACCCTGAATCGTTTGTGATTGAAAACGAAAACATTAAAGCCACCATTTCAAACAAGGGCGGACAAATTGAAAAAGTAGAATTAAAAAAATACCACCGCTCTGGCAATACCGAAAATTTAATTTTATTTGATAAAGATTCCACCCGCTTTGCCCTGGCCCTTAAAGCCTATGACAATTCACAAACCTACCAAACCGACGAGTTTTATTTTAAAGCCGTAAAACAAACGCCAACGTCCATCGACATGCGTCTGGAAACCAGTAAACCCGGTAGCTACATCGAATTTTCGTACAGCCTTAAACCAAAAGATTACCTGGTAAAAAGTGAAATCCGTTTTGTTGGCATGCAAAATATTTTAACCACCAACGAAGATCAGTTTCAATTATACTGGTCGATGATTTACCCGAGCCAGGAAAAATACATCATCAAGGAAAAAGAAGCTTCCACTATTTACTTTAAACAGGATGGAAACGACCCCGATTACATCAATGCCATGAAAGAGGAAGAGAAAACGCTGAACGATGTGGATGTGAAATGGATATGCTTTAAACAACAGTTTTTTAACTCCACCATAGTTGCCGATAATCTTTTTGCAAAAGCAGGCAGCGAAATCAAAACCTCTTTGCGCCCCGATTCAGAGAACAAAGTAAAAGCAGTTTTTAGTGAAGTTGGTATTCCTTACGGCCACAACGCCAGCGAAAAATTTGGATTCAATTTTTATTTTGGTCCAAATCATTACAACACACTTGAAGATTACAAATGGGATCTCGAAAAAATTATTCCTACCGGTTGGAGCGTTTTTAGTTACATTAATAAATGGTTGGTAATTCCACTCTTCAATAATTTAGGAAGCATCAACATGGGCCTTGTGATACTTATTCTAACCATTATTGTAAAAATAGTATTGTTGCCAATTGCCTACAAAACCTACATGAGTGGCGCAAGAATGCGTGTGTTGAAACCCGAAACAGACGCGCTTAACGCCAAATTCGAAAAAAATGCCGACCCAATGAAAAAGCAGCAGGAGCAGATGGCGCTTTATCGAAAGGCGGGCGTTAATCCACTCTCAGGCTGTTTACCGCTATTGTTGCAGTTTCCAATCCTTATTGCCCTCTTTAACTTTGTGCCCGCGGCCATTGAGCTGCGTCAGGCCGGCTTTTTGTGGGCCGACGATTTAAGTACTTACGATAGCATCTGGACTTTTGGAAACGTGCCATTTATCAGTTGGGCTTACGGCGACCACGTGAGTTTGTTTGCAGCTTTGATGTTTGTAAGTACCATAATTTATACCTACATGAACAGCAGCATGATGCCACAGCAGGGCAGCACTCAAATGCCGGGCATGAAATTTATGATGTACTTTATGCCGGTTATCTTTTTAGCGGTAATGAACCGTTATGCCGCCGGTTTAAGCTGGTATTACTTTTTAGCCAACATGTTCACCTTCCTGCAAAACTTTATCATTAAAAAGTTTGTGAGCGATGCCAAAATCAGAACTCAGCTTGAAGCCAATATGAAAAAACCTGCCAAGGTATCCAACTTCCAAAAAAGACTGGAAGAAATGGCCAAACAAAGGCAGCAAACCATTAAGAAAAAATAGACCAATTGTTGCAAAGTGTTAAAATTTTGCAACAATTGCTTTTATTGCATTACTTTGTTTCGCTAAATGATCAGGAATAAGTACATAAAAGTTTTGGTTTCTTCTATAATGCTGTTAATGGCTTTATGGATTGCCACACCAAAAGTTTACATTCACAACCTGCTTCATCACGACCACTCACAAAGTTTAACCGGCCCCGAAACACAGGTTAAATCAAGTTCTACCGAAGATTGTGATTACGAAAAATACGACAAGCCTGTTTACTTCAACATTTTTAAATTCATTTTCAGTTTCATCCCGGTTAAATCTTCTGACGATGACAAAGTTTCTACTTCCTCCGATAAGGCAAGCAGTATAGCACATGCTATCTCGCTTTTACGTGCCCCGCCTGTAACCGAATAATTCCGGTTAAATTCTCTTTTTAAATTCATTTTTAAAATTGCCATGCCCTAAGCATGGGTAAGTATGTTGTTAAAAAAACACGTGTTTGGTTTAATAACACTTTTGAGTGCCATTTACACCGGCGCTCAAAATTGTAATCTGGCTTTAAAAGGCTGTGTGCTCGACGAAGATAAAAACGAGCACCTGGGTTTTGCCGTTATTAAACTGCTCAATACAGGCAAAATACTTGAAACCAACGAACATGGCGAATTTGTATTTGAAAACCTTTGTCCCAACACGTATCAACTTCTGATTAAACATTTGGGCTGTCACGATACGGTGATTGAAGTGGACCTTAAATTCTCAAAGCGCATCAACATTAAGTTACCACACAGTTTAAATAACCTGAGCGAAGTGGACATCATGGATAAGCGGCTCGAAATGAAAAAAACACAAACCGAATCGCAATTGAGTGAAGAAGACCGGCAAAAGGCCAAAGGCGAAAGTTTGGGCGAAACTCTAAAAAATATTTCAGGCGTTTCGGCATTAAATACCGGGGCCAGTATTTCAAAACCCATGATTCATGGCATGCAGGGCTGCCGGCTTTTAATTTTAAATAACGGCATACGGCAGGAAGGGCAGCAGTGGGGAAACGAACACGCACCAGAAATAGACCCTTTTATTGCAAGAAAAATATCTGTGATAAAAGGCGCGGCTGCCATCCGTTACGGTAGCGATGCCATAGCCGGTGTGGTATTGGTGGAAGCCGATGAGCTACCCGACACCGCGGCAGTTACCGGCGAGGTTAATCTTTCGGGAATAAGTAACGGACAAGCGGGAATTGTTTCGGGAATTTTGCAGGGGAATTTTGAAAAACTAAAACACATCAGTTGGCGTGCGCAGGGCACTTATAAAAAGGGCGGAAGTTTAAAAACACCTGATTATTATTTAAGCAACACAGCCCTGGAAGAAAAGAATTTTTCTTATGCCTTAAATTACCATTACAAAAAAGTGGGTGCCGAAATTTATTATTCGCAGTTTAATACTGCCATCGGTATTTTTAAGGGTTCACACATTGGCAATCTTAGCGACCTGCAGGCAGCTTTAAACACAGGTAAACCCATCGACAGCCTGTCGGAATTTTCTTATACCATTGCTCGACCCAATCAACAGGTGTCGCACGAATTGCTGAAGGCTTTGGCGCATTACCATTTTTCGTCGAAGTGGCGCGCCAAGTTGCAATACGCCTGGCAATACAATTTGCGGCAGGAATACGATTTACGACGCCTGACCAATTCCGAATTACAAAGCGGTGTGGTGCCACCCGATTTGGATTTAAGAATTACCTCACAAACACTCGATGCCCTGCTGGAGCACGATAACATAAAATCGTTCAGAGGCACCATGGGCGCCAGTTACATGTATCAGGACAACTCTTACAAAGGCCGTTTTTTTATACCAAATTATTACAACAACACCTGGGGCATTTTTGTTACAGAACGTTATGTGATGCGACATGCGGAGCTGGAAGCGGGCTTGAGGTACGACGCCAAAAAGCTGCAGTCCTTTTTTTATAAAGGGAAAGATTGGGTAAACGTGAAACGTGATTTTAGCAATGTGACGTATAATGTCGGGTATATTTGGAAAAGGGACAGCACCTTTAATTTATTTGTTAATGCGGGTTCGGCCTGGCGCGCCCCTGCGGCAAATGAGTTGTTCAGCGATGGCATTCATCAGGGTGTTTCGGCCATTGAAAGAGGAAACGAAAATTTAAAAACTGAACGGTGTTACAATATAACGACAACAGGTATTTTTAAACGAAAAAAAGTTCTGGCCGAACTAACTTTATACCACAATCAGTTTCAGAATTTTATTTACCTCAATCCTGCAGGAAATTTTGAATTGACCATTCGCGGGGCCTTTCCGGTGTTTAATTACACACAGGCCAACACCCGCATCAGTGGCATGGATGCTAAAGCAGAGTTTAATTTAGGTAAACGCTTAGTGTTACAGGCAAAAGGCATGTGGGTAAGAGCCTGGAACTATGCGATTAAAGATTATCTGATTTACATGCCCGGCGACAGGGGCGATGTTTCGTTGAGAATTAAAATTCCGGAACTAAAAAAGTGTGTTAATACCTATTTTCAGATTAACAACACCTTTGTTTCAAAACAGTGGCGTGTGCCTGCCAATGCTGATTTTGCGGCTCCTCCGGCAGGATATTATTTGTTGGGATTTGATTTTGCAAGTACCATAAAAATCAAAAAACAAAAAATCCTGTTAAACTTCAGTGCCAACAATCTGCTCAATGCCCGCTACCGCGAATTTCTTGACCGATTCCGTTATTACTGCGATGCGGTTGGCCGTTCCTATAAGGTAACGCTTACCATTCCCCTCCAATTATATTATAAACCAAAAAAATAAAACAATCAGTTATGAAAACAATTTCAAAATTTGCAAGTTACTTATTGATAGTTGCGATTACCTCTTCAGCCAGTTGTAAGAAGGATAAGAAAACAGTTACAGCCGCTGATCCTCCGGCCAATAACAATGAAACAGAAGTGGTAACAACCCTTAAAGTTTATTTTTGGGATTCAATCAGCAACGCGGCATTGGCAGGTTCGCCCTTTACGTTTAAGGATGCCGATGGCGGTGGTGGGCAAGCCGGTGCATTTTTAAACAATGGCCTTGATTCGGTAATTAATCTGGCAGCTAATAAGGTTTACAAAACACAAGTGGTGATATTGGATGAAACAAAAAATCCGGCAGACTCCATTTCGAACGTAGTGGCTGGCGAAGAAAGTTTTGAGCACATGTTGTTTTACAATGGTAATCCTGCCAACGCAACCAATAACAATGGCAACAGCATTGTTAAATCAGGCTATCCCAATTACACGGTAAAACTAAACGGCAGCAACATTATCATGCGTTATGCCGATACCGACAATGGTGCCGGTAAAGGTAAGATTGCCCGAAACATTGGCCTACAAACTTATGTGAGAACACAATCGGCAGTTACTGGCAAATTCCCGTTTATAGTTACCTTGCGTCACCAACCCGAAGGAGCCAAAGATGGCACCTATGCTCCCGGCGAAAGTGATGTGGAAGTGGCGTTTAAAGTTTCGGTAAACTGATTTAATGTGGCATATTTACATTGCTCAGGGTTTGCCGGTTCTTAGCCAGTTTTCAATCCCGTATTGGTTTAACTCAAAATAATCGACCTTCTTAACCACTACTCCGTTATCTAGGTAATAAAGGCGGGGCAATTGCGCTGTGGCAAGTTGCACAAAGCTTTTTCCAAGGCAATAGCTGTAGGGTATATTGTCTGCATGTGTGTCTTCTATAAATTCGGCATACTTTTCTTTATCGCCGTTCAAAATAAAATAAATGGGCAATTCAGGATTGTTCTTTTTTATTACCTTGAATTTTTTAGCAGCCACACGGCAATGCGGACAAGTTAAACTTAAAAAAGCCACCACGTGTTTACCGCTTCTTAAATCCACTTTTGGAACTTCAACCTTGGCTGTATCTTCGGGCGAATACAATAAATTGAGTTGTAATGGATAATTCACTTTTTCATCGAGGTTGTTGGAGGTATAGGCATAGTAAACCGGATTGATGATAAAGGGCAGCGTGAGTGTACTCACAAAAACAAGGCTCAGCACTAATTTATTGTAGGGTATTTTCCAGCCTTCGTACAAAAAATAAATAACTGCGGCGGCGGCCATCATCAACACATTTTTAATAATGGCCTGTAGAGGTGTCATGTGTAAATGTTCGCCAAAGCAACCGCAATTGCCTTTGTTGCCCGTTGTCATTATAGTAATGCCGAGATAAATGGTAAAAAACAAAAGCAGGGCAAAGGTTAGTGGCAATGTAAAACGTTTTAGGTGATATCCTGCAATTAATAAAACGCCTACAAAAATTTCGAGGCCAATAAGCAGCCTTGCTATTATAGGTGCAGTGTACCAGTTAGCGGCACCAATGTCAACAAAAGTAAATTCAAATGTTTCGATTAAAGGCCACAGTTTGGTGTAGCCAGAGTATAAAAATACCAAACCAAGCGCTAAGGAAATGGCGTGAGCCAAAACGGGTTTTAAAAACCGGCGGGGACTAAGTGGAAGTTCTTGCGAGGTCATATAAATAAAAAAACCCGCCAAAGCGGGTCTTAAATTTTAATACACTATTATCCTAAATACTGTTGTAATAATTTGCTACGGCTGCTGTGGCGCAGGCGGCGAATGGCTTTTTCTTTAATCTGACGCACGCGTTCGCGGGTTAAATCAAATTTATCGCCAATTTCTTCGAGTGTTAAACCGTGGTTTAAGCCAATGCCGAAAAACAATTTCACCACATCTCTTTCTCTTTCGGTTAAAGTGCTGAGCGCGCGGTCAATTTCTTTACTTAAAGATTCGTTCATTAAACCGGTATCGGCTTTTGGGGAATCTAAATTCACCAACACGTCCAACAGGCTGCTTTCTTCGCCATTGGCAAAAGGAGCATCCATGCTCACGTGGCGGCCACTCACTTTCATGGTGTCGCTTACTTTGTCAATTGGTAAATCAAGTATATCGGCCAATTCTTCGGCACTAGGTTCGCGCTCAAATTGTTGTTCGAGTTTGCTGTAAGCTTTGTTTATTTTATTTAAAGAACCCACCTGATTTAAAGGAAGGCGCACAATACGGCTTTGTTCGGCCAATGCCTGAAGGATGCTTTGACGAATCCACCAAACGGCGTAGGAAATAAATTTAAAACCACGGGTTTCGTCGAAACGGCGGGCGGCTTTAATTAAACCCAAATTACCTTCGTTAATTAAATCAGGAAGGCTAAGGCCCTGGTTTTGGTACTGTTTTGCAACCGACACCACAAAGCGCAGGTTGGCACGGGTCAGTTTTTCGAGGGCGCGTTGGTCGCCATCCTTAATTTTTTTGGCTAATATTACTTCTTCTTCGGCGGTAATAAGTTCTTCACGGCCAATTTCCTGTAAATATTTATCGAGTGATGCGCTTTCGCGGTTGGTAATTGATTTGGTTATTTTAAGCTGCCTCATGCTATAAAATGGTTTAAGTATGTAAAGTTACTAAAAAATGCTCAATCTTTTGAGTCTATTTTACCCTTAAACGCAAAAAACGGGAAAAAGTTGAGTTTTTTACCTTTTTTTTGTTTGGTATTTATAAAAGCAGAAAGAAAGTCGCCCTGAGTTGGCTAACATTTAACGGGTTTTGGTGAGTTTAATGTTTAGTGAGCTTGCATCTTCGTTAAGGTCAATTTCATAAAGGTAGGTGCCGGCTTCAATTTTCATTTCGCTTACCTGCTCAAAATAATCCATTGGTTCTACCGAATATCTGTTTTGTCGTTTTCGATCCGTATAAATGTTGAATCGAAAGAGGTTGCTACCGGTTAATGGTATTTTAAATTCGTGGCTTTTGCTTGGTTTAAGTTTTTTTCCTCCAATGGTATAGCCTTTAATGGAGGCCATATAAAACGTAATTTTTTTGTGGCTGATGTTTTTGATAATGACGGTGGCGCTATCGGCAACCATTGCATTTTGCGCACCAAGGCTAATAATGAATAAGAAGAGTGCCGCATTTAGGCAGAGTGTTTTCATGCTCACAGCAACTAAAATCAGAATTAACAGGCGCTGTTGTAAACCTTTGGTGGTTTTGGACGACTGAGGTATTTCAGAATTTTTTCTTTTTCGGCGGCAAATTCACAATCGTTGTCAAACCAAAAGTCAACAATTTGTGTGCCTTCAAACTTAAAAATAGAGATTTGTTCCATTTTGCGTGAGCCGCCGTAATAGTGCGCCAAAACCGCTATGTTGTTGCCAATGGCAAAATAGGCCAGTTGCTGGCGTGGCATTTTTTTGGGCAAGAGCATGGTAATAAAAACGGAGTCAGTGCTGTTTTTTTCGGGCTTTACCAGTGTTTTTCTAAATTCAAAAACGGGGAGGTCGCCGGGCTGCCAATCCTGATTAGGGTTAGCCATTTCAAAGGTTTTGGTAACTGAGTTGCTGTCTAAAAACGCACGTATAAAATCCGGAATTCCCTGCACGTTTTTTATCTCCTGCAATGTTTGAGTTTGAAGGTTTTGCAACAATTGTTTTTTGTTTCGGTTACCTAAAATCAATAAGGTGTCAATTTGGTAATGCTCTTTTACTTTGCTAATGCTGGCCGCATATTCGGTGCTTTGCGTTGCCGGTGCAACTTTAACAACTTCGTTATCGGATTTGTTGCAGGCTGCCAGAGATGCCAATGCAAAAATAAGGGTGACCGTTTTTAGATTTTGTGCCATCACTTAAGATTTAAAATTTAGCGTAAACCAATTGACTTACATCTAAGATACCATTTATTTGAGCCGGAGCGAAACAAAAAATGTTAAGTGGCAGTTCTAAAAAATTAAAGCTTATTGATTACCTGTGGTTTGAAGGTTGGAATTAAGAATTATGTTTTAAAATAAAATCCACTGTTTTTAGCACCGCATTTTTTGGCACATCGGTGTTATTAAAAACCTCACCGGTGCTTTTGTTGGTCCAATAAATGCTATAGGTAATTTTGGTTTCGTTGTCGCTCATGGCTTCGGCCACATTGTCCACATAACCCGAATACACAGGGTGTTCGGCAATTAAAAACTTTACCCAGTAAGGGGCGTGGGTTATCTTTTCACTAAAACGAAACGATTTTCCATCGGGCATGGTTATGCTCATTTCGCGCAGCGTGTAATCTGTTTTTTTTTCGAGTACTTTTACATCGCTTACACCCGGTACAAAATTTTCGGGGTGATCGATTTTAAAAATAAAATGTTCCCATACTTTTGCGATTGGGGCTTTTACGATTTCGGAGTGGGAGACCATGTGATGTTTATTTAGTAAATTCCAAAAGGTTTTATTCAATATAAATGTTTTCAAAAGTACGTATTGAATTTGATTAACACATATCAGAAACAGATATAACAAAAAGAATTAATTGCCAGCACAGAAAAACCCCTCTCAATCACCGAGGCTCTGAGTTTTCGTTTTGAAAAAACAACCACATAGAAACACAGATTATAGGAAAAAAATCCCATTGTATCTCATTGCCCTCATGTTGAAAAAGAAGCGACACACTTCAAATCGCCACTAAAATCAGCAAGTTTAACACCTCTTTCAATTAACATTTTGCTTTTAATAACCTTACACTTAATTAACACCGCTCTGTTTAATCATCGTGGCTACTCCATGTAATCGCCGTCGTTTACTTACTTATTTTTATCAAAATCAATTTACTACCAATGAATGTAGAAAGCTTAAAATCTGAATTACAACAAGTTTTAGACAATGATGTTGTTTTGCGTAAAGAGTTTAACGACCTTAAACGCTCGTTAAGCGATTACCGCAACCAGCTCATTATGCGCGATGAAGACTGCAAACGCCTGCAGGTTACCATCGACGTGCTGAACACTAAATTGGTGGTGATGGAGCGCGATAACAACAACTACAAAGCCGAACTCACCAGCTTTAAGGAGTTGCGCAGCACCATTAAAGAGCAATTGCAGGCCAAACAGGAAGAAATTGAAGCCCGCCTTTTAGAAATTCAGGGGCTTAAAGACGACCTCAACACCATTGCCGCCGGCTACGAGCAGCGCATGGAAGAGGCCCGCGAACACGCCAACCTCGAACTCGAAATTGTAAAACAAGGCCTCAACAATAAAATTAACGCACTTAAAGAAGAAGCCTCTACCCGCGAAACTTCCATTAAAGCCGACTACGAATTAAAACTTTCTGAACTCAGCAGCAACTGGACCCTTTCTGAACAAAACCTGATTGGTTCGCACGAAGACCAGCTCAATGCCCTTAATGCTACGCACCAACAGCAACTGCAAAGCATTAAGAATGAGTATGAACATAAAATCAACGGCCTTTCTTCGGGAAGTCAGGATGAAATTAACACCCTTATTGCCGCCAACCAAAGCACCATTAGCGCGCTGCAGGCCGACTACGAACAAAAACTGGCCACACTCGAACAAAGCACTTCTGCCGAAATAAGCAATCTGCGTTTTGCCCTCGATGATCAGAAAAACCTGCTCACCTTTAATTTTAATTCGGTTATTGAGTCGCTTACCAACGATTTTAAAAACAAAGAATCGCAACTGGTGCAGGCCTACGAAAAACAAATTGCCGACCTCAATGCTGTTATCAGTTCATCGCAGGAAGAACTAAACCTGTCGTTTCAAAATCAGTTAGAGGCATTAAAAGTTTCACACGAAAATAGTTTAAACCAAACTATTAGCGCCAACGAAACACGCGTGGCCGGTATTATTAGTGAGTACGAAGAAAAATTATCGAACACCTTAATTCATTCCAATACCCAAAACTCTAAACTACAGGAAGAATTAAGCAAGGCACAGCTAGTTAGCGATAGCTCTATCGAACAAATACGTGAACTGAGCCTGAGCCTGGAAAATAGAAATACTGAAATTGGCGAATTAAGTTCAAAACTAAGTACCCTCGAAAGCCAACTTACTGCCGAAACCGAAAAATACCTTGGCCTGAGTGCCGAGTTCGAAGGCTTCAAGCAAAGCAGCTCCCTATCTGTAAGTGAACAGGTAAACGAATTAAATAATCAGATTGCCAATATTAATTTGGCGCACAGCGATTATGTAAACGAACTTACCGGCAAAATGGATGGCCTTCGCACCGAACTAAGCAATCTGGGCATAGTGCTCGAAAGTACCACCAACACCCTTGGTCAAACCGAAGCCAACCTCGAAGCCAAAATTCAGGAACTGGAAAATGCCAGACTCGAAATACAGGATTTGCACAATACCATTTCTATAAGCGAAAGCAACCTCGAAAATTTTAAAGCCGAATTGCTTAACAGTTCGCAACAGGAAATTAAAAACAAGGAAGTTGAATTTCAAAAACTGTTGGCCGAAAATACCAACCTTATTAATGAAATAGATTTAGCTCAGGATAAAGTTGAAAGTCTGGAAGCTGAAATCAGTTTACTTAAATCGGAACTGGAGGAAGTTAAACTACACAGTGCCGGCAAAGCCGAAGACTTTAAAGAAGTGTTGGCCAATAAAAACTTTGAAATTACCAATCTGGAAGCCAACAACGCCGCCCTTAATCAGGAATTGTTGCAGGTAAAACAGGAACTGGCCAATGCTCAAAACCAGTTGTTGCTTGCCGGTCAAAGCAGCGAACAATTGGCCGAATTGCAACAAACAATTGATAACCTGACCATTGAAAAAGCCAACCTGTTGGCCGAAATAAGCAGCCTGCAATTTAACATCGGCGAATTAAACAACAGTGTAATGGGTTTGAACAGCACCATTGATGGCCTAAACAACAAAATTGAAAATTACGAAAACGAAATAGCCCAGCTTAACAAC
>JADLED010000016.1 GCA_020846335.1 Bacteroidia bacterium
GAATAAAAAAGTTGTTTGTGATAATGCCCAAAAATAGCGGGGAGTTCCTGCGTGAAAAAAGTAATAAAGCGGTTGCCGTGTTCGCGTTTGTTTTTATAAACCAGTTGGTGTATGCGCGAGGCAATACCATTTACATAGGCCGCTGTTTTGGTTTGTTTGTAGTTGGTGTTAACGTAAGAAAGGTCGTCGGTAATTTCCACAAACATTTCGGTGAGGCGCGCCGGCTCTATGTTTTTTTCGTCGCCGGCCAGCTTTTCGTATTCCTCCCATTTTTGGGCATTCTGTTTCAAAAAGGTAATTTCCTTCATCGTCAGTTGCTTGCTTGTGTTCCGTAAATAGCCGACCGATTCCCGATATTAGGGTTAATTGCAGAGATTATACGGAAAATTATAACTTAGCAATTCTAAATATAGAAATTAAATCACACATTTTTACCTGCCCATGGAAAATATACAAATAAGCACCACGCAAAATGTAAATCTTAATTATAAACTTGCCGGAATTGGGCCACGAATGCTGGCAATCATCATCGATTCCATTATCCGCTTCAGTTATATTTTTGTGCTTTACCTCATTATTTTTGTCGCCCTTATCCGTAACTGGTACAGCAACCAAAACAGCAGCGACAGTGGCAACGAAATAATGATTGGAGTTTTAATACTTCTGGCCCTGCCCGCCTTTATGTACAATTTGCTTTGCGAAACTTTTATGAACGGCCAGAGTTTTGGAAAAAAAATTGTAAAAATAAAAGTGGTGAAACTCAATGGCACACAACCCAATTTCGGTTCTTACCTCATTCGCTCCATGTTCAGGATTATTGATGACGGGCTGATTGGTCTTATTACCATTGCCGCTACCGAAAAGGCCCAACGCCTTGGCGACATGGTGGCCGGAACTACCGTGATAGAATTGAATCACAAAGTAACCATAAACGACACCATATTAAAAGAAGTAAAACCGGATTATACCATTGTGTATCCACAGGTGGCCATGCTCAGCGATAGCGACGCCAATATTATTAAAGAAGTGATGGACTTTTCGGCCTCTCAGGAAAAACCTGAACACCTTAAATTGCTTGCCGAAAAAATAAAAAAGAAATACGGCATTTCGGAAGTAAAACAAGAGGATGAAGCATTTTTAAAAACCCTCCTCGACGACTACAGTCATTATCAGTTTGAGAAATAGTTGAAAGTTCAAAGTTGACGCTTCGACTCTGCTCAGCGCGGGGAGTTCAAAGTTGAAAATTCAAAGTTGAAAGTTCAGAGTTTAAAGTCCCAATAGAATTTCTTCTGGATTTTTTCCGCCAAACAACATGCGTGTCGGATTTTCCAGCATCTCTTTTACCTTCACTAAAAAACCAACGCTCTCACGGCCGTCAATTATGCGGTGGTCGTAACTTAAAGCCACATACATCATTGGGCGAATAAGCACCTGGCCATTTACTGCCATTGGGCGTTCAACTACATTGTGCATACCTAAAATGGCGCTTTGCGGAGGGTTAATAATTGGCGTACTCATCATGCTGCCAAACACACCGCCATTAGTAATGGTAAAGGTTCCTCCTTCCATATCGGCAATGGTTAATTTTCCATCGCGGGCCTTAACTGCCAAATCCTTTATGCCAGCTTCAATTTGTGCCAGGCTCATTAACTCGGCATTGCGCAACACCGGCACCATTAAGCCTTTTGGGGCGCTCACAGCAATTCCAATGTCGCAATATTTATTATAAACCAATTCGTCGCCATCAATCATGCCATTTACAGCAGGAAAATGATACAGGGCCTCGGTTACAGCTTTGGTAAAAAAGCTCATAAAGCCTACGTTGTTGCCATACACTTCTTTAAACTTGTCTTTGTATTTTGCACGAATGGCGTATATGGCGCTCATGTCCACTTCGTTAAAGGTGGTAAGCATGGCGGTTTCGTTTTTTACAGACACCAAACGCTTGGCCACGGTTTTGCGCAACGAGGTCATTTTGCTACGGTCTTTATCACGTCCGCCCTGCCAACTGTTGCTGAGTACTTTTGCGGCAGTAGGCAGTCCGTTTGAAAGCGCGGCCAATACATCCTGTTTAGTAATGCGACCGTCTTTTCCTGTTCCGTTTATTTGTGAGGCGCTGATATTATTTTCTGCCATTAATTTTGCGGCAGCCGGAGCGGCTGTTCCGGTAGCATAGGTCTTTGTTTCGGCAGCAGGTGCAGCTTTTTGAGTGGCAGCCGGAGCGGGTGTTTCTTTTTTAGGCTCGGCTTTCACTTCCGCTTTTGGCGCTTCGGCTTTTGCTTCTGCTTTAAACGACGTGTCTATTTTAACCACTACTTGCCCTACTTTTACGGTATCTCCTTCTGCGGCCAATACTTCTATTTTTCCGCCTTCTTCGGCATTGAGTGTTAACGTAGCTTTGTCGGAATCTATTTCAGCAAGTACTTCGTCTTTTTCAACCACATCGCCGGTGTTTTTTACCCAACGTGCAATAATTACTTCGGTAATTGATTCACCTGGACTTGGTACTTTTAATTCTATAATTGCCATACTATTAATTTTGAATGTTTATTAAAATTTTAGCTGATTATTTTTTTGACGCTTTACCAAAAATGCCTTCCATAATTTCTTCGCTTTCGGCGGCATGTCGTTTGGCAAAACCTGTTGCAGGGCTGGCTGCTTCGTCTCTTCCAAAATATTTAAGGTTCAATGCGCGCAGGTGTTTGTCAACAAAGCGCCATGGGCCCATGTTTTCCGGCTCTTCCTGCACAAACAAATATTCTTTGGCGGCACTGTATTTTTTCAGAATGGCATCCACCTGTTTTTTAGGGAAAGGATACAATTGCTCTAATCGGATAAAGGCAATGTCGTTTGCTTTTTCCACTTCGCGGCGTTCTATTAAATCGTAATAAATTTTTCCGCAACAAAATGCCACGCGTTTTACTTTTTTTGCATCGGCCGCGTCATCCAGCACTTCCTGAAAATCAGTTTCTGTGAAATCGCTTAGTTTGCTCACACAACTTGGGTAACGCAATAATTTTTTTGGAGTGAAACAAATGAGTGGTTTTCTGAAATCGCGTTTTAACTGGCGACGGATAACATGGAATTGTTGCGCAGGCGTGGTGGTGTTTACAATCTGCATGTTGTTTTCGGCACACATTTGCAAAAAGCGTTCCATGCGTGCGCTGGAGTGTTCGGGGCCTTGTCCTTCGTAGCCGTGTGGCAACAATACCACCAGGCCATTCATGCGGCGCCATTTGTATTCGGAGGAAGATATGTATTGGTCAACAATAATTTGTGCGCCATTAAAGAAATCACCAAACTGTGCTTCCCAAATGGTGAGGGTGTTGGGCGAAGCAAAGGCGTAACCATATTCAAAACCAAGTACTCCGTATTCACTCAAAAAAGAATTGTAGATGTCGAGTTTTTGCGGAGCGCCAATGTTGTTTAAAGGCGTGTATTCTTCCTCGCTGTCTTCCACCTTAACCACTGCATGACGGTGCGAAAACGTGCCGCGTTCCACGTCCTGACCGCTAAAGCGCACCTGATGACCATCCATCATCAACGAGGCGTAGGCCATTAATTCGCCCATGGCCCAATCGTAGTTGTTGTTGGTAATCATGGCGTAGCGGTCGGCAAACAGGCGTTCAATTTTATTAAAGAATTTTTTGTCTTTAGGCAGTTGCGTAATTTTATTAGCGAGCTCTACAAATAATTTGTCGCTTATTTTTGTTTCGGGCGATTGGTCAAAAGCATCGGCACCGGCCATGTGAACGCCCTGCCAGGTGCCTTGCAAAAAGGAAGTTACCTTGGCTTTTTCCGTTTTGCGGGCTTCATCCAAATCGTGCTCCAACTCATCCTTGTATTCTTTTTCAATCGCTTTTATTTCTGCTTCGGTAAAACTTCCTTCGGCAATTAATTTTTTGGCGTAAATTTCTTTTGGATTGGGGTGCTTGGCAATTTCCTTATATAACAAAGGCTGTGTAAACCGTGGTTCGTCGCCCTCGTTGTGTCCGTATTTGCGGTAACAAAGCACATCAATAAACACATCTTTTCTAAATGCCAAACGGTATTCCATGGCCATGCGGGCCACTAAACACAAGGCTTCCACGTCGTCGCCGTTCACATGAAACACCGGACATTTGGTAACCTTCGCAACATCGGTGCAATAAGTGCTTGAGCGTGCATCCATGTAATTGGTAGTAAAGCCCACTTGATTGTTGATAATAAAATGAATGGTGCCTCCCACTTTATAGGCTTCGAGGTGTGCCATTTGAACCACTTCGTAAACAATGCCCTGACCTGCAATTGCAGCATCGCCATGCACTACAATTGGGCACACCTTGCGGTAATTGCCCTGGTGGCGGTGATCTATTTTAGCACGCGTGATGCCCTGCACAACAGGTGCCACGGTTTCGAGGTGCGAAGGATTTGGCGTTAAGGAAATGTGTACTTTTTTATCGTCTTTGCCCGAAAAGTCGGAGCTGTAGCCCATGTGGTACTTTACATCGCCATCAAACAAACTGTCCTCGCTGGGACGTCCTTCAAACTCGGCAAAAATATCTTTGGCAGGTTTGTGCATGATGTTGGCAAGTACGTTAAGGCGGCCACGGTGTGCCATTCCTATCACATAATCTTCAATGCCCAAATCAATGCCATGGTTAATCAGCGCGTTGATGGCGGGTAAAAAAGATTCGGCTCCTTCTAAAGAAAATCGTTTTTGACCTACAAACTTGGTGGCTAAAAAGTTTTCGAAAACAACGGCTTCGGTTAGTTTGTGAAGTATTTCAGTTTTTTCGGTTTTGGAAAATGTGGGAATGTTTTGTGATTTTTCCATTCGGGTTTCCAACCATTTTAAAAGGTCGGGGTTGCGAATGAACATGTATTCGGCACCAATGCTGTTGCAATAGGTTTTTTCGAGAACGGCCACAATGTCGCGTAGTTTGGCCGGACCCGTACCAATTTCGGAGCCTGCCTGAAAAACGGTGTCTAAATCCTTTTCGGTTAAGCCAAACACTTCAATAGACATGTCGGGCTTGTATTTACGGCGCTGACGAACTGGATTTGTTTTGGTGAACAAGTGGCCACGCATACGGTACCCATTAATAAGGTTAATTACCTTAAATTCTTTGCTTACGTTTTCGGGAATAGCGCCTGACTGGTCCGATGAATAATCGGTGCGGCCAAATTCAAATCCTTTGAAAAAATCCTGCCAGCTTTTGTCAACTGATGCAGGGTCTTTTTGAAATTGAATAAACAGATCTTCCATCGCATTGACGTCACTGTTTCCTAGGTAAGAAAATTTGTCCATTTTTTGAATTTGAATAGTCAACAAAATTAACAAATTTTGAGTGGCTCAACGCATTTTTACCGTACTTTTGTGAGTAATGTATTCGGGGATTAAAAAGGCTATCGTGTTCGTTTTCTGCTATTTTGCAATGGCATTTACGGGTTTTGCTCAGGACAATCCTTTGCAAACGCAAATTAAAGTTCAGCAGGCCATTCAAAAAAAATCGGAGTATCACCGCATGACCAATGGTGTGCAGGAAGGCTACCGGATTAAAATTCATTTTGGAGTGGATCGTGAGGCGGCTGAAAACATCCGCAATAAGTTTTCGAAAAGTTTTCCGGAATACGATACGTATAAAGAATATCAGCAACCCAACTTTGTAGTGCTGGTGGGCGATTTTAAGACCAAACTGGAAGCTTTTGAGTCGCTTCAAAAAATAAAACCCGAATTTCCAACTGCATTTATTGTAAAGGAAAAGATTAAGGCGAAGTAATCTTTTGCTCTAAATAATTCTTAACCCAAATTAATCGTTGTTTCAATCTATAATTTGGAACGTTTTTACAACTCAACCCATTAATTCAACAGTTCATGGTTTTTTGATTTAAGAGGCCCCACGTGCAGACTACTTTTACATCAAATTAAAATAACTATGATTAAATCTATTAAACACCTTTTATTTATTGCCTCTGCCTTTTTGGGTTCGGCGCTTGTGGCTCAAAACTCCACCCAAACCATTCGGGGCACCGTTTTGGATAAACAAGCCCAGATGAATTTACCCGGAGCCAATGTTATTCTTGTAAACACCAATCCAGTTAAGGGCGCTGTGACCGATGCCGACGGAAAATTTAAAATTACCGATGTGGCACCTGGACGTTATGATGTAAAGATTAGTTATGTGGGATACAAAGAAGTGGTGCAGTCAAACATTGTGGTTACAGCAGGCAAGGAAACTGTTTTGGAAATTGGCATGGAAGAAAATGTGTCGTCACTCAACGAAGTGGTGGTGGCCGCTACAAAAAAGAACGAGACCAACAATGAGCTGGTGAGCGTGAGTGGCCGTTCTTTTTCAATGGAAGAAGTAAACCGCTACGCCGGCGGACGCTCCGATGCCGCACGCCTTGCAGCAAATTTTGCAGGTGTGAGTTCGCCCGACGATTCGCGAAACGACATTGTTATTCGTGGCAATTCGCCCACCGGTGTGTTGTGGCGCATTGAAGGATTAAATATCCCTAATCCAAATCACTTTTCAACTGTTGGAACCACCGGCGGCCCTGTGAGTGCCATCAATACAAATGTTTTAAAAAATTCCGATTTTTTTACTTCCGCTTTTCCATCTGAATATGGCAATGCCAATGCCGGTGTTTTTGATTTAGGATTCAGAACCGGCAACTCCGAAAAAAGGGAACACACGTTTCAGATTGGTGCTTTAACCGGAATTGAAGCCATGACCGAAGGGCCCATTAATAAAGCAAAAGGCTCGTCGTATTTATTTGCCTACCGCTATTCGTTTACCGGCGTGGCTCAGGCCGTGGGCATTCCCATTGGTACGGCTGCTACGCCGTTTTATCAGGATTTGTCGTTTAAAATAAATGGTGGTCAAACCAAATTCGGGAAATTTACCTTGTTTGGATTAGGGGCTAAAAGTCACATTGATTTTCTTCACACCAAAATTGATACCACCGATTTATTTGCCAACCCAACACGCGATAGTTATTTTACCAGCGATATTGGTTTAATTGGATTAAAACATTTTATTAAAGTAAACGACCGTTCTTATTTTAATACCATTATTGGCGGCACTTACAACGCTTCTAATTATTTGGAAGATGTGGTGGCCACCGATACAAAACCTTTGCAACGCAATGTTGAGAACAAAACCAGCCAGTTGCACTATTCCATTAATACTTCGTACAATTCAAAAATTAATTCCAAACTGTTTATTAAAACCGGAATTATTTCGGAAGTGATTAATCTGGTGCTGAATGCCCGTGCCAAAGACTCGTTGCAAAACTGGCGTCAATACTGGGATTTTAACGATTACACCATGTTGCATCAGGGCTATTTTCAGGCCAAATACCGTTTCACAGATAAATTAACCTTAAACGCCGGAGTGCATGCTCAGATACTGGCACTCAACAATTCCACTTCGGTGGAACCACGATTAGGTTTAAAATATCAGCTCTCCGAAAAACACACCATTAGCGCTGGTTACGGCATGCACAGCCAAATGCAACCCACCGATGTGTATTTCTACAGAACACGAAATTTGGATGGCGGTTATATAATGACGAATAAAAATCTGGGCTTTACCAACAGTCAGCATTTTGTGTTAGGCTACGATGTATTGCCCGTAAAAGATTGGAGAATTAAAACCGAAGTGTATTACCAAATGTTATCCAATGTGCCTGTTACACAAAACGCCAGTAGCTATTCGATGCTGAATGCCGGCGCCAGTTTTTTACCTAACGATCAGGACAGTTTGATTAACAAAGGCACCGGAACCAATTATGGTGCGGAATTGACCATTGAGAAATTTTTCAGTAAAAATTATTATGTATTAATAACCGGTACGTTGTATCAATCTAAATTTAAAGGCAGCGATAAGGTGGAACACAACACGGCTTTTAACGGCAATTACGTTTATAATGTTTTGGGTGGAAAAGATTTTAAAGTGGGTAAAGAAAAGCGCAATGTAATTTCGTTGGGTATTAAAATGACACAGGCCGGTGGCCGCTATTACACGCCTGTGGATTTAGCCGCTTCGCAGGCTGTTAAGGAGCAAGTGCTTCAGGGCGACAACAAAGCCTTTTCGCAACGCATCCCTGACTTTTTCAGGTTGGATTTTAAAGCCGGTTATACCATCAACAGCCATTCGAAAAAACTTTCGCAATCGTTTTCGTTAGACATTCAAAACATTACCAATCACAAAAATGTGTTTGCCGAAAGATACAACCCGGTAACTAACAAAATCAACACAGCCTATCAGATTGGGTTCTTCCCTAATTTTGTTTACAAAGTTCAGTTTTAAGTTGTATGAAAAAAATACTTGTCATAAACGGTCATCCCAACAAACAAAGTTTTTGCGACGCCCTGTCAAAAGCCTACACTAAGGGAGCACTTAAAGCAGGCAACGCAGTAGTGTTAATTAATTTATACGATTTGCAATTTAATCCCAATTTTGAAGGCACTTACACAAAAGAAAATACTGGTGTGGAAGCAGACATTATTGATGCTCGAAAAAAAATTAGCGAAGCACAACATTTGGTAATCATTCATCCGGTTTGGTGGGGCTCTGTGCCCGCGCTGCTAAAAGGATTTTTTGATAAAACCCTTGTGCCTGGCTTTGCCTTTAAGTACAAAAAAAACAGCCCCATGTGGGACAAACTCCTAAAGGGAAAAACCGCCGAAATAATTTACACCACCGACACGCCTGTGTGGTTTTATCGCCTTTTTTACCGTGCTCCTTCTGTAAACATGGTTCGCGACCGCGTGCTTGGGTTTTGCGGTGTTAAAACAAAACAAGTAATAGGCATAGGGCCCATTAGAAATTCCACACTAGAATTCAGAGAAAAGTGGTTAAAGAAAATTGAAAACCTGCATTAAAAATATTGTCTTACTCACAGAATGATTAATTTTAGAGCATGAGCAGAAGTAAAATACGTTTTGTTTACATGGTGATTGCCGGTTTCATCATTTCGTTTATACTCGACTCGATTACTGCAAAAATTAATGTTGACCGAAACCGCTTCTTCGATTTTTTTACATCCATTGTAATTACCATTTTGGTTTGGGAAGGCAATTTAATTATTGACCGCATCACAAGCCGCTATTTTCCATGGGAAGAAAAAGCCGGCAAACGCATTCTGGTGCAATTGCCCCTGAGCATGGCGTTTGGCTCAATTACCATCTACTTGAGTATGTTGGGCTTTAATAAATACGTTTGCACTTTTCCGGTGGAAGCGCGCGACCGTTTTATGTTAACAGCCATTATTCTTGGGATGCTTATTTCGGTAATTATTTTATCGGTTGAAGTTGGCACGCAATTTTTTAATAACTGGAAAAATTCTTTGGTAGAAGTGGAGAAATACAAAACACAAAGCACACAGGCACAGTTGCAAAATTTAAAAGAACAGGTAAACCCGCATTTTTTGTTTAATAATTTAAGTGTGTTGTCGTCGCTGGTTTATAAAGATCAGGACAAGGCTGTTGATTTTATTAATCAGCTTTCTAAGGTTTACCGTTATTTACTTGAATCAAGAAACAGCGAATTAATTCCATTGGAAGAAGAATTAAAATTTATTGAATCTTACACCTACCTTTTGCAAATACGTTTTGATACCAGCTTAAAATTTGAAATTGACATTCCTGCCAACATGCGGCACTTACTTTTACCGCCCATGGCATTGCAAATACTAATTGAAAATGCCATCAAACACAACGAAGTGTCGTCGGAAATGCCTTTAACCATCAGTGTTTTAGCAAGTCATACAGAATTGGAGGTAAAAAACAATTTACAATTACGCAGCAATAAAGAAGAAAGTTCGAAAACCGGATTAAACAACATTCGCGAGCGTTATAAATTCTACACCGATAAAAAAGTGGAGGTGTTTCAGGATTCAAAATTATTTTCTGTAAAAATTCCGTTGTTACAAAAAGTATGAATGTCATCATAATAGAAGACGAAAAACTGTCGGCCGACCATTTAAGCACTCTCTTAAAACGGATTGACAAAACAATTAATGTGGTGACTGTTTTCGACAGTATTAAAAAGAGCGTGGAGGCTTTTGAAAAAGGCATAAGCGCCGATGTGCTGTTTGTTGACATACACCTGGCCGACGGACTGAGTTTTGATATTTTTACAAAAATCAACATCGAAACTCCTGTTATTTTTACCACTGCCTATAACGAATACGCCATTAAAGCTTTTAAATTCAACAGCATCGATTACCTCTTAAAGCCAATAGGAATAAGCGATTTAAAAGCAGCCCTCGAAAAATATAACCGCTTAAACGTGGCCAAAACCGGCTTTCCGTTTAAAGAAATTGCCGGCGTTTACGAAACAATTACCAAACAATTTAAAAACCGCTTTATGGTAAAAATGGGCGACAACATTGTTTCGGTTAAATCGGAAGATGTGGCGCATTTTATTGCCGAAGAAGGAATTGTTTTGCTGAGTACAAAAAACGATAAGCGCTACGCCATTGATTACACCCTTGATCAATTGGAGGAATTACTTGACCCCAAACAATTTTTCAGGATTAACCGCAAGGTTTTTATGAATATCGGTTCCATTCAAAAAATCAGCACCTATTTTAACAGCCGCTTAAAACTTGTTTCGGCAGGTTTAAGCGAAGAGGATTGTATTGTGAGCCGCGAACGTGTAAATGATTTTAAGGCATGGTTGGATAATTAGTCAATCCAATATTTTGATTCGATTATTTTACAGTACTCGAACCAAAAATAAAACGAGCCGAATATTTCCGGCCCGTTTTATATTCTGTTGGTTTACTGTTTTATAAACCTGCCTTTATATGTGGCATAATCCGAAGTAATAACAATGAAATAAAAACCCGGTTGTAAGCCAGAAACATTAAGTGAATGAGAATTCGTTTCTGAAATTGTTTCAAGACCTAGTTTACCATTTATGTCGAAAACTTTAATTTCAGCCGCACTAGTATTGAAAGGTAACTGAATATTTAAGATCGAAGAAGTTGGGTTAGGAAAAACAGAAGTCATTAGTTCTGTATTGGATTTGTTGAGAATGCCTGTTGCAACTGAAAAATTTCTTGAATATTTTTTTACAACATTATTTACCAAAGAGGTTAAGAATAGTGTGGTGGTATCTTTTACAGCAACTCCAGTGCAATAATTTACCAAAACCGTGTCGGCTCTGCCATCTTTGTATTGATTTGGTTTTGCAGTTTTACCTACAAGGGTTGTAACGGTTGTATCAGTCAATTTGATTCTTCTTACTCGGCCGCCTTCTTCGGCAACATATAGATTGCCATCCATATCGGTATCTAAATCCATTGGCGATGAAAATTGAGCCGACACTAATCCGGTACCGTCATTATTTCCGCCACCCCATTTTCCGGCAAATTGTTTTACAACGCCACTCGTATTAATTTTATAAACAATATTATCCGATCTGCCGGCAGTGTAAACGTTTCCGGTAACTTTATCTACTGCCACACCATGCGGATAGCTTATGTTTGTTGCCGCATCAGTTACTACACCAGCAGGCGTAATTTTCCTTATCTTATTGTTACCATAATCAGCTACAAATAAATTGCCGTTATTATCAATATCAATATCGGTAGGGGTATTAAAAGTGGCAAGAGTTCCGGTTCCATTGGCACTACCCGCCGAACCGTCGCCGGCAAAAACAGAGATGGTATTGGCCTGGAGGTCAATTTTCTTAATAAAATGGCCGCCCGATTCTGTGATATACATAATTGTTCCAGCGGAATTTATGCATAAGCCAGCCGCCCTGTTTAGCACACAACTGTTCAGTGTGCCATTGATATTGCCTACGCTGCCGTTACCTGCAAATAGCGTAACTGAACCATTGCTTGCAGAAAGTTTTTTAATTTTGTTATTGTTAATGTCAGTGAAATAAACATCGCCGGTTAATCGGTTTAATACAAGACCTCTTGGACCGTCGAGAGCATTTTCGCCGCTGCCATTACCTGCAATGGTAGTTAGGGTTTGCGCCATGGCGTTAAGCAGTGAGGCGGCAAACATAAATGTAATTATTTTTTTCATGTTGATTTTTTTTATGGAACAAAATTATATCATCAACTGGAGCAATTATGAAGGGATTGGTGTAGAACTCTTTTGGGTTAGTGAAAAAAATCAAACTAACTCAAAACGGCTTTTCACTAACCCAAAATCCTTGTTTGGTGCTTTTGGCTATATTTGAGAGAGCCAAAACATGCTTCGCCAATTTTATTTTTTCATAGTCTTTACTATTTACGCCTTTGCAGTCGTTGCTCAGGAACCCTACTCTATAAAAATTAACCGAAGCAAGGGCTTGCCTTCGGATAACGTTTACAATATTTTTCAGGACAGCAAGGGATTTATTTGGATTGGTAACGAAGAAGGCCTTACCCGTTACGATGGTTATGAAATGAAAACCTATGAGTGCGAAGGGCAAACGTCGCGGGCAGGCAGCATGATAATGGAAGACAAATACGGCCGCATTTGGTACCAGAATTTTGATGGCTATTTGTATTATGTTGAACACGATAGTTTAAAGGCGCTCTTGCAATACAAACCATTGGGATACCTGGACTATGGTCTTGTTAATAACCGGCTTTTTGTTACCACTCAAAAGGGCGTGGTGCTATATGATCTGTTGAGCCTGAAACCGGTTAAAACAATTCCATTTGACATAAATTCACTTGGTTCCTGCGTTTGCAGCAACAATAAATATTACGTGATAGCTCATAATATCATTGAAATTGACAGTTTGGGCAATACCAATATCATAACCCCTTATTCCTCCATTAATAAGGATTTACCAGGCGTTGGCTTAAAAACAAACAACGAAGTTGTATTTTATGATACCTACAACCGTACACAAAAACTTTTTACGCTTTCGGATAATGGCTTTAAAGTAAAATTTAATTTGCCATTTAAGGGTCAGATTCAAACTGCCAATTTCACTAACAATTCCTATTGGTTTTGTACCCCCAAGGGAGTTTACGGGTTTAACCAAAATGGTTTTGCTCTTAACAATAACGAAGCGTTTTTTAAATCGAGCAGCATTTCATCGGTGTTGCGCGACCGCGAAGGCAATTACTGGTTTGGCACCACCAACGAAGGGATTTTTTTAGTGCCCGATTTGTCGGTAAGAATGTTTCCTCTCGAAAACAACATTCATCGATTGGCGCTTAACAAAGATCATTTATTTGCTTCCACGGCCAACGGAAAAATTTTTGACTTTAATCTGCTAACAAAAACGAACTCTCTGTTTTTTAACGATGGTTCAAACAAGCAGGGTGGTATGCTAATGTATGACAGCATCAGTAATTCGCTTTTTTTTCAGGGAAATAATTTTTACGTGTTAAATAAAAAGGGCACTTACCTTTCGCAAAGTGAAATTGCCATTAAATCCTGTTGCCGGATAGACGGGGAAAACATCGCATTTGCGGCTTCAGGCATGTTGGGCCTTTTTAATCTTACCGACAGTGTAAAAAATGACTGGCGAAAAATAAGTTTCGTTACACCAACCACAATATTCAATAAAAATTTACAGAACGAGTTGCGCGATGTGCATTTATTGGATGGTGTAAGGGGTAAATCCGTGGACTTTAATAAAAAAAAACAAACCATTTATTTTGCCACCAACACGGGAGTTTACAGTTTCAGTTTGTCTAAAAAACTGGAGTTAAAGTGCCGCGGGGCCAGTGTTTACGCATTTAAAATTATTTCGTATCAAAACCGCCAACTCCTTTTAAGCACACATGGCCGCCTTTACGAAATTACCGACAACGAAGAAATTGTTGACAGCCCCATCAATCAACAACTGAATAACGGTTTTTGCAAAAGCATGAAGCTGGTAAAAAACTTTCTATTCTTAACCACAATCAAAGGGCTTAATTACATTGATCTTTCAGATAAAAATGGCCGTTTATGCGAAGTGGACATTAGCCCGGGAGGTGAACCCATTTCGGATGTGGAGATTTATAATAATGAATTAATTCTTGCATCGGGCAAGGGCATAGTTACCACGCGCTTTAAAACCAATTGCGAGCAAAATGCCATGCCACTGTTTGTTATCAATGGCATTACGGTTAATTCAAAACCATTCGGAACCGAACAACTGGTAAAACTCACACACACCGAAAACAACATTGAAATACATTACTCCATTCTCACTTTTAAATCGGTACAAAGCACCCACCTGTATTACAAAATAAACGATAATGCCTGGGAAAAACTGAGTGCCGAATCGCGCACTCTAAAGCTGGCTGCGCTTGCTCCCGGCGACTACACCATCAGTTTCAGAATAGGCGAAAACACAAACGGTATTCAAAATAGTCCGGCAGTGAATCTGGTGATAAATACACCTTGGTGGAAGACCAGGTGGGCCATTTCATTGTTTATTCTGATTATTTTTTTAGTGTTTATTATAATTTATAAATGGCAAACCAATACCCTTAAAAAACAAAATTACCTTTTACAACAAAAATTTGATTTGGAAAAGGATTTGCGAAAATCCACCTTAAAGTCTATTAAGGCTCAAATGAATCCACATTTTTTTTACAATGCCCTCAACACCATTCAGAGTTTTATTTTTTCGGATGACAAACGCAACGCTTCCACCTACCTTTCCAAATTCAGCAAGCTAACCCGCACCATTTTAGAAATGAGTGAGAAAGAAACCGTGACTCTTGCCGAAGAAATTGAAGCCCTGACACTTTACCTTGAAATTGAAAAAGTGCGTTTCGACAAGGATTTTGATTTTAAACTGGAAAAACAATCGGACCTAAATACAGAGCTGATAAAAATTCCATCCATGATTATTCAGCCTTATGTTGAAAATGCCATTAAACACGGGCTTTTACATAAAAAGGGAAATAAAGAGTTGGAGTTAAATTTCACCTTCGAAAAAAATATTTTGTTGGTGCATATCAGTGATAATGGCATAGGCAGGGCACGTTCGGAAGAACTTAACCGCATAAAAAACAGCCGCCACCAATCCTTTGCCACCAAAGCCAACTCAACCCGGCTAAGCATTTTAAATAAAGACGAGGAGCGTGTGGGCATTGAATACATTGATAAAAAAGATGAGCTTGGCAATGCTTTAGGAACCGATGTGTTGATTCGCATTCCGGTTAATTATCACTAACTCAAACATGAATTACACAAACCAAAGTGAAGCACTAACAAAAAAATACAAATATTTGCAGTAATGGATGCGATTAAAGTAATAATAATTGACGATGAATTAAGAGCCCGAAATCTTTTGTCGGGTTTGCTGGAAGAGTTTTGCAAAGACACTCAGGTGCTCGAAACCTGCGCCGATTTACCCAACGGCGTAAAAGCCATTCGCAAACACAAACCCGATTTGGTGTTTATGGACATTGAAATGCCCGGCCACAGTGGTTTGGAATTACTTGATTTTTTCGACGAAGGCGAGGTAACCTTTTCGATTATTTTTACCACGGCCTACAGCGAATATGCCATCCAGGCCTTTAAACTATCGGCCATTGATTATTTACTTAAACCCATCGAGCCATCGGAGCTGGAAGCCGCTGTGGAACGCTACAAGCGCAAATCAAGAACCGAAAAAGCCGACATTGGTATTCAGTTGGAAAACATTAAAAATCCTCAAAAAAACAGAATAGGTATTCCAACACAAAACGGTGTTAAATTTATCGACATCGACGAAATTGTTTTTATTAAGGCCGACAATTCCTATACCGAACTTCACACAACAAAAAGCGAAAAATTTGTAATTAGCCGAACGCTTAAAAACTTTGAAGATGTGCTTAAAGACATTCCAAAATTTATGCGGGCACATAAATCCTACCTTGTAAACACCGAATTTATTACAGATTATGTGAAGAGCGATGGGGGCTACCTCATTCTTCAGGGCAAGCACAACATTTCCATTTCTTCTGACAAAGTGGATTTGTTGCTAAAAGGCAAATTGTTTGTGAAGCGGTAGTTGTTTGATTTTATTTTACAAGCAACATTGTTTGCGAAAGTTTAGCGCCGTTGCCCGAAACCTTTACAAAATAAACACCGGCCTCAATGCCATCCAGACTAATTGTTTTTTCGAAATTACCGGCAGACTGATTTTCGTTTACAAGTGTTTTTATTCTTTTACCACTCACGTCAATCAATTCCACTAAAACCTGTGTGTTTGTTTTGAGGGCAAATGCCACCGACACGTAATCTGAAGTTGGATTTGGGAATACACGCACGCTTGAAACCTGTTCTGCTTTAATATTTGAAATACTTGTTGTAACGGTTGGAATGCCTTCGTTTACAGTGTATGTGCCAGGAATGGGTAAATCGCCGGAAGTGTTGCCATTGCCATTTACAGCATTGCCACAATAATAAAAAATGGCATCGCCCTGACCTACAGCAGGTGCCACCCATTGAAAGGTAAAAGCGTATTGGCCACTGGAGCCTGTTTGAGCCGAAGTGTGAGTGGCATTTCTACGGCCATTAAAAGCATTTATAAATTTTACTCCGGTTCCGGCACTTTGCAGGGTACCCATGTTGGTGTTGGAAGTGTTTAGAACTTCGCAGCCAAAACCAAACCGAGTAAATCCGGAAGCCGCCACTGTTAAGGTAACATTGTAAACTGTTCCAGGAATGTATTCATCGTTTGTAAATGAAGGTGTGGCCGAAATGGTAACTCCACTGGTGGCACTCGAACCTCCACCATGACATGCGCCGCAGTTTTGTTCTCCGGGAGAACTTGTATAACCGGCTTTGCCATTACTATCCTTAACAATAAAGGCAGTGCTTAAAAAACAAGAAATAGTAAAAACACTAAACGTGGTAATAATTTTTTTCATATATGGATGTTTGTTTTCAGAATGGGCTAAAATATTCAAAAAACAAATTGCCTTACAAGAATTTTGTTAAATTTTAAATTCCAAAAAATTAATCTAGATTAACTTTGTGTCTGCACTTAAAATTTCACCGGCAAATTATTTTTCTCTCGGTATTCCAGAATTGGTTTCCATGGACCAAACTTATGTTGCAAATCGGGGAAGGAATCTACGAATGGGCCCGTTCCATAATCCAAAGGTTTGGTTTTAATATTCGGATAATTGACAGCGCCATTGTTAAACGGACGTTTGTGAATGCGGTCGTCGTTCATAAACGCGGCCACATCAAAGGCTTCCTCAATCGTTAATTTAGGTTTGTCGTAGCTCGAAAGTTTATTGGGCATGTTGGCATAAATAAATGCGGCTGCCTTAACCACACGGTGCATGCTGCTTCCGGGCTGGTAGCTTTTCATGCCCCACAAAGGCGGGTATTCGTAGCACACATTATCGGCGCGCATTTTGCCTTCGCCATCGGCACCGTGGCAACTCATGCACTCGCGTTTGTAAACTGCCTCGCCCTTAACAGGGTCGGTTGCTCTTTCAGGTAATTCTATTTTTAGTGGCGAATCGCCTTCCACATGTTGATTAACGGGCACATCCTGGCTCAGCCATTTCATGTATGAAACTATGGCCACCATTTCTTTCGAATCGAGTTTAAGAGGTTTGCCACTATGTGGTCGCTCAATGCAGTTATTTACCCTGTCGGCCAAAGTAAGAATCTTATCTTCGCGTGAGCGGTATTGCGGGTAGCGGGCGTGTGAGCTGAAATAATTAAAGGCATAGGGCTTGGTTCCTGCCTCCAGATGGCAGTTGGTACAATTCATTTTATTGCCAAGGTTTTTGCTTACCTTTCCTTCAGGACCAATGTAATAAGCGGTGTTTAAAACCAAATCGCGGCCATAACGTATCATGGCTCCGAACTCATCGTTTGGAATAGTATTTGTGTCGGGTATCTGCCAGATTTCGGCTTTTGCGGCAACAGTATCCTTTTTAACTATTGCGGCAGGCTTTTGTGGTTTAGGACTCCCAAAATCACAGGAGGTAAGAAAAAAAACAATAATACCAGAAAATAGAATTGATCGTTTAGTATAAAAGCTCATGGCACTAAATTTAACCAAATATAGAGCAAAATCAAATTAGATTACCCGTACTAAAGCGGGAGTTGTTTTTTAGTGAGAATTATTAAATAATGATCGGAATAGTTTGAAAGAAATGCCAAACGGCCAAAAAGTTTTTCAAAAAAATAAAGTGTTTTAAGTAACCAGGCTTTGTTGGTGAAAAATGGATTCAGGTAACTTGGCGGAATAAACAATCCGATTGGCCGCACTTTTTTTATTTGAAAATGAGAACTAAAAATTAAACCAATTTCTTCCGGAGAATAATAATAGGTGTAAAAAGTCGAATCGTTTATTTTAGTGTGCAGTCCTTTTTTGGTGTTTCGCCGTTTATACCGAGCATCTTTTCTCAACAGGTACCACAAATTCTCTATCCAGCATTTTTTTCCCATAATCACCAGGGCAAGCTGACCTTGTTCTGAAATAAATGGCTCAATGTTGTTGGAAAAAGCTCTGAGTTCTTTTTCTGACAAACAATTTAAGCCTCCAAAATTAGATAGAAGCAAATCAAATTTGTTATTTAAACCTAGATGTAGAACATTTATGTCTATACACTTAAAACTTACATTGTTTAATTTAGCATGCATCCTTTTTTTTTCGGCTATTTCAATCATCGGTTGCGAAATGTCCGTTGCCATTATGCTTGATACAAAGGGCGCCATATTGATGGCATCCTGGCCGGTGCCGCAATTAATTTCAAGTAATTTGGTTTGTAAGGATAAAAGAGGGCGCAAAAATTTATACACACGGTTGCGTTGCATACTACCAATGGGCGTTTGTGTGAATTCCACATCATAATTATGAGCACTGCTATCAAAAACGGATGTTGACATTTGGTTGCGTTTTTTGGAGTTGTGAAAGGCTCTTTTTAGTGGCCATTATATACAACGGGTAGGCCAAGATTTTTTTAAGTGAGCCGGGCGTCATTCCTTCTTTAATAGTGCCAGCCGCTTTTTTCTGTCGAAATAATTTATGAATGAAGTGATGCAGTTGTTTGTAAAAGGCCGGTGAATAAGTGTTTTTAAACATCAGAGCCATTTCATCCGAATCTGTCCAATTGGTTTTTGAAGTCAACTCATGTTTTACTTTTTCATAAAACGCTGTGCCCGGTAAAGGATATGATACAGAAATACCTATGTCATCGGGCATAGTTTCTTCAAGTAAGTTTATGGTTTTGGCAATGTCTTCTATGGTTTCGCCTAAATAGCCAAATTGTAAAAAGAAAGAGGCCTTAATGCCATGTTGCTTCAATAATTTTCGGGCCAGTTTAATTTCTTGTACCGTTGTGCCCTTGTCCATGGCGTCCAGTATTTTTTGCGAGCCGCTTTCAGCACCCATCCATACATCGTCGCAGCCCGAAGCCGCTAAATCCTCCACATACTTTTCCTGCACCAGTAAATCGGCCCGCGATTGTATTTTGTATTTAAAATTTAAATTTTCTTTTTTAACCAACTCCGAAAATTCAGTTACCCAGCTTCTCTTTAAACCAAAAATATCGTCGCAAAACCAAATGTGATTGAAATTAAAAAGTTGCTTCATGAGTTTGAGTTCCCTAATCACATTTTGTGGCGAACGCATGTTGTAATTATTTCCATACATGGGTTTGGCACACCAGTTGCATTTATAGGGGCAGCCACGCGTGGTGGCCACATTCAACGAAAAGTACCCGTGTTTTTCCATCCAAACTTTTTGGTAGGGAACAATGTTTATTAAATCCCAGGCGGGTAAAGGAAAACTATCCAGGTTTTTTGATAATGTTCGTTTGGCTGTTTTAATTAAGCCATTGCTCAGTTTAAAAGCAAGGCCGTTTATATTTTCAAAATCGGTTTCATTGGTGCTGAGTTTTAAAACCAGCTCCAACAGGGTGTTTTCAGCTTCACCTATTATTACAAAGTCGGCCGCATGGTCAAGGTATTTCTCAGAATGGTCTGCCGCATCCGAACTGGTTACAATTACCCTGCATCCTCTTTCTTTTGCATACGCCTGCATTTTAAAAGCGGCCTCACGCATATTACTTAAACACATTTTGGTGAGGTAATTAAAACCATCATCATAAATCACCAAAACATCGGGTTTAAATTCATCAAGCACCGGTAAAATTTCTTCGGCGCTGCTGCTAAACATGGTATCAAAAAGTTGCACCTTAAATTTATTCTCGCGAATTAAGGCGGCAGCCAAAATGGTGCCAAGTGGTGGGTAGGGCTGGGCATGCGCCACTTGTTTGGGGTCGAATTGCAAAAAGTAGGAGTGAGTAAACAGTATGTTCATTCCTGCTATGGTGTTAACGAAAAATTAAATTTCTGTTCGAAGGAATTTAACTTTTCCTGCCAAAGGTTCATTACCTTATTCTGAAATCCGTGCGAATGCCGTTTACAAACATCTTTACGGGTTCTGAACTGCAGGTCAAAATCCTCGTCTTTCATGGCCGGGTACTTTTTCCGCCAGCGTTTAAGGGTAATGTGCAGGAGTTTGTCATCCAGCCGGTCGCCAGGCCAGCCACTAAGTAAAGACTCAATCATTTTTTTTAGAAATGGGTTTGGGGTATCGATGCAGTGAATACCGGCCGATTCTTTTTTATTCGGAAAACGGTTGGCATACCAGTTATTTTTTTCGGTAAGTTTTTTATACAGCTGATAATTGACTGTTGGAATTAAGAAGGCCAGTTCGGTGCCTGTAAACGCATTAATGTCAGGAATACTGAGATTATTGGAAGTAATGAAGTAATTGGTGCACAGGAACTTTTTTTTGCTTTTAGAGAGCAATTTGTAATAAACAATTAAAAAAGTGCGGCACAACCACAGACGGTTGGGCGTTGTAATGATAAAATAGTCCACATCGCTGTTTTCGTCGAAATAATTTTTTGATAAACTGCCCGAAATGCAAACACAGTCTACAAAAGGGAACTTGGCAATTTTACGACTGTATTTAAGCGCAGTGGGTAGTATTTTAGAGGCGCCTTCATTTCCTTTTAATCGTCGGATAATATCGCTGCTATTGCGTTCGAGGCTCGATACAAAACCTTCTTCTTCTTTAATGTAACGGCGTTCGAGCAGGTTATTCAGTTCCTGATTAAATAATTGCCGCGAGGCATTGATGGCCGAATTCTCAAACAACTCATCCCGTGTTAGCGGATATTTGAATATGTCGAAATAAAGCAGGGCTTTAATCAACTCAATTTGTATTACCGATAATTGGTGTTGTGGAACTTGCATCTCTCAAATTTAATGAATTTTTACCTGCACTTTTTACCTGACCTTGATACTGTTCCTATTTTATCTCAGGAGCAGGAATTGTTATATCATTTACCATTTGGATGATATTCTATCCTGAAAATAAAGTTCATTTCCCATTTTACTTTTTTCTGCTCAACAATTGCAAACAAAAAATGGTGTTTTTTGGCAATGCCTTTTATTCGTTCTATGTCGCAGTTATCGGCCAATATCATTATCACATCTGTTTGTGAATGAATGTAATTAGACAAACCGGCGAACAAATTTTTAAAGTATTCTCCCTCCGCGCCACAATACCATGCCTGTTGCCAATCACGTTCCACTTCTTTAAAAAAATAAGGGGGGTTAATGAGCACAAGATCGAATGCCTGAACCGGTAGATTTTTAAACAAATCACTTTCATTAATTTGGGCGGTATGCGCCTGGCCAAAGTGCCGGATAAAATTTAGTCGGGTATTTTCTACTGCTTTTTTGTCAATATCGATGGCTGTAACAATGGCTCCTTTTTTATAGGCAAGCACGGAGAGTGCACCTGTACCGCTTCCTATTTCCAAAAAATTACAGTTGTTAAGTTCAAGTGTATTGATGTAATCAAATAAATAAGTGCTGCTAAAAAACAGTTTTGGATGAAACACCCCGCTCAGCACCTTTATTCTTAATCCACCAACAGTTGTATTAGTGTTTAGTTTAAGATATAATTTAACAAAATGGCTGTACAAATGAGAATATAAAAACCTGTTTATTTTCATTAAAACCCTTCCGTTTCTGGTTGCCTGTATTTCCAAACGCGTTGTAGTAAACTGATTTCTTTAGGAAATTTATAGAAACCTGCTTTGTAACGTAAGGTGCTTATTGTTTTTAATATTCTTTTTTTGTTAGGTGTTAATCTTACATCCGAATTGGTAGGGTAATACCCATTTAACACCACTTCAAATTGTTTTATTTTATCAATCATGTAGGGCTTTAGCCATGGCGTGAGCGGGTTTTTGCGTAAGTCAAAATTTTCCCATGCGGGACTTATCCAGTCTTCCAGTTTTTCAGGGAATTTAAAGCCCGAGGCTAATACCTGTTCGTACATATCTGAGCCTTCGGTTGGCACGGGGCTGTATGTATAAATTATTATTTCAGTTTGAGGGTTTATCTTCTTAATACGTTTAATAAAAGCAATGTCTTCGTCAATCTGTTTGTTTACCTGATCTTCAGTTTCACCCGGAATGCCAAGTACAAACGAATATTCGGGAATGATGTTGAATTGTTTTAAGCGTTCGGCAAATTTTACAATTTGTTCGCCTGTTTGGGTGCCTCCTTTATCCATTTTTTTAAGCACCTCATCGTTACCGGTTTCAGCACCAAAAAAAATCATTTTGCAGCCCGATTCCCTTAACATGGCAAGCGATTCGTCTTTGTATTTATCCATGGTGTCAATCCGGGCTTCGCCCCACCAGGTCATGTTTTCGTTTTTAATAAGTTTGGCAAATTCAACACTGCGCTTTTCAGATACAAAAAAATTATTGTCATGAAATTCTATAGCATCTGCATTATAAAGGTCTTTAAGGGCTTTAACATCATCATAAATGCCTTGTGCCGTTTTGCCTTTCCAGCGGGCATTGTAAATAGGCACCACAGCGCAAAAAGAGCAGGTAAAAGGACAGCCAAAGCTACTATGATAAGCAATAGTTTTTTTGCCTAAATACGTTTTTGGTAAATACCTCTCCAATGCATAAAAAGTATTTAGTTTTTTGTATGGTAGCCGGGGTAATTTATCCAAATCCGGCAGTTCTTCCTTTGCGGTTTTATGAGGTTTACCTTCTTTCAGATAAATCAAGTTTTTAATACCATCTAAAGGGAGTTTGTTTTCAAGGGCATTTAAAAGGGAAGGAAAGGCAGTGTCTCCAGGGCCATTAATAATGTAATCCACATAGCCTGAATCAAGAGAAACCTTATATTGATTGGAGGCAAAATAACCACCCCAGATAATTGTAATGTGTGGGAATTGTTCTTTAATTTTTTTAGCATAAGGGATGGCTTGTTTTAGTTGCGGGCCTGGCATTACCGTGCAGCCGAAATAACTAAAGTGGCCACTCAGCAACTGCTTCTCAATCTGAACCCAGGGATCACGCTCAAGGTTGCCGTCAACAAATACCCATTCATGTGTCGAATCAATACTGGCAGCTACCTGCAACATGCTGTTGGGGATGCGCGGGTTGTATGTTAATGCCCTCGGATTAAATAGTAGTACTTTCACATTACAATTGATTGGCTAATTTAGTGAATAATGGCTTCTATTAATTGAATTTTTATCAGTCTTGTTAGGTAAGGCGCCTCTAATACATTTAATTTATTATGATATCTGATTTTGACCTTGAGAACAATACACCATCATTAGAAATGAACACATGGTATTTACCCGGCTTACTGGCATTAATTGAAGGGGTCTCTTCGCCGGTGCTCCAAAAATAGTATTTATATTTTCGTCTTGTTGTTAAGCATGTTAAAGTGTCTTTTTTGGTGCTTTTGATTTTTGGAAGTTCAATTTTAAAATTAGGCCTGCCATGATAATACGTTCGATAGGACCCTAAAGTATCTCTAAAAGCGCCCAAAAATAGTTTTTGGCCCTTTATAGTTATTACCTCAAAAGTAATGTTATTCTTCCAGCCCTGAATTTTTCCGTAGTTAATAAGTATGGTTCCATGATCCAGCTTTTGAACATTTCCGGTTGCCTCACTGATAATCCTATTTTCGTTGGAGTAATTTCGTATTACTTTAGCTGTTTTTGTTTTTTCGTCCAGCTCATACTCAATTGCTCTTGCGTTATGTTTTAATGAGTCGAAAGTGTAACCATTGTCAAAAAGTGAAAATTTATTCGTAGCAAAAAATCTGGCGTCGTGTTGGCCATAAAAAGGCACGGTATCATTCATTACTTTAACATCTCCGGTCTTTCCACCCAGTCGCCACATGACTTCTCCAGTCTTTCTGCTAACTTTTAATACCTGATCAAAATATCTCGCAGATATAAGTAGGTTACCATCTGAATCGAGTGAAACGGAATTGAAATGGCTAACATCCACATTTACAGAATCGGTAAGGTAAAAAAACGAGGCGTCTTCGGGTTTAAAGTACTTTTCAGAATTCCATTGGTAAATGAGTTCTTTCTTTTTATTCAGAATTTGAATGACACCGTTTTGAACTTTAGCGTTTTTGCTTCCGGCAAAACGTTTTTTGTTGAAAATTTTTTTCGCACTTAAATCTACCGTTATTACCTGTTTGCCAATTAACACATAATCTCCATTTTTAAGAATCAAAAAATCATGAGAATCTGTCACAATATTATTAACACATCCAACAGAATCAATTATATCAAGCGACTTGTTTAAAAGACAAAATTTTCTTCCGTTCCAGTATGAGAATTTGCCATTGTTGTGCCTTTTGAAATCAGAGGCAAAGGGAACATATTTATAATGTACCACCTCCCCTTTTCCATTTAAAACAAGTAACATTATTTTATTTGTCGCTTTAGAACTTGTGCCGTATGGCACTAAAAAATAATAACCTTTGTTTTTTGGATTACCATAACTACTAGATATTGAAATCGGAGGCTGAGAGTCCATACCTTGAACAAAAAACAAATATAAGAGTACAAAATATGAACGCATTTATGAGCAGGTTAGTTGGCTTGCTTCTATTCAAGCTCTTGTTATAAATTTGGACATTAAAAATACGAAATTTTATCACCTTAAGCTTCTCTGCTGATTTTATCCTATCTTTTTAAAGATAAATATATCACGCCGGCCTTTATTGCGGTAACACTTTAATGTGATTACATCGTTTAATACAATTATTGGCAGAAAGTTTGCGCAGCAAAAATTGCTCATCCCGAATTATTACCCGAACATTGAATTTAGGTGGTTATGTGTGTATTTGTATAATCTCAGGTCAGGTTTAATCAGGCCATTCTCTGCTGTGGCTGCAACCACTCTTTTAGTTTTTTCTCAACAGGAAACCGATAAGCTTTGTTCTCAACCCGCCATTTAGCAACCTGTCTGAAAAAAAATTTGGCAAGTGAGGGTTTGTTATAGGCCAAATTTTGATAGAATTTAAAATTCTCCACCATGTTTATTGTTTCATCACTCATCCATTCACTCTTTCCACTATCCACGTAATCAAAATTACTCCATTCTTCTAAGGTAGAATTAAACTGATAGCCTTTTGCCAAAAGTTCATCGGCTATTTTATTACCCGGATAGGGTTTATAAAAGAAAATGCCCATGTGAAAAGTGCTGCTCATTTTTCTGAGTTCCTTAACCACATCCAATGTTTTAGTAATACTTTCTACTGTTTCGCCTGGAAATCCAACAATTACACTGAAGTTGATGGCAATTTTATGTTTCAGGCATAGTTTCGCAACCTCGTAAATCTGTTCCAGTTTAATGTCTTTTTGCATCCAGTCCAGCATTTCCTGCGTGCCGGCGTCCATTCCAATCATTACACGCTCTAATCCAGATTCTTTACACAATTTCCAAATATCATCGCTCAGCCTCACACCTTGGTCGGCGCGCATGGTGCCAAACCAACTTATTGGTAGTTTACGTTTTATAAATTCTTCGGCTATGGCTTTTACTCTTGGCGCATATGTAAAAAATGTTTCATCCTGAAAATGAACGTGGTTAAATTTATATTTTTTCCATAATGATTCTATTTCATTGCCCATTCGTTCAGGACTGTAGCCATACCAACCGCGTTTGTACATAAAAGGGTCGGCACAAAACGAACATCGAAAACGGCAACCCTGTGAGGAAATATAATCCAGTTGTTTGCGACCGCTGAGCTTAATGTAACCAGGAACATCAATCAGATCATAATTAAATGCAGGAAAAGTATTAATGTCTTCCATTATTCTTTCCGGATTTTCAATAACGGTATTATTTTTTTTAAAGCTAATTCCCTTCAGACCATCCAACGCTGTATTATTAACAAAGCGTTCGAGTAGCTCTTTAAAAGTGATTTCACCCTGACCCTTTACCACCACGTCAATACAAGGTTCATCTAAGGTATGTTCAGGAAATAGGGATGGATGCCAGCCACCCCAAACAACCGGAAGTGAAGACATTTGTTTTTTTACAGCGCGTGAAATTTTAAGTGCATCTTTAATGGGGCCGCCTGTTAAAACTGTGGTGGCAAAACAAACCGGATTTTGTTTTAAGGCTTCGTTAATTTTACGCATAGGGTCTTTTTCAAGACGTCCGTCAACAATTACAACATTATATTTTTCTGCATCCAAATAAGAACCGATGGCTAACAAGGCCAATGGCATGGTGTAAAAAACCGCATCCGGATTGTATAAAATAACTGTGTGTTTCACTCCTTATGTCCAAATATAATCCAAAAGGACCACTTAATACTAAGAATCTCGGCCAACTTTTAACAGACTTAATATTTTAGTGCAACTAATTAAATGCACTGCAACAACGGCTGCATGCCGGTAAAAATCCACCCGCAGCGGTTACATCTTTTCTGAATTTGGAAATGATGCTGCTGTTCCAGATGTGTTGCAGATTGTTTTGATAGATGTTACCAATGGTAAGATTGTAGCACCTGCCATGAGCAGGTATGACTTCGCCATTGGATTTAATCATCATGGTGCGAAAAATGTCGTGGCATCGTTTTCCGTAGAATTGTTCTGGTTTTTTATAAAACAATTCCAGTTTTTGTAGTTCGGTAATATCTGGTGAGAAGCTCACCTTAAACGGATAAGTTTGTTGTTTAATAGATTTTATCTCCGCTAATATGGCCGGTAAATCATAAGCATTCATGTCAATATCCTGCATGTTGGAGGCTGTAGCCGGATAAAGTTGTCCATAAATAACATTGTGGTTGTTAGCCACAACATCCGGTGTGTAGTTCGTGTGCATAAAGCCCACCTCGTGCAAACCACGGTTTTTAAAATAATTTAAAAATTCCTGTAAGCGGTTATAGTTCCATTGTGTAATTACGCAATACACCGAAATTTTGGGAGCTTTTTTTTGTGTAAGAAGGTAATCTATTCCCTCCATTGCTTTTTCAAAAGAAAGTTTATAACCTCGTATTTCATTATGCACATCAGCCGGCCCATCTAAAGACACATAGAGTTCATTTAACTCTGCATCAATTAATTTATCGGCAATTTTGCGCAGGTTGAGTGCATTGGTGGTAACGCTGGTAAACATTTTTTTTTCGGCAGCATATTTAAGTCCTTCATATAAATGTTTGTAAACAAGTGGTTCTGTAAAGGCCAGCCCGAGCTTTGCTTTTGGAAAATGAGTGACTGTTTGGTCAACAATATTTTTAAAAAGCTCAAGTGGCATGTGCAAGGGCTGCGCGCCCATCAGGTTCTGGTAAAAATTGCTTTCGGTATAACCCACGCCAACGTCGCACATCTTACAATGAAGGTTACAGGTGTTGTTCACACCCAGCACAATCCAGTCGGGAGCAAAAAAATTATTTTGCGGAAAAAGAGTTTGGTTTAAATATTTAAGTTTTTGCCGCATACGTTAGTTCTAAACTTCTAAGGTATGAATTTTAATGTCGAAAATAATCAGGTTCGTTGTTAGACTTTTCTCTCACAAAATCCGGAACGGGTATTTTGGGATAAGCGAAAAGTTTATCAATATTTTTTCGAATGTATAAATTTCCAAGAAAGGGAAACTCGCTGTAGGTATGGGTTTTTAGTTTCAATGCCTGTTTTAATCCCACACTGTCTTTGCCAAATTCCTGTTTTAGTCGGTAGTCAGAAGGTTCCATAAAGCCAATGTACAGCAATTCGCTTTGCGTATGGTCCTGACGTTTCGTAAAGTCAATGTCTGTTGAAAGTGTTTTTCTGTAATCATCCAGGCGCAGTTGAATTTCTTTAACTTTAAGCATGAACCCTTCATTCGTCATCATAGTGGGTATTGCCACATTTTGCGAAAATAAGGGTTGAATCACAATTTCGTGGCACCACATGCATTTAGCAGGTTTACCGGCACCGGATAGTTCTGGGTTAGCGGCATCGCTTAATTTACCTGCCTTGTCGTAAACAGCGTATCTGAACTGCCCATTAGACATTATCGCAATTGTTTCGAATTTAACCGGCGTAAATGTTTTTTTAATCAAATAACCATAACCCTCTTCTGCAACCATACCTAATCTTAAAAGTGCTGAATCTGCTCCAAATCTTATGAGCCGGTTGCCCTTGCTAACGGCTGATTTGGTAACTCCAAAAACCTGTGAGCCGCTTAAGGGGTAATTAGCGAGGTAACTATCGTAATCTTTTTCGGCATTTGTGATTTTGTAATAGTTGTAGGGAGAATATAAACTGATAACGAAAAAACGTGATAAGTCGATACTTCCGTTTTTTTTATACTCAGTAGTTTTTTTTATACTGTCGCAAATCACTTGCAGGGCCTTAAGGGCTGCTGCATTAAAGCCGAGTTCATGAATGTTAAGAGTAAATTGGCTGGAGTCAGAAAAAGTAAGTGCTTTATCAAAACTATCTTTAGGCAGCATGGCACCCATGTATGAGAAAGACCACAACATGCCGGTTCTGACTTTTGCCCAGGTTTCGCCCTTGTATGATTTATACCATTTTAAGGTAATGGAACATTTTTCAATTTCAGATGACTTAAACTGCCAAATGGTAAGTAAACTTATTACTATTAAAAGAATATAAGTTATTTTTTTTACTATGCCAGTCTTAACTTTCATGAGTCTTTGCGTGATAACGCAACCAGTATTTTACGTAATTATCAATAATTAAAGAAAGAGATTTCATAATAGCTGGTTCAATTTTTAGTTGTTTGATTTATGCGAGTGGTTAGAATTTTTTCACGAATAAACGCAGTAAGGCTATCCGCATAAAACCTTGCACCTTTATTATTAAAATGGCAATCGTCAAAGAAAAACTCTCTGCTTTTTGGAATTTTTTTTGCAAGGTCATAAAGCAATATATCAGAACTGTCCGCTATATTTCTCATTACGTTATTGTATTTTTCAAGTAAAGTGTCTAAAACAGTTTCAGAGCATTTAACGTTGCCATACGATGTTAACCAATGCAGTTTGCGCACTTCCGGGTCGGTTTTGCTATTCCAGGTACTGGCTTGTGTAACCAATACTAATTTAATTCGTTGCCTTAAACAAATACCTATAAATGAATTTAGGTTGGTTTCGTATGCTTTTAAGTTTATTTTAGGTCGGGTAATCATATTAGGAAGTGCAGTTACCTGACCTGTCTTTTTTCTGAAATCCGTAGTCCATTGAATAGTTTCTAACGATGGTGGATTAATACTATTATGAAGACGCCTTACTATTTGGAAATTGGATAAAAAGAATTTTAA
>JADLED010000017.1 GCA_020846335.1 Bacteroidia bacterium
AACTGCTGCGGTTCAGGTAATGGACATTAGCGGAAGAATTGTTAGAAGCGAAAGCCTTGGTAAACTTGATTCTGGCGAATTAACTTACTCTTTTAACACCGGCGATTTAAGTACCGGCATTTACATGGTTAACGTTCAAAGCACTTCGGGTGTTAAGCGTGTTGCCAAACTCATAGTAACTAAGTAACATTACTGTATTAATAAAAAAAGCTGCTCATAACGGGCAGTTTTTTTTTTGCGCTTAACTTAGCTTTTGTGAAAACAACCGAAAGCGATTCGTATTACAACAACCTGGAGCAAATGAGTGTTGCCGAACTTCTTGCCAACATGAACAAGGAGGATAAAACTGTTCCGTTGGCAGTTGAAAAAGCATTACCCCAAATTGAAGCACTTGTGAACCGAATAGTTGAAAAAATGGCCTTGGGCGGTCGCCTATTTTACATGGGTGCCGGAACCAGTGGGCGTTTAGGCATTCTGGATGCAAGCGAGTGTCCGCCAACTTATGGCATTGAGCACGGGCGTGTAATTGGTATTATTGCTGGTGGCGATACTGCCATTCGCAAAGCGGTTGAATTTGCCGAAGACGATTTGCATCAGGGCTGGTTGGATTTACAGGAGCAGCAAATTTCGGATAAGGACGTGGTGGTGGGCATTGCTGCGTCGGGTTCTACGCCCTATGTTACTGCGGCTTTGAGTAAATGCAACAGCATGGGCATTGTTACAGGATGTATTACCTGCAATGCCGGCAGCGAAGTGGCTTTAATCGCACAATATCCCATTGAAATTGTGGTGGGTCCCGAATTTGTGACCGGTTCCACACGAATGAAAAGCGGCACGGCTCAGAAACTGGCGCTCAACATGATTTCCACTTCCGTGATGATTAAACTTGGAAGAGTAAAAGGGAACAAAATGGTGGACATGCAGTTGAGTAATAATAAACTGGTGGACAGGGTCACAAAAATGCTGATGAAAAATTCGGGGCTTGAAAATTACGAAGAGGCGAAGGCCTTGCTATTAAAGCACGGCAGCGTTAGGAAGGCAGGGGAGGCGCTGAAGAAGTAATTGTTTTTTACTTCATCTTTAATCGGATTTTAGTTATAATTTTTTTTGTGTAGAGCGGAAAATCGCCCTGCATCATCCAGGTGTAATACGATGGTTCTTTTGAAAACACATCGGTTACTTTTTTGTCTTTGTGTTTTCCGAAACTAAACACTTCTTCACCTTTTTCGTTGTAGATAATACGACCGGCCAAATCCACATTTTTTGTTTTGGCGCTTAGTTCACTGAGCTTCGAAATATCGTTAACCACCGGAATGTATTTATTGCCTTTTTCATCTTCCAGTTCAGTTTCCTTGTATTTTTCGAGTTGGGCTTTAAACACCTCGTAGGTGGCAATGGTATCGTATTCGGCGCTGTGTGCGTTTTCGAGAGTTTTGCCGCAGTAAAATTTATAGGCTGCCGACAAATTACGTGGTTCCATAAAATGAAAAATATTTTGCACGTCCACCAGTTTTCTTCCTTCCAAATCAAAATCGAGTTCAGCTCTTAAAAATTCTTCGGCCAATAATGGTATGTCGTATTTGTTAGAGTTGTAGCCGGCAAAATCGGCATTGCCAATAAATTTAAGCAGGGTGGGGGCTAATTGTTTAAAGGTGGGCGCTTCTGCCACGTCTTTATCATAAATGCCGTGAATTTTTGAAACAATAGCCGGAATAGGTATTTGAGGGTTGATGCGTGTGGTTTTGGTTTCGGTGCTGCCATCGGTATTGAGTTTTAGCAGCGATATTTCAACAATGCGGTCGGAACCAATGCTGAGGCCTGTAGCTTCGATGTCGAGAAATATCAGGGGTTTATTGAGTTTTATGTTCATGTGTTGTATAGTTAATTTATTTTTTATGTTAATCGGTTGAGGAAGCGGCTTCCAGTTTTTTAATGACCTCTACCATTTGTTTTACATTGGTATAAAAGCCGTTGATTTTTTCAATGACTTCTTCAAGCAAAGAATCGGGACAGGAGGCGCCACTGGTAATGATAATGTTGGTAGTTGTTTGTTGCGGCAAAAAGTTAGCAGTACTCCGGTGTTTTTTGTTTGGATAGTCGTAATGATGAATAAGGTGTTTGCTTTCAATTTCTTTAGCAGACGAGATGAAAAAGGTTTTGAATTTTTTTTCGCACAACTCCACCAAATGCGAGGTATTGCTACTGTTGTAACCACCCACTACAATGGCAATGTCGGCCTGGCTATTCAGCAATCCATTGGTGGCGTCCTGATTTTCGTTGGTGGCGTAGCATAGCGTGTCGCGGGTATCTGCAAAATGGTCTTTGCTATTTTCGACACCGTATTTTTCAATCATCACCTGCTTAAAATAATCGGCAATTTGTTGCGTTTCGGTGGCCAGCATGGTGGTTTGGTTAATGACCCCTAATTTTTGAAAATGTTTGTCGATGTCAAATCCCGGGGTGCATTTGTCTTTAAATTCTAGGTTAAATTCCTCCTGACTTTTTCTGCCCCAAATGTAGTCGCTGAGTTTTTTTGATTCTTCTAAATCCCTTACTACTATTACGGCTTCGCTGTCAACAGCACTGCGCGAAAAGGTGGAGCGGGTTTCCTCATGGTTGTATTTACCGTGAATGATGATGGTGTGTTTTGTTTTTCCGATTTGCTCTGATTTTTTCCACACACGTTCCACAAATGGACAGGTGGTATTATAAGCTTCGGTTTTAATTCCCTTGTCGGCGAGTAATTTTAGTAGCTGCAAAGGCGCGCCAAATGCAGGAATAACAACTATGTCGTTGGGTGTTAATTCATCAAAGGAAATGAGTTGTTGCCCAAGTGTGTCCTGTAAAAATTTTACGCCGCGTTCGTTCAAATCCTTGTTCACATCGGGGTTATGAATCATTTCGCTAAGCAGGTAAATGCGTTTGCCGGGATTTTCATCCAGGGCTTTAAAGGCAATTTCAATGGCGTTTTCAACCCCGTAACAAAATCCAAAATGCCTCGCCACCAGATAACGCACCGGCCCAAAATCGAGCACAGTTGGGCTGTTGTCGCGTTTGCGGGGGTCCTGAATTTTTCGGAATTGTTTTACCTTGCTGATAAGGGGGCTTCGGTAAAACTCCGGAACATTAAATACTTTCATAATCGGACTTCAAAGTTAATTATTTATTGCGGGGATGGTAACTTAAAATGTTGTCGCGCAAAAATTGCCGGTCGAGGTGGGTATATATTTCAGTAGTGGTTATGCTTTCATGCCCCAGCATTTCCTGCACCGCGCGAAGGTCGGCACCACCCTCCACCAAATGCGTTGCAAAAGAGTGGCGAAAACTGTGCGGACTCAATACTTTTTTAATCCCCGCTTTTTCTGCCAATTCTTTAATCACATAAAATACCATTACGCGTGATAATTTTGTGCCGCGCCGGTTGAGGTATAGAATGTCCTGAGCTGCATTTTTAACAGGCAAGTGGCAGCGTACTTTTTTTATATAATCTTCGATGAGTTTTTTTGCACGAATGCCAATAGGAACCAGTCTTTCTTTATTGCCTTTGCCGGTAACCTTTATGTAATTGTCTTTTAAATGCAAATCGGTAATTTTTAAATTAACCAGTTCGCTTACCCTGAGGCCGCAACTGTAAAGGGTTTCGAGCATGCTGTAGTTGCGTTCGCCTTCGGCACTGCTGCGGTCTATTTTTGCCAGCATGAGGTCAATTTCTTCCACATTTAAAAACACCGGCAATTTGCGTTTTAGTTTGGGCGTTTCTAAAAGTTCGGAAGGATTGTTCTGAATGTCGTTTTCGAGTAATAAAAAGCGGTAAAATGTTTTTATGCCCGAAATAACCCTGGCTTGTGTGGCTGCCGAAAAACCCAGTGTGGCCAGCCATTCTACAAAATCCTGTAATTGACGGGAATTAAAAGCGTTTGGTTTTTGAGCATTGAGAAACAGTGCCGAATAATTTTCGAGTTTTTTTAAATCGTCGGCGTAGGCTTCGATGGAATTTACAGACAATGATCGTTCGAGTTGTAAAAACTGACGGAATCGTTTGTAATAAAAAGTCCAATCGCTCATTTATTCAGATAGTTTATGGCTTTATTTTTGTTGAAATTAAGCTTAATTTCATAGCATGAAGATAACAATTATAAACGGCCCTAACTTAAACCTTTTGGGTAAACGGGAAACTGAAATTTATGGAAACAGTTCGTTTGAAAATTATCTCGAAGAACTCCGAAAAAAATTTCCGCAACACCACATTGGTTATTTTCAAAGCAATGTGGAGGGCGAATTAATTAATAAACTGCACGAACTTGGATTTACAGAAGATGGTATTGTTTTAAACGCCGGCGCCTACACGCATACTTCTTTGGCCATTGCTGATGCGGTGGCTGGTATTAAAACGCCGGTGGTTGAGGTGCATATCAGCAACATTTTTGCGCGTGAAGATTTCAGGCATGTTTCGTTTACAGGGGCTAAATGCAAGGGCAGTATCAGTGGTTTTGGTTTAAGGGGATATGAGTTGGCTTTGTTGGGATTGGAGGGTTTAGTGATGAGAGTTGAGTGATGAGAGTTGAGAGTTGAGTGATGAGAGTTGAGAGTTGAGAGATGAGAGACAAGAGTTGAAGGTTTAATCCAATACATCTAAAGGGCCCAGGCCTTCGCGCACCACAATAATTTCGTTGTTACTACAATCCAGTACAGTAGAAACGTAAATGTTTCCAAAACCACCATCCACCACCATGTCCACTTCGTCCTGATACTGTCGGTAAATGGTTTCGGGGTCAGAAAAATATTCGAGTATGTCGTCGCTGGTATTGTGCAAACTGGTGGATATGAGCGGATTTCCGAGTGCTTCCACAATGGCTTTGCAGATAGAATTGTCGGGCACACGAATGCCCACGGTTTTTTTATTGTGCTTTAAAAGTTTGGGTACGTTGTTGTTAGCTTCAAGAATAAAGGTGTAGGGGCCTGGCAGGGCTTTTTTCATTACCCTGAAAACGTGGTTGGGAATGGCTCTTGTGTATTCAGACAAATGGCTGAGGTTAGAACACACAAACGAAAAATTGGATTTTTCGGGTTTAATGTTTTTTAATTTGCAGATGCGTTCAATAGCGCGGGCTTGTGTGATATCACAACCAAGGGCGTAAACAGTGTCGGTTGGGTAAATAATAATGCCACCGTTTTTAAGACAATTGACAATTTGAGCAATGGTACCGCCCGGAATGTTTTTATCGTTTACGCGCAAAAGCATACTACAAAGTTAGCAAATATTTGGCGGTGAGGGATTGGTGAGTGCAATGCCTGGTTAGACAATAATTCCAGTAGTTTAAAACTTATATGTTTTATCCGGATTAATTTTTAGACTAAATTTTAATGAGACATTCTTTTCCCAAAAAAACTTAAATAGTGTGAAAATCGAAGGTTTAAAAGGAGGATGAAAGTTTTTTGTAACGTTTTTTAATACTTTTATTATAAGACAAACATTAATTATGGCCAAAAGACTAATTTTTTACCTTTTATTGCTTACCTCATTTCTCAGTTATGGC
>JADLED010000018.1 GCA_020846335.1 Bacteroidia bacterium
ACAACCTCAATCTTGCCAATTCCCTTACTGAATCTGTTAAAACAGAATGCGAGGCAGAAAAAAACTCTCAAGATTACTATCGATTGGCCATTCGCCACCAAAAAGGCTCATTTAACTTAAATGACAGTCTTGTTTTAGATAAATTAGTTAAAAAGTGTCCGTACACTGAAGGTTTGATTGTGGAAAATGCGCGTTTGCTTTATAACCTCCGTTATGGTTGGAAAATATTCTCTAATGAATGTTCAAGTAAACAAAATATAGACGCATTAAGTATCGCAGATTATGTGAATGGAGATGCAATTTATCTTTTCCCTAACCCAACTTCAGGCGAAATAAACATAGTAAGTCCGAGCTTTGGCAACCAATTGGTGGAAATTAGTGTAACCGATATTACCGGCCGATGCATTTATAAAAACAAGCATCAGTTAGAGCAAGGCAAAACACAGTTTAACCTTAACTGCGCCTCGGGTGCCTACATTGTTACCCTAAGTTCTGGCGAACAAAAAGCCAACATTAAATTAATTATTCAGAAATAAACCAATTAACTCAGTAATTATGAAAACATTTCAATTAATTAAAGCAAGTCTGTCAACAGCACTGGTGCTTTTATCCTGCCTTACGCTTTTGGCAGCAAATCCTGAAAAACCGGAAAACGTCTCAGCTGCTTCTGTACCCCCTCCGGCTCCCGGTTGCAATTTACCTATTAGTGTTACCAAAGATTTGGTGGCCGATTTTGGAGCATTTGGTAATGGTATTTACGACGATTCACCAGCATTTAAACGCGCCTCCAACTGGATCAATGCTAACTGGAGTACCTCTTCTTCTATTAAAATTACTGTGCCAGCGGGCACCTACTTAGTAGGCAAGCAACTAAAAAGAGGCGAAACCTGGAACTATGGTACAGGCTCCGTTACGAACCCTGCGGGCGCTAGTGGTCACGCTTATCTTGGAATTCGTGTGTTTGAATTATTACAGGCCAAAAACGTAATTATTGAAGGCGCACCCGGAATGGCTACAAAAATTGTGTACAAGAATGGTTTAAAGTATGGTGGCTACCGCACAGATACCGAGCTGCCCTGCAATGCCCGTAATGCCGGTTGTGCCAATCAATGCCAGTTCATTCAGTCAGATGTTGCTTCCGTAGGAACGTTTTTATACATGGATCGTTGTAGTTGCGTTAGCGCCAGCAATTTTTGGGTGGAAGGACATTACAACATGTGCGATAGAAAGGGAAATGTAGGCGAGTGCAGTACAATCCAATTAGAATATGATGGCGTTTTGATAGCTGGTGGCTCCGATATTGCGATTTCGGACATTACTTGTGCCAATTTTGGTCGCGACGGAATGATGAGTTATTATACCACGAATTCAAATGTTACTAACCTAACGCTTAACAATTTTGTTGCTTCAGGTAATGGCAGAAACGGTTATAGTTTGGTTTCTGGTGCAAATGTTTCAGCTACTAACTGTGACTTTGTTCTAAGTGGATTAGTTCAGGATGGTGCAATATATTCCGGAGATCCGCAGGCAGGATTAGACATAGAACCTGATCAGGGTGGAACTGTAAATAACGCCAGCTTTCTTAATTGCCGCTTTACAAAAAACCACAGCTATGCCTTTACAACAAATGGCTACTATCCCAGCAATATTACCTTCGACAATTGTTTGTTTTCTGCCCGCGAAGGTTATGCACTTTGGCCGAGTGGAATGAATAATAGTATTATTAAGAACTCGACTATTTTTGGTAAAATGGTTCATGTTTTAGGGGGTGGTCCGGGTAACAACTTGGTGTTTGACAACAACAATATTACTGACTGGTTTGGTAACTGGCAAACAACTGTTAAGCCTATATGGGCTTTAACACCCGGAGGTGGTCATTATTTATTAGATTTCGGCGATCCTACCGGAAACCTATATTACAGTTTTACTAATAATACCATTAATTTACACCACAGTTTCCTGATTTTTTCAGCCGGCGTTCCAAATCCTACCACCGACCGTTTATGGGATAGCAATACATTTAACTTTTTTACAGATGACATGTACAATACTACAAACGGACACCCTCAGTTATGGCAGGGTAATGGATTTTTAGGTCACTTTAAAAGCTGCGCACTTAACAGCAACCAGTTTATTGATGTGCAGCCTGATCCAATTCCGAATACAGGTGTGACTTATGTTATTAGTGTAAATACAGGTCAAAATTCGATTGCTAATTGTACTACCGATGGATTGAATTATTGGGGTCCAACCGGTCCGGGTGCCTTTACTTTTGTAAAGTATAATCCAGCCTGGCTCATGACCTGGCTATGGATAGATGGCAACTGGTAGTTCCAATCTATTTTCGTGCCAATAAAATGTTCAGAGGCTGTCTTGTTAGACAGCCTCTTTCATTTTGAAGGAATCGCATTCAAAACTGTTCCATGCTTTTGATCATATCACGTGTTTGATACTATTTTTTCTTTGAAACTGATTTATGAAATCCCCGAAAAAGAAAGCCATGTTTTATTCCTACCTTAGTCTCACCAATGCGCCTATTAATCCTTGATAATTACGATAGCTTTACCTGGAACCTGGTTCATCTGGTTGAGAAATTGTGCGACCTGCCCTTTGATGTGATTAAAAATGATGGAATCACTCTAAGCGAAGTTTCGGCATACGACAAAATTATTCTATCACCCGGACCGGGCCTACCCGCCAATGCCGGCATTATGCCTGAACTCATCCGGACCTATCATCCAACAGCTTCTATTTTTGGTGTTTGTCTTGGTCTACAAGCAATAGGCGAGGCCTTTGGCTGCCAACTCAAAAATCTGAATCAGGTTTACCACGGCGTGGCAAGCCCCGTGCATGTAAATCAGCATGATGCCTTGTTTAAAAACTGCCCGGCCACTTTTAATGTGGGACGCTACCACTCCTGGGTAATTGATGAAAACAAAGTCAGTACCGAACTACAGGTAATTGCCACCGATGCCAACGGCCTGGTAATGGCAGCGCGGCACAAACACCATGATGTGTGCGGAGTTCAGTTTCATCCGGAGTCGATTCTATCTGAACACGGAGAAACGATTTTAAAGAACTGGCTGGCTTCGACAAGCTCAGCCACCAGGCTTTAACGAGCTCAGCAACCTGAATCGACAGACTCAATCACCTGATTTCGACAGGCTCAGCAACGAGGCTTTAACGAGCTTAATAACCTGAATCGACAAGCTAAGTTATTTGAATTCCCAATAGCCTCCTATATTTAATTAATTCTTAATTTCGGAATAAATTAATAGCATGGCCATTCTGAAATCTTTGGGTTACAACCTGTACTTTGGCAATTCTGCTTTTAATTCGCTCAAGGCATTCCTCACTAAAAACAAGTACTCTTCTTATTTTATCCTGTGCGACGAAAACACGCTCCAACATTGCCTTCCCACGCTCATCAGCTCCTGCCCTGCCCTGGCAACATCCAACATTATTGAAATTGAAAGTGGTGAACATTCCAAATCCATCGACATTTGCACGCACATTTGGCAAACCTTAACCGATAATTTTGCCGATAGAAACACTTTGTTTATCAATTTAGGTGGTGGCGTAGTGAGTGATTTGGGTGGATTTTGTGCTTCCACCTACAAAAGAGGCATTGATTTTATACACATTCCCACTTCATTACTGGCCATGGCCGATGCCAGCGTGGGTGGAAAAACCGGCATTGATTTTAATGGCATTAAAAACCTGATTGGCACTTTTTCGCAACCCAAAGCCGTGTTTGTACACCCTGACTTTTTATTCACATTACCCAAACGACACGTCAACAATGGTCTTGCCGAAATTTTTAAAATAGCTTTAGTGGCCGATAAAAATTTATGGCTGCAACTGCAAAGCCCATCTGCTTTTAAAAAACCCGAACAACTCATTTTAAAAAGCATCGCTCTTAAAAATAACATCGTTCTAAAAGACCCTTTTGACAAAGCTCTGCGCAAAGTCTTGAATTTTGGTCACACCATTGGTCACGCCATTGAAAGCCACTATTTAGGAAGCCCCGAAGAACTGCTGCACGGCGAAGCCATTTTATGCGGCATGGTAATTGAAAGTCACCTGGCCTGGCAAAAAAAACTGCTTTCAAAAAGCGAACTGGATACCATTTGCAAAACATTAATTAGGCGTTGTCCTAATGTTAATTTGCCCCTGCAACCCATTTTACAATTGATGCAGAACGATAAGAAAAACAAAAACCAACAGGTGCTTTTTGCACTGATTAAAAAAACAGGAAACGCCACCTACAACGTGCCGGCAAGCGCCAAACAAATAGAAGCGTCGGTTCTGTTTTTCAATTCGCTTGTAAAATGATTGATATTTTTAAGCCATCACACAACAGTGATGTTGC
>JADLED010000019.1 GCA_020846335.1 Bacteroidia bacterium
TAATAAGATAGATACCCGCATTGGAATAATAGGTATAGGATGGTTTTTCCTTTAACGCCATAACCACATTGTTATTTGTTTCTATTACAGCGTATGGAATGTCCACCTTATAGGGTATAGTAGCCACGGCCACATCGGCATTGTTTGTAATAAAATCTTTATAAAAATCGGCGAAATCAATATTGGTCAATAAATCTGAATTCATTACCAAAATGTGTTCGTGCTCAAAGTCTTTTATTTTAGAAACCGCACCAATTGTGCCCAAAGGTTTATCTTCATCAATGTACTTTATCGAAATATTTTTTGAGTCTCCATCTTTGAAATAATCTTTTATTAAATGCGCCAAATAATTTACTGATAAATAAAAATTATCTATCCCGTTCATTGCCAACCTGTCTATATTGTGCTCAATTATTGGTTTACTTCCAATGGCTAATAATGGTTTAGGAACAGTGTCTGTAAGGGGTTTTAATCGTTCGCCCTTACCGCCTGCCATTATAACGGCATCAAGGGGCAACACATTTTTAAGTTCGGTAAGATCATATACCTTTAAAAGTTTACCATCGGCGTCAATCAATGGCACCGTTTTAATTTTATCTTCCTTAAACTCTGCAATTTTTTCGTTGTAATAATTTCCCTTGGTTAAATAACGAAAGGTGCTGCGCATTACATCGTTAACATTACTGTTTATTGATAAATTCTTCAATAATCCACGGCGTATATCGCCATCCGTAAGTGTACCTTTCACTTTTTGAGTTTCTTCATCCACTACAAATAAAGTAGAACCCGCCGGAAATTCGTTTAGTTTTTCGAGTGCCTCTTTAATTTTTGCGGAACAACCGATGGTACTGTTTTCTAAATTTTGCATGGGTGCTAATTAGATTTAATTTTTTTAATGACGTTCGCCATTCGTAAAGCGGTTTTTCCGTCACCATATATATTCACCATCTTAACGTTGGTGCGGGTATTTATTTTATCAATTTGTTTTAAAATTTTCGTAACATCAACCACCACATCAATCACGTTTTTTCCTCTCTCTCTGCCCATCTGACGATTACCAATATTAATAACATATTTATTAAAGGACGCAGCTTCTACAATACCGCTGGAGGAGTTGCCAACAACCAGTTGGCAGTATTTTAAGGCTGTGTAATAGCCCTCGGAGCCCAAGGACTCCACCAATGTAATTCGTTTATTCTCTTTAGCAGCTTCAATTAGTTTTTCGCGAATAATGCTTCCCATGGTGTCGGCATTTGGCATTGTTATCAAAACCGCCATATTTAATAGCAATAATAAGTCTTTAATTCTGCCAGCGTTTTCAATATTAGCCTTGTAATTAACGGTTTCTGGGTGAAATGTGAAAAGTATAAATGGTACCCCAAGATTAAATTTGAATTTTTTTTCGAAATTCTTTGGTGTAATTAACTTTGTTGAATTAATATTATCTATTGCCAATGAACCGGTGTAATAAACATTTTTTGATGAACCACATAGTTGCTTAACTCTTTCGGCATTTTTTTTTGTATTGGTAAAATGATATTTCGCCATTAAAGTAAGTGCATGGCGGTAAAAATTATCAATGGCCCCCAACGTTTCTTCGCCTCCACTGATGTGTGCCACAGGAATGTTGAATGGCACTGATGCAGAAACTGCGGCAAACATTTCATATCTATCGCCCAAACAAATAATTAAATCGTATTTTGTTTTACTCCAATAATCGGCAAACTTTTCGTGCACGAGACCTATTGTTTCGGCTATTGCTTTTGGAGAGTCGCCCTTTGGCTGTGTTTGTATTTCTTCAAAAACCCTGTAACCAGATTCCTGAATTTGGGTGTAAGTGTATCCGTGTTGCTTTGATAAGTGGGTGCCAAATACCACCAAACCGGCATTGATTGTTTTTACTTTTTTTAATGCGGCCAGTAAAGGTTTGTAAAATCCAAAATCTGCGCGTGAACTGGTGAGGATGGCTATTTCCATTCCAAATCCTTAAGGTGCAACATTGTATCTTCGACCAAATCCGTTTTGGCTTTGCAACCAACCAATTCCTCTAATAGCATTGGACTAATGCCATTGCCAGGGCGTTTTATTGTTAAATCCTCTGCTGTTAAAATAGCGCCACTTTTAACTTCTCTGGCCATGTGTACACTTTTGCGTGCAATCACCGTGTTCTTTTTTTCTGAAGAGGATGGAAGTTTAACTCCTGTGCCTAAGGCCTGCTCTATATTCCGAATGGCCTTTACCATTTCGATAAGTTCAGATGGATTTAAAGAAGCCTTGTGGTCAGGACCTGGCAATGTTTTATCCAGTGTAAAGTGTTTTTCTATTACGCGTGCACCTAATGCCACTGCAGCTACCGGAATTTCAACTCCAAGCGTATGGTCCGAATAACCTACATTTATTCCAAAAGCATCTTTTATTGTTTGCATTGCTTTTAGATTCACATCTGCCATGGGTGTAGGGTATTCAGTATTGCAATGCAAAACGGTAATGTTTTTCATTTGTGTTCCGGCATCTGTAAGTATCCGTATTGCATTTTCTATATCGCCCAATGTGCTCATGCCTGTTGAAAAAATAACTTCTTCGTTATACGCCCCAATCTTTTTTAAGTAAGGCATATTTGTAATTTCACCCGAAGGTATCTTCCATAAGCCCATATTGAGTGTTTTCAAAAAATCAACGCTTGGCAGGTCAAACGGGGTAGATAAAAACGCGATGTGTTTTGATTCGCAATATTTTTTTAATTCCTTAAAATCATCAAAACTCAACTGAAGTTTTTTAACCATGTCGAGTTGACTTTCATTGCCACCTGTGGTTTCCTTTTGGTATTCGGCCTTTTCGGCATATTTCGATATTACATTTTCGGCAATAAAGGTCTGAAATTTTACGGCGTCAACTTTTGCTTCAACAGCCGCATCAATTAATTGCTTTGCAAGCTGCATACTGCCATTGTGGTTAACACCCGCTTCGGCAATTATAAAAACATTGTGTTGATTTACTTTCATTGAAATAATCTGTGATGGTTTTTATTTGTCATCAGCACCTGTTCCTGAAACATTGTGACGCAGTTTCCAAACACCATCCTCTTTTTTCCAAAGATGCGGCGAACGGAATTTATCGCACAATTCATTTTTGAAATAGTCGGGATCTATTTCGAGGTACGACATAATATCGTTAAAGTATCTGTCAGGAAATTCCCCGTCAAACTTTTTGGCAAGCGCCACGCCTTCTTCACGTGTAAGGTGATTGTTGCGAATTTCCTGAGAAGCATCATAAGTAGTGCGACCAATTCCAAATTTTATAAACGTGGTGTAGTAATGCAGATCGTCAATTTTATCATCGATGCTGTTGTATTTACTGTAAGTGCCTTGCGTACGGAATGGACGTGCCTGAAATCCGGTGTTTTCAACTGCATAATAATAAACTTCCTGAGGAGTCCATTTTAGGTAATAACCTAAATAATGAACTTCAATTTTTGATTTTTCGAGTTCATCCACCGAAGGCGGTAAAAACGACATTAAATCCGAAAGCCGTACGTTGTATTTCTCGCGCAACTCGGCAATGGAAACGCCTCCCAGATAAATTTCATCCAGATTGTTGAAACTAAAAAACGATTTATCTCGCAGGGATGAAGCGTTATCGGCAATAGGGTTACCATACTCCGCTTCATTTTCACCATAAAATATTAATGGAATACCATATTTAGCAGCAAGTTTTGGCCCCAGATTTTTTTGACCCAAAATAAATGTCTGAAATGGATGATAAAGATTTTCTATTGATAGCTTGGTGAGTAATTTCATTACTTTGCCGTTCCGGTTAAAACTGATATTATCAAAACCACCCACATCCAACCAGTTTTTAAAATTTTTGTAGCCGTAATCGGTATATAAAATAGGTGGCCACGTAACGGTAAGCGGATTCATACCATATTTATATTTTAAAACATGTGCCTGATAAGCACTGTCCTTCCCTCCGCTTCCTGGAATGAGGCAATCGTATCCGCCGTCAGTTCGACGGTGTTTTGCCAACAACTCCAGAAGCTGAGCTTCACGGTCTTCCCAATTAATGTGTGCTTTTTGCTCGTTCGCACGGCAGGCATCACAAATTCCATGCTCGTCAAAAGCAATGGTTACTTTTTTGCTATCGGCTTTATTCTTAAACTCAACGGTGGAAGCAGGCCGCTGGTTTGACATGATGCATTTTTTGCAGAATTTAACTTCCTGTGGCAGGCCATAATAGGCTTCTAATTTTTCAGACATAATTTTATATTTTCGATAACCAGTTGGTGTAAATTTTGAGTCCTTCCTGAGCACTTTTTTCGGGATGAAATTGCGCGGCAAAAACATTGTTTTTTAAAACAGATGAACAGTAGGTAAATCCATCGTAATTTGTTTCAGTGAGCACATCATTTTTGTTGCCAGGCGAAGCGTAGTA
>JADLED010000020.1 GCA_020846335.1 Bacteroidia bacterium
TTGCTGAAACAAAATGAAATTGACCTGCCATCGGCCAACAAAGCCTTAAAAGCCTTTACGGAGTTTGCCTACCATTGTCAGTCAGACAGCATGAGTCCCGTTTACTTAATAAAAACAGCGCAGGTAGCGCGCGCTGTTGATAATGTACCACAGGCAAAAACTGTTTTAGACTTTTGTATAGACAATTATCCCAATTTTAAGGACCGGCCGGCAGCATTGTTTTTGCTGGCACAACTTTATGATGAGGTTAATTACCTGAACGACGAAAACGAAGCACGCAAACTGTATCAAAAAATAATTGACGAGTATCCTAAAAGTGCCTGGGTGGCAAGTGCCAAAGGAGCCCTTGATTTTATCGGCAAAACCGATCAGGAAATTATGCAACAACTTACCAAAAAGAAAACAAAAAAATAATGAATAAATCATTTTTTACCATTGGTATTTTGGGAGCAACAGCTGTGGCTTTGGGTGCTTTAGGTGCTCACGCACTTAAAAATCAGTTGCCCACCGGATTAATTACTCAGGACCAGTTAAATGGCTTTGACACAGCGGCGCGTTACCAGATGTACCACGCACTGGCCATGGCATTGGTGTTAATGCTCAACAAAGACAATGCGATGAAAATTTTGCACTGGGCTTATCGGTTTTTATTAATTGGCATTTTTCTTTTTAGCGGTTCCTTGTACTTTTTATGTACACGAAATTTGTTGGGAGCCGATTGGTTAAAGTTTTTGGGACCTGTTACACCTTTGGGCGGCCTCTTTTTTATGGCAGGCTGGTTGTGTTTGGCATTTGCTGCCTTAAAAAAAAGTTAAAATGCCATTTTTGGTGCGGTAATTGTTCAGGGCTACCTGAAGGAGTTTTATTACCGAATTATTAAACTATACATGATAATATCAGAAGCTAAATTACTCAGAGCGCCAGGGATGCGAAAGGTTTAGCTCTTTTTGAGGCGAGGCCTCTTTTCCCGCCTCAAAAAAGCCGTAGCGATAGCGAAGCCTGTAGCAGCCCGCTCGGGCGCCCTAATAAACAGTATAATTTGAACCAAAAAAAGAAACCAATTCAATTTTTAACAACCGGGTATTATCACCATATTTACAACATCTAAAAAGACCAATTATGAAAAAGTTAAGCGTTTTATTTGCCCTCATTTTTATGTTAGTTGTTGGCAACAAAGCAATGGCGCAGGAAAACAAAGGACCGCAACCAACCAAAGACACCATTGTTTACAAAGGCGTGTTTGATCTGTCGTGTGCACTCGAAATTCAGTTTGGAAGTTACAGTGCAGGAATTGATGGAAAAACCTACGATAAAATTATTGCCTTAATCGAATCGAAGAAACTAAAATACACCTCGAAAAATATTGGGCGCGAGGGCGAAACGCGTTTGTGTTTGCCATTGACCGAACTTAGTAACCGCCAAAAAAAGAAATTTATTGAACAGTTGAAAAAAACTGCCAGAAAAGGGTATTTAACCTCAATATCAATAAGATAGAGCTGATTTTTATCAGGCGAAATTGTGGAAAAACGGTCGAATTACGACCGTTTTTTATTTGTACCTTCGCAGTCTATTAACTACTATATTAATTATAATGAACGAAATTGGAATTAAAGCAGAGAATGCTTCAGTAGCAGAGCTAGGCCTGGCAAATGTGGAAATGGCCTACTGGAATCTTCACCCAAGCGAATTAGTTGAAGAAACCGTAGTAAGAGGTGAAGGTTTTTTAACCGATGTGGGAGCACTTGCTATTGATACCGGTGAGTTTACAGGACGTTCGCCAAAAGATAAATTTGTGGTTTACGACGAAAACACCAAAGACAGCGTTTGGTGGGGCGATGTGAACAACCGTTTTGAATCTGATAAATTTGACAGCCTGCACAACCGCATGTTGGCTTATTTGGGCGGAAAAGAAATTTGGGTGCGCGATGCCTATGCGTGTGCCGACCCAACTTACCGCATTAACATTCGTGTGGTAAACGAATACCCTTGGAGCAATTTATTTTCGTACAATTTATTTTTGCGCCCAACGGCCGAAGAAATTAAAACCTTTAAACACGAATGGGTTATTTTAAACGCCCCGGGTTTTAAAGCCGATCCTAAAATAGATGGCACCCGCCAACACAATTTTGCCATTATTAATTTTACCAAAAAAATTATTTTGATTGGTGGCACTGGTTATACCGGCGAAATTAAAAAATCAATTTTCTCGGTATTGAACTATATTTTACCACACGAGCAAAAAGTGTTGAGCATGCACTGTTCGGCCAACATTGGTAAAGAAGGCGATACCGCTATTTTCTTGGGCGTGTCAGGGACCGGCAAAACCACATTGAGTGCCGACCCAAACCGCAAATTGATTGGTGACGATGAGCACGGTTGGAGCGATAAAGGGGTGTTTAACTTTGAAGGAGGTTGCTACGCAAAATGTGTGGATTTAACGGCTGAAAAGGAACCGCAAATTTTTAACGCCATTAAATTTGGTTCGTTACTCGAAAACATTGCCTGCTATGATGGCACAACCACCGTGGATTACGCCAACATTAGCCGCACCGAAAACACCCGTGTGAGTTATCCTGCCAATTACATTGACAATGCGGTGACACCGGCTGTGGGCGATATGCCAAAAAATATTTTCTTTTTAACCTGCGATGCTTTTGGAGTGTTACCTCCAATCAGCAAACTTACTCCGGGTCAGGCCATGTATAACTTTATTAGTGGCTACACCGCTAAAGTGGCCGGCACCGAAATGGGAATTACCGAACCAACCACCACGTTTTCGGCATGTTTTGGTAAAGCGTTTTTACCATTGCACCCAACAAAATACGCTGAGTTGTTGGGCGATAAATTAAAAAAACACAAGGTAAACGTTTGGCTGCTTAACACCGGATGGGTGGGTGGTTCTTACGGAACCGGAAACCGCATTAAATTGTCGTATACACGTGCTTTAATTACCGCAGCATTAACCGGTAAGTTGGATGCGGTAGAATATGGTAAAACCAATTATTTTGGTTTGGCATTTCCAAAATCGTGCGACGGTGTGCCTGCTGAACTGATGGATCCACGCAACAGTTGGAAAGATAAAGCAGCCTACGATGATAAAGCAAAAAATTTAGCCGAGCAGTTTATTAAAAACTTTAATCAGTATGCATCGGCTGCCAACGAAGAAATTATGGCTGCTGCACCTAAGGTGGAAGTGACTGCATAAGTTTATACTTAGATAAAAATTAAAATCCCCGTGATGAGCGGGGATTTTTTTATGCCACAATAAATTTGGCAGAAGTGTATTACTTATTAGGAATGAAAATAATTAGGCATTCGCCTAAAAAACTAAACTAAATCGATTTAGATTTGATGGAAAATGAGGTAAAATGGACAAAAAAATAAGTATAAATACGTAAAATTTACTCCGTATTTATACGGAGTAATATGTGTTAAAAAAACCGTAAAAATTTGAAAACCAATTAAATACTATTTTTTTGCTAAAAGGAAATGTGTGAATGCTTTTAAAAGTAAACTAACTTAGGAGCATATAAACAATTAAAACAAAAAATTATGAGTTTTACAGGACATGAAGATCACTCAATTACATTGGCGGAAGCCTCAGAGTGGACAGCAAATTACAGGGCAACCATATCATCGGGAGGCACCATAGCCCATTTTTTTGGTAAAGATGCCATTCAGGCCATTTTAGATCAAAGTGGCTGCGTTGGTATTAGAATTTATTATGCCATTGATGATTTGGGCAACAAACAATTGGTTTTGGTTGGTGCCAATGCCGATGAGAATGATTTATACGAAGGCTTGTTGGCGGATAGGGCACTTGCATGTCCAATCAATTGCAGTAGTCCGAATCCTTTAAATAGTTAATGGAATTATGTACTTTTATAAGACGGCAACACAGCCGTCTTTTTTTATGACTATATTCAAGCACTTGATTCAAATATTTATTAGTCTTTCTACGTTCTGCTCTCTATTTACTTTAATAATTTCAATTTTCAATTTCAAGTATTTCAAGGGATATTATGTTCCTCTGTTTGCATTGTTTGTTGTTTCATTTGTTGCTGATGTTATCAATTCTATACTTGTCGCTCTAGTAATAAGTACGGCTCCTGTATATCATTTCTACACTCTTTTTGAATTTGAATTATTGGTATTATTCTATTGGACTTACTTCGAGAATACTAACTCTAGGAAAGTTTTTATGATTACAGGATTGATTTTCCCAATAATTGCCTTCATTGACTATCGAATAAATGGATTGTTTAATTTAGACATTTTATCATCATCTACTGAGGCACTAATATTAATTCTATTTTCTCTTTATTATTTTTATTTGAATATCATTAATCCAAGCAATGAGAAAATAACAAATCACTCGACTTACTGGGTGAATGCAGCAATATTGTTTTATTTTTCAGGCAATTTCCTTCTTTTTCTTTTTGGAAATTATCTAATGAAAAATTATGTGACTTATTATGCAATACTTTGGAATTCTATTCATTCTTTTTTTAATGTAATATATACTGTATTAGTTAGCATTGGCATTTGGAAACTAAGGAAGGCCTAAATATTACCATTTTGGTGGCGATTGCTGCCATGGGAATACTCTTAATAGTATTCATTGTTGTGCTATTGGTGGTCATCTACCAAAAACGCATGTTGGCTTCGCAAAAAAAAGTAACCGATTTGGAAAAGAAACACCAGAAACGTTTACTCGATGCCTCGCTCGAAATTGCGGAAGCTGAACGTCAAAAAATTGCCAACAACTTACACGACGATATTGGTATTATTTTTAATGTGCTTAAACTCAATCTTTCGCGGCTTAAAAAAAACATACACAAACCCGAAACCGTGGATAAAATTATTGCCGAAAGTAATACCAGCATTGATAATTCCTTAGACATTGTAAGGGCCATTTACAGCGACATTGTGCCGCCCACGTTAAAAATGGCCGGGTTAATTAAAGGCGTAAACGAAATGTGCAAACAACTCAGCACATCGGCCGGCATAGAAATTGGTTTTGCCACTAACCGCGAGTATATTGATTTTGACAAAACGGTTGAACTGCAACTCTACCGCCTCATCCGCGAAATAATTAATAACACCATTAAACACGCCAAACCCGTCAAAATGGCCATTGATATTCGTTTGGTTGAAAACACCGTAACGTTTACCCTTGAGCACGATGGAACAGGAATTACCACAGCAAAAATAAAAGAACTGGCAGTGGTGTCGCAAGGCCTTGGATTAAAAAGCATTCTTACCCGCTCGGAGCTCATTAATGCCTCGCTCGAATTTACAATACCGTCGTCGAGTCAGGCCCTGGTTGTTTTACGCATGTTATTGCCAGCGAATGAATAAGGCAAAAGGTAAAAATAAATTTACGCTGCCACCACACATTAAAATTGCCGTGGTGGATGATCATAATCTTTTCAGAGCCGGCTTAATGGCCCTGCTAAAGGATTACGACGAGCTAAGGGTAATTATTGAGGCGGCCGACGGACTGGATTTGCTCTCGCAACTTAAAACCAAACAACCGCATGTGGTTTTGCTCGACATTGAAATGAAGGGAATGAATGGCATCGAAACCACGCGCGTTCTTAAAGAAAAATTTCCGGCCATAAAAATTATTGTGCTTTCCATGCATCAGGAAGACGAGTTTATTTTTGAACTGATTTCGAAAGGAGCGCATGGTTTTATACCAAAAGACAAAACGGTGGACGAGGTGGTGGATGCCATTTACTCAGTGATGGAAAAAGGCCGGTATTACAACGAGCGCATTTTGAATGCCATGGTGAGTGGTTCGCGCGGCCTGGTAAATAACATGCATTTGCCTTTGTCTAAATTAACTGACAAGGAAACGGAAGTGTTGAAACATATTTGTAATCAAAAAACAAATAAAGAAATTGCACATTTGTTGGGCATTGGCACACGAACGGTGGAAAGTCACCGCAATTCCATTTTACACAAAACAGGAACGAAAAATACAGCGGGTTTGGTTATCTACGCTTTAAAGCACAAACTTGTTTCTGCATTCGATTTGAATTAGTTACTGAAACACATTTTTTAAGCAGGATTTGTAAATATCAGGTCTTATCAAGTAAAACGGGCTAAGCCGAAA
>JADLED010000021.1 GCA_020846335.1 Bacteroidia bacterium
AGATTAACAGTAGGTAAATCCATAGTAATTTGTTTAAGTGAGCACATAATTTTTGTTGACAGTCGAAGCGTAGTATGAATGCACGAAATACATGTATTCTCATTCCTTCACGTTTTTTAGCACGGTGTTATTCCAGTCGTGCGGGCTGTTTGCATGCTTTTCTATTTTATTCCAGGCGATTTGCGGAACACGTACTGCATTGTTTTGCGCATTGTGATGATTAAATTTTTTAATAGTACCCTCAATTATTCCCAATCCTTTTGAAGTGCCAAACTCCTCACTTTCTTCAAACAATAACTGCATCCCTAAGCAAACGCCTAAAAATGGTTTGCCTGTGGTTGCAAAATTCTTTATCGGTTCCACCAAATCCATGGCTTCCAGATTTTTCATGGCTTCGCCAAAGGCACCAACACCAGGCAATATAATGGCATCAGCGTTTTCAATATTCTTTTTATCAGATGTGACTTCTGTTTGTTGTCCTAAATGAAGGAAAGCGTGTTGCACACTGAATAAATTTCCTAATCCATAATCAACAATTACTACTTTCTTCATATTAGTTCAGAATTCGGGTTGATATATTATTTTTCGCTAATTCCTGTTTTATATCGCGGATGGTGCAGGAGGCTATCTTCGAGAATTTTTTTCCTGAGTTTAAAAACTCCAGATTGCCTTCTTTGTTGGTAACATTTCTGTTTTTATTTTGTTCGATATAGCCATAATGCAATATGGACGCTACTGCCAAAGCACTGGCATTGCCTCTGGTAATTGCAACTGAAACATCTTCAACTTTACCTGGTCCGCCATGCGCAATTACAGGCAGCGAAACTTTTGAGGAAATTTTATTTATAAGTTCCACATCATATCCCAATCCGGTACCTTCCCTGTCCACCGATGTGATAACAATTTCACCGGCACCAAGTTCTGCCACTCGTTCAGCCCACTCGCAAACTTCCACACCGGTGTGCTCTCTTCCATTATCCACATAAGCCTGATAACTTCCATCGGGTTGTTTTATGGCTTCGATAGAAACCACAATCGTAGATGAGCCAAATTTTAAAGCCGCTTCCTTTATAAGGTTTGGATTTTTTATAGCAGCCGTGTTCAATGATACTTTGTCTGCACCTGCTCTTAACACATTCCGAATATCATCTATTGAACGCAGACCACCGCCAACGGTTAGCGGAATAAATATTTCACGTGCTGTTCTCGAAATAATGTCGTGTAAACTGTTTCGCTCGTATAAACTGGCCACTACATCCATGTACATCAATTCATCAGCACCGTTCTCGTAATAATACCTGGCAAATTCTTCCGGATTACCCAACACCCGCAAACCTTCAAGATGAATTCCCTTTACCAGATTAGGCCCTTTTATATCGAGGCGGGGAATGATTCTAACTGCACTCATATTTTGTTTTGGTTCGTTAATTGTTTAACTACTTTGGCTGGCGCACCAACTGCTACCGAATAATCGGGAATGTCTTTTGTTACAACAGAATTGGCGCCAATCACTGCGTTTTTTCCAACTGTAACACCGGGCATAATTACCACATTTACCCCAAGCCATGCTCCTGATTTTATTATGGTACTGCTGTTTTTTAAGGCCTGTTGTTTAACAGGTAGTTCTGTGCTATTAAAGGTGTGGGTGGTTGCATAAACAGATACGTTTGGTGCAAACAATACGCTGTCTTCGATAATTATTGTTGAATTTTTATCAGATGGATCGGTGATTAAACGTGTGTTTTCAGGTACAATTACATTGTTTCCTATGAATACATTTTTAGTTCCATCGATTACGCAATATGGTCGCAACTCGCTACCCACGCCTATTTTAATCATCTTTCGCTTTTGAAACCACAAACGAAAGGGCTTAAAAAAAAGCAGCCAATGTGTGAGGTACATATCGGGCCCTATTTTTGGAAAAAAGAGAATGTACTTTAAATGCTTAATCATGCCCGGGTTGCGTAGCTAAAATATTTCGCAATTTTTTAATGTCCAGAACAAATTTATTTTTGTTGCCTTGTGGTTTCAAAATAATCTTTTGTTCATTTCCGGAACCTACTATGCGACAACCTAATTGGTAAAGAGTAATGCATTCGTCGGAAACATTAATGATGCCTTGTTGCGGATATTCCAAAAACAGGTTAAGGTAGTTGATCAATCTATCCACATGAATAATGTTTAGATTGCGCTCGCCATTTCCGAAAAGTGTTACTGTATCGTTTTCTCTGAGTTCTTTCTCAAGCACCGGAAAAAGATGGGCTTCATTCATTCCTTCGCCATAAATCATAGAACAACGCAAATGGTTGATGGTAGTGTCTGTATTTTTTAGAAAGTAATTGAACAACACTTCGGAATTGAACTTTGATAATCCGTAAATGCAATCCGAATTTTGCGAAGAATCGGTTGGTTGTTGTTCATCAAAAGTTCCATCAGTATTTGGGTAAACCGAAGAGCTGGACAAATTGATAAGGTATTTAATTTTGTTTTCTTTTATTGCAATGGCCACATGTTTTGCCATGGTTGGATTAATTTGTAAAAGATTTAAGTCGTTCAGATTGTTGCTGTCGGCCATTTTTGAAGCCAGATGAAAAACCACATCAAATTTTTTTGTTTCATTTCTGAAAAAA
>JADLED010000022.1 GCA_020846335.1 Bacteroidia bacterium
AAAGGACTTTTGGCTGGTGTGTGTGTTTACTTAAATGTGCCTGCGTTTTTTATTTAAAACTGGAGGCATTGTAGGTCATCCCACAATTGTTTCCGTTGAGATCTAACAAAAGTTGGCCGGTACTGTCCCATTGGGTGGTGTTATTACCCGGTCTTCTTTTACCTCTGTAAACCCTGCCGCCACCTGCACACGAAAATTCCTTTTTTTCACCCGGTTTTAGTAGGGTTGAAACACCCTGTCCGTGACACATTAAAAATTCGGTATTGGTGTCGTTATAAATATAAACCGGTGATTTTCTCATTTCAGCCAGTTTTTTCTTGCCCTGTTCCGAATTCCAGTACTTGCCATTTACCGAGTCGATGGTAAAACGGTAGCGGTCTTTGGCTGCTTTTTGTTTGTCAATTTTAGCCTGATTGTTTGCTTTCCAGGCAGGCAGTAATTCGCTTTGTTTTTTAAAAGCCTCGTCTAAATATTTCTGAAGGGTTTCTTTGTGATTGGCTTTTTCCATTTCTTTGGCTGCTCCAAATGCTTTTTTGGTTAATTTGAATCCGGAGAGCTCTCCTTTTTTAAAACATTTTTGAATGCGGTAGTTATCTTTATTTTCCCATTTCTCTAAAATGTAAACCCATTCGTCCAGTATCACCATTCTGTTTTCATCTCTTCTTTCGATATAATCCCAGCCTCTCATGCAGGCTTCTGTATTGTAATAACCCCAAACATAAGTTACAGGAAAAGCTTCTTCATCGGGATAATAGCTGTTGGGTTTTTTTTCGGCTTCCTGAACTACAATTTCTTTAAAATCGCCCTGATACGGTTTAAAACTAAAGGTACAAACTTCTTTGTTAATTCCGGCATAGGTGTAATTGCCTCCGCTTTCGCTAATCACATAACTCATAAATGGTCCATCGCCCATTTTGGTGGCTTTGGCGGTTTGGTCCTCCTGAGAGCTTAGGTATCCGCTTAATGTGAGTGCTGTGTAAAATAAAATGTTTTTGATTTTCATGTGTTGTATTTTTTGTAAAAGTAAGTGTTGACATAACTGAATTTTTTTAAACTTCAGTAACAGCCAATTAAATTCAGGAATGGATAAAATCAGGCAGAAATAACTTCCTCGAATTCGGATTTTTTGTATTTGGAAAGCTTGGCAACTAAGCCATTACTCAGGTGGATGGTTAAATCGGATTTGGAATAATGACGGATATTTTTTTTGTTAACCAGCCACGATTTGTGAACCCTGAAAAACTGGTGTAAATCTTTTAAAACGGTTTCAAAATGCCTGAGGTTTTTACTGGCTACAAACTTTTTGTTAACGGTGTGTATGGTGCAATACGATTCCTGGGCCTCAATGGCCACAATGTCATCAATGGCCACAATGTTTTGCTGGCCTTTGTCGCTGATAACAATGTTTTTTATTTGTTTGTCTTCTAATGTACTGCTAAGCAGCGCAAGTCGCTGGGTTTGTTCCAACACATCGTAATGTTGCGCCACACGAACCAGTGCGGCTTTTAAGCGTTCAATATTAATGGGTTTGAGCAAATAATCAATGGCCGAAACATCAAATGCTTTAATGGCATATTGGTCGTAGGCTGTAATAAATACAATTTGAAAATTAATCTGTTTAAAAAACTTTACAATTTCAAAGCCGGAGTAGTTGGGCATTTCAATGTCTAAAAACACCACTTCGGGCTGGTGCAGGTTTATGGCTTCCACGGCACTTACAATGTTTTCGCATTTGGCCATTAATTCTACATTCGGGCAAAATCGTAACAATAAATTTTCGAGTACATCCCTTGCACTTTCTTCGTCATCAACCAGTATGGCCTTAATCTTGGGCATAATTTGCAAAAGTAAAGTAAAAAAAATAATTGCTTATGATTGTTTAGCAATTGCCATATTTTGTTTAGCAACAGCTTAAAATGTTCGTTTTACCGGAATGGATAAAATCACGCGGGTTCCTGTGGCGCCATTTTCATCGTGCAAATCCTCATAAGCATAGCCAAATTTGTCGTCAAACACCTTACTTAATATTTCGAGGCGATGCCCAATGGCTTTTCCTGAAAAAGATTCGTGTTTGGAGTTTTGTCTTTGTTTAATTGTTCTTGCTTTTTCGCGTCCAACACCATTGTCTTCAATCACACAAATTAGTTGTTCCTTCAGTTCAAAATACACCTTTAATGTTTTTTCACCTTCCTTATGCAACAAACCGTGTACCAACGAATTTTCAATAAATGGTTGAATAAGCATGGGTGGAATTAGCACGCCTTCAAAATTAACCGTTTCAATCTCGAAGCTAAAGTTCTTTTTAAACCGCAGTTTTTCTAAAGATAAATAGAGTTGCAACAGTTTAATTTCCTGATCCAGTTCAATAAATTCTTTTTGGGAATAGCTAAGCGTTCGCCTAACCAAATCGGAAAAAGTGGTAATGTAGGAATATGAGTTTTCCACATCGCCTTTTAATACCAAATCCTGAATGGAATTTAAGGCGTTAAAAATAAAGTGGGGATTCATTTGAGATTGTATGGCACTTAATTTAGAGGCGCTGAGTTCGTTTTGCATTTCAGATTTTTTGCGGTGTATTTTTAATTGCCAGCGATAAATAATGTACACCAACAACAGAAATACCAAAATACAAAGAGCTATAAACCACCACGAGGTGTAAAAGGCCCTTGAAACGGTAAACGAGAAGGAGGTAGAGGCAACAATGGTACTTTGATTTTCGACCTTAACGGTAAAGGTGTAACTGCCCGCTGGCAAAGCGTTGTAGGTAATTTTATTGGCTTCGTAGTTATTCGAGCTCCATTTGTTTTCGAAGCCCGCCAACTGATAGAGGTATTGAATGCCTTCTCTGTTTTTGAGTGTGGGATAACTCATCACAAATTCAATTTTATTTTGGTTGTGATGAAATACATTGTTCGTTGAAAAATCAATCGCTTCGTCATTCACAATAATTTGAGCGAAGTTTAAAGGTTGACTTTTTAAATTGGACAGTCTGTGATTCAGATCAATTTGTTGCACCCCACCGGTGTGGCTCACCACCAGTTTATTGTTATGCAACACAAAATCCTGAATTTTGTGCGTGGCAAAGCCAAATGATGAATGGATGTACGATAACAACCTGCCTTTTAAATCAAACATAAAAAGCCCGTTCGACGATCTTCCGATGATGGTATTGTTGTAAATAATTATTTTATTTAAAGCCTCTGGTTTGCCCGCTACAATTGGTATTATTGAATCAATAACCTGCTTGTTGTCAATCACCAGAATTTTGTTTTTGTTATCTATCGCATATATTTTACCCTTGTGATATTGCAAACTTTGAGGAAATATAGCCTTTGAATGATAATGCACAGGCTTAAAAGAATTGTTATTGCCGTAAATTAAACCGTTGGAAGTGGCTGCATACAAGGTACTGTCGGTAGCATTGTATTTAAGGGCATAAATCCTAAAAATGGCGTTCCTGAGAAGGCTTTTGGTAAATCCCTTTTTTTCCTGGTATTCCGTGCGCACAATGCCACCATTTGTACCCAAATAAAATTTATTTTCCGAAACAAATTCTGCATCCTTTAAAGAGGCATCCGAAAATTTTGTTATTTTTTTGTTCCGGGTATTATAGGCTTTTATGCCACCGTTATCGTAAACAATAAAGTTGGCTGTGCTGTTGCCGTAAATGCCCTCAATTCGGCGGTTGCCATTGGTATCTACTTTAAAAAGTTTTCCGTTGAAATAATTAATCAAATGACCTTTTGAAGTGCCCAGATAAAGATTTTGATGGTCAGAATACATCGACACCACAGGGTCGTCTTTAAACGAGAAACTCACATCGGGCACATTCAAATCAGGAATAACAATAATGCCATGGTCGAAAGTGCTGATTAAAATATTGCCTTCGTGGTCCTTGTAAATATCCGACACAAAGTAGTTTTG
>JADLED010000023.1 GCA_020846335.1 Bacteroidia bacterium
CCCTTGATGTTTTCGTTAAGTATATAATTACCGGTAATAATGGAGTATTTGTTATCCATTTTACCAATGGTGAAAATAGCAGAACGAATTTTTTCTTTATCAGAGCTGGTTTCGGCCACCTCATCTAAATGGTGATAGAGGTTTTGGAGGCACTCAACCAATACGTTATAAACCTTCTTTTTAATTTTAGGTTCTTCGCGCATGTTGTCCATTTTGTTTTCCATTATTTGAAGTATTGAGGCCAATAGTTCAGAAGTTATTTCCCCCTTAAACGAAAGAAGGATGTTGTTCCGTTCCATTTTGTCATAAATATCAAAAACGTCTACCAAAATTTTCTGTGTTAGAGATTGTAAAAATATAAATTATTTTAATTTAAACGCAATAGTATTTCCATTTACTGTAAAAGTTGCATCCTCGTCGCAATTACCATTGCCATAATCCACGCTACGAGCGGCAAAACCATCGGGTGTAAGTTCCATAATCCCTTTATCAATGTACTGACAGTTGCGGTGTTTAATCAAAGGGCTACCAGCAGGAATATTTACCAAAAAAGCAGTGCCAGCGCGGTTTACACCGTTGGCCGTGCCGTAAATGGAGGTGTAGGGTTCGGTGCCTTTAGGGTTACCACTAAAATAATTTGTAATGGTTCGGTCCAGATTATATTTAACCAACCAGTTGCTTGTTTGGCAAACGCCGTTAATTAATTTTACATTAGATGTGGTAAACAATGAGTTGGAAGCCACCGTGGTTACCACCATGCTATCGCAGGTGTATTGAATGTTGGTGGTTTTATATTGATTAAATTTAATTATCATTTTAGCACCCACCGTTTTTAATTTGTTCGTAAGTCGGATGGTTAGCGCCCCGGTTCTTAATTTCCCGTCAGGAAACACCTGAAGGCAGGAACTGTTGGAAATGTTCATGGTATAAGTGGGGTCCACATGGTTTTGAGCCCCAAATAAAGTATCGCCGCTAATTTTGGTAAGGGTATCGCAAATGGCGGAAACGCCCCTGCCCTGTGCCCCTGTGCCTTTGGTATTAATAGTTAATTGTTGTGTGGTTGGGATTACGGCCATAAATTCCTGATCGGCCAGAGCATTGTCAACCACCGATTGGGTTTCGTTATCCACCGTTATGGTTTCTTTTTTCTTACAGGCATTAAAAATCAGCGAACTTGCAGAAAGTAAAATCAGAATTAGTTGGACACGTTTACTCATTAACTATTGTTTTTTTTAGACCAGAATTAGTTATACATAGACAAATATAATAATTAATCTTAAATCCCAATGCCAACCACCAAAACATCGTCCACCTGCTCATGTTCCTTCTTCCATTCCAGAAATTGTTTTTCCAGTTCGTTTTGTTGTTCGCCGGCAGGTTGTTGGTGAATGGCCACAAGTGTTTCGTGTAATCGCTTAACCATAAATTTCTTGCCTTTTTCGCCACCAAACTGGTCGGCATAGCCATCTGAAAACATGTAGGCCATGCTGCCTTTTTTTGCTTCCACCGCTTTGCAGGTAAACATCCTGTCAACATGAGCTTGTGCGCCTCCCACAGGGAATTTATCGCCCTCCAAACGGCTGAACTCGCCTTCGGGACTCAGTAAAACAAGAGGCCTGTTGGCACCCGCCCATTGCACCTGCGCTGTGGCAGAGTTAATGGTTATCATCGACACGTCCATGCCATCGTTGGTACTAATAACGTTGTGCCCCTGCCTTAGTGCCGCCTGTATACCACGGTGCAGGTGATTGAGTATGTCGGCCGGATCGGTAATACCGTTTTCGAGCACTATCTGATTGAGCAGGTTGTGACCTATCATGCTCATAAAGGCACCCGGAACTCCATGGCCGGTGCAATCCACCACGGCAAATATTTTAACACCGTTTTTTTCTGCAAACCAATAAAAATCGCCACTCACAATGTCTTTAGGTCGGTAAAGGATAAATATTTTACCCATTTTGCTATAGATTTGGTCTTTGGCGGGTAAAATCGCTTCCTGAATACGCTTGGCATATTGAATGCTGGCGGTAATGTCGAGGTTTTTTTCGTGCAACTCTTTGGTGCGCTCTTCTACCTTGGCTTCCAGAATTTTGTTTACTTTTTTAATAGCCCGCGTGCGGTATTGGGTGTAACCAATAACAGAGCCAAGGCCTATTACTATAATTAATACATAAAAGGTTTTTGTTTTCCAAAATGGTGGTACAACGGTAATAGTAATTTGGTAAGGGGTTTCGTTCCAGGTACCATCGCTGTTGGTGGCTTTCACTTTAAAAGTATAATCGCCGCCGGGCAATTCGGTGTAGGATACATAACGCACGGTGGTGGGCGTTGACCAATCGTTATCATAGCCTTCGAGCATGTACATGAATTTGTTTTTGCCAGGGTCGGTGTAATCGAGTGCAGCCAATTCAAATTGAAAAAAGTTTTCGCTCCAGCTTAATTGCAAATGTTTTTTGTAAATAATTAATGAGTCGGTTGGTACATCTTTTCCACCCCGCTTATAACCCACCACATAAGATGCGGGTGCATTGAGATTATCTTTTATTTGTGATGGCGAAAACACATTAAAGCCCTTGGTGCCGCCCACATAAATTTTGCCTGAATTTGACGAACAAGCGGCCCCCATTGAATATTCGGGGTTTATGAGCCCGTCTTTTATACTATAGTTTTTAAATTCAATTTCTTTTTCCGGTAATTCCGGGTTAAAACGGATGATGCCTGAATTGGAAGTCATCCAAAAATTGCCAGTACTGTCTTTTAGAAGTGAGTACAAATAGGCATTGGACAGGCCGTCTTTTTCGTAGAAATTATAAAAGCTTCCATCGGGTTTTAGTTTGCTCAGACCGGTGGATGTGGCCAGCCAAATGTTGCCATTTTTATCCTCATTTATTGCCAGAACAATGTTGGAGGCCAATTGTGAAGGCAGCCCCGTGTTTTTATAAACCTGAGTGATTGGCAGTTTGTTATTGGCATCGTAGCCCGACATCTTAACCAGACCGCCTTCGTAGGTACCCAGCCAAACATTGTCTTTGGAATCTTTGAAAATATAGTTCACGCTGGGGTCGGGCAGTCCATCTTTTTCGGTAAAACGGGTGGTTTCAAAATTACTGGTGTTGATTCTGAACAGCCCATCGCCTACCGAACCAGCATAAAGTTTGTCTCCGTTCAAATGAAGGTACACTATGGTACCGCCTAGTTTAATGTCTAAAATATTCTTAGCACTGTTGGTAGCTTTGTCGTAACGAAACAAACCATTGCCCCAGGTACCCACCCAGTAAATGTTTTCATTTTCGCGTAATATACAGAGTGCTGTGCCTGAACTTAAAAACTTTGAGAGGTCGTTTTTTTCGCCGGTTATTAAATTTAGTTCGTGAAAGGTTTTAACCCCACCCACCAGGGCAAAGCCTGGTTTGGTTTCGCAAAAGCTAAACACATTTGCAAACTCACTTTCGAGATTAAAATTGGAAATTGGAAATTTAAGTGCTCTCGAAAAAGCCACGTTTACACCACTTAATTGCGTGCCCACCCAGCAATTTTTTTCGGCATCTAAAAACACACTGGTGCAACCATTGCTGCTTAAAGAAAATGGTTTGTCTGTTTTATGAAAATACAAAAATCTTTCTGAATCAAGATCCTGCAAAACCAAACCATATTCGGTGGCGGCATAAATGCGGTTATTTTTAATGGTAAAATCGGTTATAAAATTGGAGTTTTCGTTAAATCCGCCAAAATTAACTGTGCCTGTTAATTGCAAATCTTTGTTGAGAATGTAGATGCCTTTGCCATAGGTGGCAATGTAAAGGTGCTGGTTATACTCGCAAAGGCTTGTTGCGTTTTCAAATTCCACTGGTATGTATTTTGCCCCTCCTTTTTGATCGCCCAACCAAAACCGTTGTGCTTTGTATTTTGCATCCAGTTTCCATAGACCTTTGTCCATGGTACCCACAAAAATGGTATTATTGAATTTATAAACGCAAGAAACGTTCAGGGGTTCTGTAACATTAAACACTGAAAGCAAAATGCTCTTTTGATTAACATCCACCAAATAAAGATTATTTTCGGTACCAACCAGTGCCTTGCTTTCGTCTAATTTGTAAATGGTGGTTATTTTACCAAGCAAACCTTTGTTGCGTTTTGAAATACGCTGGAATTTTTCATTAACTGGATTAAAAAAATGTAGGCCATTATCGGTACCTATTAAAATAAGATTGGTGTTGATCTGACTTAAACAAAAAATTTCGGAACCGCGCAAAGAATTGGTATCACTCGGGTCGTTTTTAAAAATTTTGGAATCAAATCCGTTGTATTTGTTTAGTCCGTCCTGTGTGCCAAACCACATAAAACCTTTATCGTCCTGCATAATGCAGTGTACAAAATTGGTACTCAATCCGTTTTCACTGGTAATGGCTTTAAACCGCAATTGCTGTGCCTTAATTACATTGGTAAGTAGTAGAAATGAAGATAATAAGATGAATAGAAAATTCCTCATAATGCAACTAAGATACTAATTTTAAAACAGTGTGCTAAATTTATGCTAAATGAATTTGCTCATAGGCTTTTTATAAGAAATGCCCTACTTTAGTGCGATGATGTGATTGGTATTAAATCATTTTAAACTATTGTAGGTATGAAATTAAATTCGACCAATGCCATAAAAAACCTAAGCCTGCTGGCCTATAAATTTGACGAGGAATCAAAGGCAATTAAAAAGACCTGCCTGTTATTGAGTTCGAAAAACACATTAAAACCCGGTAAATGGCTACTTGCTTATTACGATTTATTGTTGTTTTTACTGGCACATCCGCAGGATGAACAAACAAGCGCCCTGGTGGAAAAAGAACTTGTTAGAATAAGTAACTTTTTAAAACAAAAAAAATACAGTTACCATGCCTTGCACCACAACAGCAGTCTGCCCTACTCCAAAATTGTAACGCATTTTTCGCACGACCTTATTAGTAGCCTGCTGCAAAATAACAGCTACCAACTTGACATTGATGCGTTTGAAGATGGTGGTGCCGATCTGTCCGACGTGTTAAAACTTTGCCTGCCATCTGCCGAGCGCGAATTAACCACCTATGGATTTAACCGCGATGAATTATTTGAAGAGCTTGGCATAAACAAAGCGCAACAACTTGCTTTTATTGTTGAACGGCTGAGTGGTTTTAACGGACAACCCTTAACAAAGGATTATTTGTTTGATTCGTTGCAACTAAGTGTGGAAGTGTTTTCGAAAGACAAAGCCTTTTCGCGGGCCTATAACCGTTTTTTAAAGGCGCCGGTTTATTACCATCACGACCTTGTTAAACGCTTCCCTCATTTAGAACTGTTTCATCAGGCTTTGCCACCCGCTTATGAATTTAAAAATACCGAGCGTGATGAATTAATTAAAACAATTAAGGATTCACTCACACTCACTGCCCGCGAAACGGACCCTGCTACTTATCTCGACGAAAACTCGTTGCGCTTTTACCAATTGGAAAGAGGCATAGCTGTGGCCATTTACAGCATGACAGCCATGCGCCAATTGCCCTTTGAATCGTATGTTGGTTATACCTTATTTAAAAACGGATTTCCGGCAGCTTACGGCGGTGCCTGGGTGTTTGGTAAAAGGGCCTTGTTTGGCATGAATATTTTTGAATCGTTCAGAGGGGGCGAATCGGGTTACATGATGTGCCAGTTGCTGCGGGTTTACAGGCAGGTGTTTGGCATCGATTGCTTTGAAGTGGAGCCTTATCAGTTTGGCAAGGATAATCCGGATGGCATTAAATCCGGTGCATTTTGGTTTTACTACCGCTATGGTTTCCGGCCTAACCATTCAGCATTAAAAAAACTGGCCGAAACCGAACAAACAAAAATTGCTGCGAACAAAGCCTATCATAGTTCCTACAAAACACTCGAAAAGTTTACCGACAGTTTTATTAATCTTGAACTCGAAAAAACCAAACAATTGCGTGTGAGCGAATACAGTGGCAAAATAACCGCCTACATTGCCAAACGTTTTAAAGGCAATCGTGGCTTGGCCGAAACTGAAAGTGTAAGATTTTTTTGCGAGGCAGCAGAAATTGTAAATCCCGAAAAAACAAATGCCTTAACCGAATACGCCCTGCTGTGCGGAGCGCTTGGCATTAGCGATAAAACACAATTGGCTTTGCTAAAAGAAATGGTCTTGCAAAAACCTGCAAATGTGTTTAAATACCAGCAAGCTTTGTTGCAATTTCTGGAAGCAATAAAATAAGCGTTTACTTAATTTTTTAGATTAAAACTAAACCTTTGCCAGCTTAAAACTGTTCCAGTCAACCCCTACTCTAAAGGTTTGATACAATCTGCCGTTGGTGTTATCCTGCCCATAATGCCGGGTAGCCGAATGAAAAACACCCGAAGGATAGGCCACCATGCGGTTAAAGCGGTAACCCACACGGTCCACCTCGTTCCATTTTTCACGCTGCATACTTTCTTTTTCGAGTTGTTGGCGTAAGTCACTTAACTTCATTTTTAAGCGCCGTGCATCGGCAGGCATGGCGGGGTCAAAAAGGCCGCTTTGTTTGTGCTGCCATAAAGATGTGCCACAATCAAATGGTAAATTGGGGGTAAGGTAAACCACAATGGTCATATCGTTGTAAGGCTCGTCGGAATGCACCCCCGGCACTTCTTTTCTGTTACCATCAGCAAAGCCCTGGTAAAAAACGCCGTTTTCTTCGAGCGGGTCTGTATCCCAGCGTGTAATTTTAATGCCCAGTATTTTTTCGAGTTTTTGTTTCACGCCTTGTTCGTGATACACCTCTTTGCTTCTGAAACCGGTGGCATGCTCAGGTTCGTAATATTCGGCCTGCATGGCCGCTTTGTAAACAGTTTCGGGTTGATTGTAAAAATTATCCTTCACCAAGAGAAAACGTTTGTAAAATAGTTTTTCCATAATGCGCTAATTTGATAACTAAGTAAGCAATTAAAACGCAATTGAAATAATTTGGAGCGGTGATATTTGTCAGTGGGGAAATTTAACTTCCACTAAATCTCTGACAAAACTCGCGGCTGATTCGTTTAATTAAAAGGTAAGGATCTAAAAGCTATTAGTTAAATCTTAAACTAATTAGTTTGGTAAGATTTACTTCACCAACACCCCATTTGATTTCAGCAATTCCGTTTCAGAAATTTTAATGCTGTAAAGCGCATTGATGTGGCGCAAACGGGCATCCTGCAAGTTTTTTTGCGCCTCAATGGTTTCCAGCAAATTGGTTTTGCCAATTCTGTAGCGCTCCAACGACACTTCCATCAGCTCCTTAGAGTCAGCCAGATTTTGTGCTTCGAGTTGCGCTATTTTTTTGTTGAGTAAAAAGGCCTGGTAATTAATATACACCCAACTGTCCACCTGCTGGGTGGTTTGTTCGGTCAATAGTTTTTGATTGAGTGCCAATAGGCTTCTTTCCTTTACCAGTTTGTTATTTTTATTGCCGTTAAATAATAACCAACCGGCGCTGATACCTGCGTTTAATCCGGCCTGACGGTTGAGGAAAATAATGCCGGCCTGACTTTGATTCCGAGTAAAATTATAAGCCCCGTTTAGTTGCACAAATGGCAGATTGGCCGAACGGGCCTCGCGCACACTTTGCTCGAGCATTAATTCACTTTGCCGCGAAAGTAATAAGGATGGATTATTTTGTCGGGCTGATTTTTTTAATTCTTCCAGTGTAGGTTCATAATTAATAACAATCGAATCGTTGGCGTTAAAATCCTCATCGGCTTTGTTGTTAATTAAGGTATTAAGTGTTGCCTTAGCATTGAGCAATTGTAGTTCCAGGTGCACAATATCGCTGTTGGCACGGTTTTCGTCAGACTGCGAAAGCAACACATCCACTTTAGAATCAGAGCCAATGTCGAATTTTAATTGGGCTATTTTTTTGCGTTCCTGACATATTGCAAGATTCTGACGTGCTGCTTTAAGCAATTCGTTCACCTTCACAATGTTGTAATAGTTTACAATGATGGTGTAAACAGTGGTTTCCAATTGTTGCTTCAGAGCCAATGCACTGAGTTGTTCATTTTGTTCCAAACGCTTTTTTACGGCAAACATTTTCATGCCGTCAAAAACAGTCCAAACAGCATTGAGCGAAGCACCCAGATTCTTAGAAATAGCGCCGGTTCTGTCCTGCTGCACGCCGGTATTAAATTCCTGATGCGAATTTAAACTGGCAAAGTTGTAATTGCCGTTTAAACTCACGGTTGGCGACATGCCTGCATTGCCTAAATTATTTTGCTCTTTGGCAATTTGTTGTTGGTTCTTATATATCTGAACGGCAAAGTTTTTTTCAAGTCCGGTTTTAATGGCCTGGTCCAAACTCAAATTGTTTTGGGCATTGGCAAGCACCAACACAAACAAAAAACTAAGCGTATATAAACTTCTTCTATCTGGCATCCTGTTTTTTACCTTTAAATGTTAATACATACCAGTTCTTAATCATTTCGTAAATTAAATACATGGTGGGAATAACGTAAAGGGTGAGCACCATGGAGAGTAACAAACCACCAATAATTACAATACCCATGCCCATGCGGCTTTTAGAACCCGCGCCAATGGCCAGCGCAATAGGCAAAGCCCCAAGTATGGTGGCCAAACTGGTCATTAAGATAGGACGTAATCGCGCGGTGGATGCTTCAATCAAAGCCTCACCCACAGCCATGCCGCGCTCGCGCAACTGGTTGGTAAATTCCACAATTAAAATGCCATTTTTGGTTACTAAACCAATCAACATAATCATTCCAATCTCACTAAAAATATTGAGTGTTTGATTAAAATACCACAACGAAAACACGGCGCCCAACAAGGCCATTGGCACTGTAAACATGATGATTAAAGGCTCTCCAAAACTTTCGAACTGTGCCGAAAGCAACAAATAAATTAAAAGCAGAGCCAGCAAAAAGGCAAATAAAATGTTGGATGAACTCTCTGCAAAATCGCGCGAAGGCCCCGTAAGCGAGGTGGTAAAACTTTCGTCGAGCAAATCTTTCGAAATTTTATTCATTTCGTTTATGCCATCGGCAATGGTTTTACCCGGCGCCAAACCTGCCGACACGGTGGCCGACTGATAACGGTTATAGTGGTATAACTGCGGCGGACTGCTGCGTTCGATCACCGTCACAATATTATCGAGCTGAATCATTTCGCCTTTTTTGTTGCGCACAAAAAGTTGTTTAATGTCACTTGGATCATCGCGGTTTTCGCGGTTCACCTGTCCTATTACCTGATACTGTTTATCGCCATTAATAAAATACCCAAAGCGCTGTCCGCTCAAGGCCAACTGAATGGTTTGTGCCACATCGGCCACCGACACGCCCATGGTTACAGCCTTATCGCGGTTAATGCGCACTTCCAGTTCGGGTTTATTAAATTTAAGATTTACATCAAAAATACCACCACACACGGGGTTCTTGCTCACCTGCTCAATAAACTTTGGTAACTTATCGCGCAGCTTTTCAAAATTATTGGTTTGCAAAACAAATTGCACCGGCAAAGATCCACGGGGGCCACCGCCCGACGATATGGATTGTTCCTGAATAACCAACACCTTGCCTTCTGGAAACTGCCCTACCCGTTTGTTTAGGTAACCGGCAATGTCGGCCTGCGAGCGTTGGCGTTTATCCGATTCGGTTAAGGCCAAACGTACAAAGCCGGTGTTTACTGCACCAGAACCTGCAAAACCCGGCGCTGTTACTGTTAAACAAACATTTTTTTCGGGAATAGAATCACCCACAAAGGTTGAAAGTTTATCCATCAATGCGTCCGTATTTTCAAACGAACTGCCCTCTGGTGTGGAAATGAGCATGCGCAGCCAGTTGCGGTCTTCCAAAGGCGAAAGCTCAGATTGCAATTGTGAGCCAAAATAAAAAATACCAATAAGTGATATCACAATGATAACCGGTGCCCACAACCACTTTTGCAAAAAGCGGGTCACCGATTGGCGGAACCAATTGTCCAAGGCCTCAAAAAACGGTTCTGTGCGTTTATAAAACCGTGTTTTTTTAGAAGGATCCTTACGCACCAATTTGGCATTTAACATCGGCGTTAAGGTAAGCGACACAAAGGCCGAAATTAATACAGCGCCTGCCAGCACCACGCCAAACTCACGAAACAACCTCCCCACAAAGCCTTCGAGAAAAACCACCGGCATAAACACAGCAGCCAGAGTAAGCGAGGTAATAATTACTGCGCCGTAAATTTCGCGCGTGCCTTCAATTGCGGCTTCACGTGGTGCCATGCCCTTTTCTATTTTCTTAAAAATGTTTTCGGTTACAACAATGCCATCGTCCACCACCAAACCCGTAGCCAGCACAATGGCCAACAGTGTGAGCACGTTAATGGAATAATCCATCAGATACATTATAAAAAAAGCACCTATCAGCGAAACAGGAATATCAATGAGCGGACGAAAGGCAATGACCCAATCGCGGAAAAATAAAAAGATAATCAGGATTACCAGAACCAAAGCGATTAGTAATGTTTCCTGCACTTCGAGTATGGATTTTTTAATAAAGCGCGTGTTATCCAAAGCAATATTAATCGTGTAATCGCCAGGCAAATCCTTTTTAAGATTTTCGTAGCGTTTGTAAAACTCTTTCGAAATATCAATGTAGTTGGCACCGGGCTGCGGCACTAAACCCAAGCCTACCATGGGCGTACCCGATTCCTTTAAAATAGTTTCTTCATTCTCGGCACCCAGTTCCACCAGTGCTACGTCGCGCAATCGCACACTATTACTCGCGTTCTCTTTCACAATCATTCCTTCAAAATCGGAAACGGTAGATAAACGGCCAATGGTGTTAACGGTGAGTTCAGTGCTGTTACCTTCTATTTTCCCCGATGGTAAATCCACATTCTCACGGTCGAGTGCCTGTTTCACATCCAGTGGTGTGAGATTAAATGCCGCCAGTTTTTCGGGTTGAAGGCGCAGGCGCATGGTGTAACGGCGTTGCCCCCAAATTTGAATGGAGCTAACACCTGGTATGGTTTGTAAATTCTGAGCCAACACATTTTCTGCGTAATCACTCACTTCAAGTAAGGAACGTGTATCACTTTTCAGTGTCATCGAAATAATCGCATCCGAGTTGGCATCGGCCTTGGTAACCACGGGTGGTGCATCAATGTCCTGCGGCAAATTTCTAACGGCCTGCGACACTTTATCGCGCACATCGTTGGCCGCTGCTTCAAGGTTCGAACTCAGATTAAATTCAACCGTAATAATGCTGGAACCTTGATTAGAAGAAGCATATATCGAACGTATGCCCTCAATGCCGTTAATGGCCTTTTCGAGTGGTTCGGTAATTTGCGATTGAATCACATCTGCACTGGCACCGGTGTAGCCCGTTCTAACCGTTATTACAGGCGGGTCGATGGACGGGTACTCGCGAATGCCCAGAAACTTA
>JADLED010000024.1 GCA_020846335.1 Bacteroidia bacterium
AATAGCCGGTAAAGTTTATGACCATGACAATGAAGTTTACCTGATATTTTTTAAAAGCTACAAACAGGAAGCATATGTGCTTAATGCCATGGAAAAAAATGACGTGAATGGCATCGAACAAAATAAAAATGCCCTCGTTAAAACCTCTGCCGAAGGACTTGAAAAACTAAAAGCGGTTGTTGCCTATCAAAACGACCAAACAATTTTAAAAACCTGTAAACAAATGCTTGAATTTTACAAAGAAGAAGCCGAAAAAAAATTAAATACAGTTTCAACATTTTATGTGGCCAAAGATAGTTTCGAAAAAATTAAAACAGGCTTCGACGCCAAATCTGCCAACAAAAGAACCCAATCCGATGTGGATCAGTTTAACAAAGCAGTCAATGAATACAACGCCGCTTCACAGGAATACAACAAGGTAAATGCAGAATTAAACAACAACCGCAAAAATTTTTTAGACGACTGGAACAAATCCTGTGAAAAATTCACCGACAAACACGTTCCTAAAGGATAGATGCCGCTTTCATTATCTTAAAATCTTTCTCACAAAAGCCACGGTAAAATAACTCATTAAAAACACACCGGTAAAACCTTCAAAAACAGCAATTGGTTTTAACCAGCCAGATGCAAAATAATCGCCATAGCCAATGGTAAAAAAGGTAATGCCACTGTAATACAAACAATTGCCAAATGCTGCCAAATGCCCCAGGCTTGGGTCGGTAAACGCCACCGTTTCGGTTCCACCAGCAACCACATGACCCAATTTAAACAAACCTGGACTAATACTAAAGAAATAATACACCACACTAAAAAAGAAAAAAGTAAGCATCATGTTATTGAGCACACGGGTTGGCGCTGTGGCGTATCGTCCTATATAATCAAAAACATATTTTTGAAAATAATAAACCGGATAAGCCCCAAAGGCCGACATTTTACCTTTTGAAACGGATGCCTCTAAAATGGCTTTTGATTCGCAACGCCTGAATTCTAAGTAAGCTGCATCCTCATCCTCGTACTGGCCGTTGTTTCGGAAATTCTCTTTTAGAATACGAAACTGGTCGGCCTTTTGAAACATACTCGTGTCTTTTTGAGAATAAATTAAATCGGCCACATTGTTTTCGCGCCAGTTAATAAACAAACGCCCTAAAATGCGCATGTCGGCCAGATTCATCTCCTTAATGGTTACTTTTTCGCCTTCAGGTTTCACGTCCAGAATATCGCGCACAATGGTGTGCTTCAGGTTCAGCAATGTGCATTCTCCCAAACGCAAATCCATATAAGAATTTAAGTGACAACCTAAAAAAGAAAGAGTCATGGCTTTGGCCTGATTAAAGCTAATGGTGCCGGTTCCAAAGTCCACACCGTCAAATTGCACTTCGCCTTTCCCAAAATCGGCCTGGTCGAATTTTTTATGTCCTGCACCAAAAACGGAACTTCTGAAACTTACCTTTCCATCGCCAAACTCCACCCCTTCAAAAGACACATCGCCATCGCTAAATTCTATTCTTCTGAAATCGATTTTACCACCGCCAAATTCCACATTCTTAAAATCTTTTTTGCCTTTGCCAAAACTGGCTCTTTCAAAAGTTATATCGCCACTCGAAAATTTTGCGAATTTAAAATCCACATTGCCATCGCCAAAATAGGTGTTTTTGTAGTCCACATCACCCATGCTAAAATCGGCATCCACAAAGTTTAAATCGCCGGTACCAAAATTGCAATTGTTAAAACTGATAAGTCCTTCGCCAAATTTGGCTGATCTGAAACTGGTGCTGCCACTGCCAAATTTTGCTTTTTTAAAACTCACTTCGCCGTGCCCGAAATTGGCATTCATAAAGTTTACCAAACCATTGCCAAAGATGGATGCTTCGAACATGGTTTTATCGCCCAAAAATTCGGCATTGCTAAAATCGGTGTTGGTATCGCAGTCAAAAAAAGTTTTGCGCGCTTTAAAATCCACCATTTTTATGTACACCTGATCGTCGAGACCTTTGTTGGTACGGTATTCGGTAAGCGAAAAATCCTTTACATAAGCGCCATTAAGGTTAATAGTGGCGCTATTATCAATCAGTTCATAAATTTCTTCCTTGCTAACAACGCCAAATTTATGCGAAGTTACACGCTTGTTATTATCATCGTAAAAATTTACAATTGCTGTTTGCGCGCATTTGTGCATGGGCATATCCACAATTTCTACGCTGTATCTTAAGTAACGGCTTTCGTGTAACGGACTACCTAACATGTTGTTTAATTATTAAGTTATTTAGTACAGTTTGAAAATACTACTCTGCCATGAGTTTTACAACATTCTGCCAATTTTGCAAACTAAGTATTTTGCCAGGCAGAAAACAATGTTCCTTGTTGGTTTCAACTAAATGTTTTTACATCGGTGGCCGAAATTTCTTTTCCTCCCAAAATAATCAAACGCTCAATCACGTTTCTGAATTCGCGGATATTGCCCTGCCACGACCGCTCCTGCAAGGCTTTTATGGCATCGGCCTGAATTTCTTTTTTTGCCATCCCCATTTCGGTGCAGATAAGGTCTAAAAAATAATCAGCTAACAGCGGAATGTCATCCTTACGTTCATCGAGCGAAGGCACACGAATAGGAATCACATTTAAGCGGTGAAACAAATCGCGGCGAAAATTTTCTTTTTCAATTTCTTTTTCCAAATCCTTATTGGTGGCGGCCACCACACGCACATTCACTTTTATTTCCTTATCGCCACCCACTCGTGTAATTTTATTTTCCTGAAGGGCACGCAACACCTTGGCCTGAGCGCTCAGGCTCATGTCGCCAATTTCATCCAAAAACAGTGTGCCGCCTTCGGCCAGTTCGAACTTACCTTTGCGTTGCGCCACAGCACTGGTAAAAGAGCCTTTTTCGTGGCCAAACAATTCACTTTCGATGAGTTCGGAAGGAATGGCCGCACAATTAACCTCAACCAAAGGTCCGGCGGCACGGTTACTTTTTTCGTGCAGCCATTTGGCCACTAACTCTTTGCCGCTGCCATTACTACCGGTAATTAGTACTTTGGCGTCGGTTGGCGCCACCTTTTCTATTATATCTTTAATCTCTTGAATGGCGGGCGAATTGCCAATCATGTCGACACTTTTTGTTATTTTTTTCTTCAGGATTTTGGTTTCGGTAACCAATGTGTTTTTTTCGAGGGCGTTGCGTACGGCTACCAGCAGGCGATTGAGGTCGATTGGTTTTGCCAGATAATCGTAAGCGCCTTTTTTAACGGCATCCACAGCGGTTTCAATGTTGCCATGTCCGCTCATCATCACAATGGCGCTTTCAATACCCGCTTCCATCAGTTTTTGCAACAGCTCCATGCCATCGAGTTTGGGCATTTTTATGTCGCTCAAAATAATGTCGTAATTGTTTTTAAGCGCCATGTTCAGGCCCATCTGACCCTCTTCGGCCTCCTCTACTTTGTGATTTTCAAATTCAAGAATCTCTTTTATCGAGCGCCGGATGGCCTTTTCATCGTCTATCACTAAAATTTTTGCCATAGTTTTTTTATTGGATGGTAAATGTACTAAAATTGGTGTTGAATAAAATCGGCCAATGCGCCTTCTTTAAGTGAGTAGGTGGACACGCGGAGTTTGTTGAGATTGAGTTGAGTTAAAACAAAATTCATCATCAGGCACGAAATCACGATCATGTCCATGCGCATGGGCACCAGGCCGTTAATTTGTTTTCTTTGAGCAAGTGTGCTTCGGATAACACGTTCGGTTATTTGAAAGTGATTGTTGAGGTCAATAACATATTCTGTTTTTTCAGCTTTGAGTTCTTCGCCTCCCATTTCGCCATGAATCATTTCTACAATGGAATCAAAAGCACCCGAAGAGCCCACCAACTCAACAGCCTGACATGTTTTTTGTGCCTGAAACAATGGCTGCAATTCGCTGAGCAGGAAGTTGTTTAGAGCCGTAATTTCTTCCCTGGTAATTGGGTCGGATGGTTGAAAACGCTCAAGCAGCCGCGCCGCACCAATGTTAAAACTGTGTTTCCAAAAAACCTGCTTGTAATTGGCAAAAATAAATTCGGTACTGCCACCGCCAATGTCCATAATCAACGAAATGGATTCGTTTAACTGCACGGCCTCACGAATGCCCAGGCAAATCAGCCCGGCTTCGCGGTTACCATCGATTACTTCAATGTTGATGCCATGGGCCTTAGCCACTTCGTTTACAAGTTGTTGCCCGTTTGCAGCATCGCGCACCGCCGATGTGGCAAAGGCAAGAATTTTTTCTGTGTTATAATCGAGAATTAATTTTTTAAACTCACCAATGGCCTGCAAGGCTCTATGAAAGGCATCGGGTCCAATGTAACCTTCGTTAATTGAGCCTTCGCCTAATTTAACCGGCAGGCGGGTGTTAAACACCTTGCTTTTTTGTTGTTTGTTGTCAATTTCTACAATCAGCAGGTTAAAGGTGTTTGTACCGCAATCTATTACAGCCACTCTCATGTGCTAAATATAATTACTTTATCCCTGATTTTATGAATTTGACCGAACCTGAAAGAACCAAAGCGAAATACACTAATTTTTTTTTTACACACCATTCCCTCAGTGCAGGAAAGAGCTCACTAATTCTAATACTAAGCTCCCCCAATTCTCTTTGCCCATTTTTATATTTTATGTATCTTCAAACGAACTATTTTGTTTGATAATCGTCCATCAGTTTTATAGCGTTTAAAACAAAATTCAGAATTAAGTTTAAGAACAATTATGAGAAAAATTTATACACTCCTGCTTTGCATCCTGTTTAATGTGTCTGTTTTTAAATCGCAGCACGTTTACAATAATTATGTGGATGGCAAAGTTTATGTGAAGCTGACCAGGGCTGCTACCAAAGCCATTTTAAAAGAAGACCCCACTAATATTCCACTTTCCAAAACCGGTGTTTTAAGCAAGGTATTTGCCAAATACGGTGTTACCAAGGTTTACCGCCCTTTTCATCAGGCCGCTGATGACGAGGTATTACCATGTATTGTAAAACTGGATTTTAATAAAAATAGTTTGGTGGACGATTTGATTCGCGAGCTAAAACAGTTTAGCCAAATTGAGTACGCCGAAAAAGTACCGCTGATGCGTACCGATGCCACACCGAACGACCCCTTGTACAGCAGCGCCGTGCATTTAACGCAGATTGGTGCAGCCAATGCCTGGAACGTTTTTAACAGCACAGCCAATGGCAATTCCACCATTACTGTTGCCATTGTGGACAATGCCGTGATGTGGACCCATGCGGATTTGGTGGCCAATACCTACACCAATACCGGCGAAATTCCCAATAATAATGTTGACGATGATGGCAATGGCTACAAAGACGATGTGAATGGGTATGATGTAACAGATAACGATAATAACACCCTGCCAACCAACCTGTCAATGAATCACGGCACACATTGCGCAGGCATAGCGGGCGCCCGAACCGACAACAATCTGGGCATTGCCTCAATTGGTTGGAACGTGCGTATTATTCCTGTGAAATGCGAAACCGATAACGGTGCCACCACCACGGTTGCCAATGGTTACGAGGGCATTGTTTACGCGGTTAAGGCAAAGGCCAAAATTATTTCCTGCTCATGGGGCGGCTCAACCTCTTCGGCCACCGAGCAATCGGTTATTAATTATGCCTGGAACCGTGGCCGCATTGTAATGGCCTCGGCTGGCAACAATGGCAACAATGTACCAAATTATCCCGGGGCCTATAACAATGTGTATTGTGTAGGTTGGGTAGATCCTTCAGATGTAAAAGCATCACTTTCAAATTATGGTACTTATGTGGATGTGAGTGCGCCGGGGAGCAACATTAACAGCACAGTACCCTATTCCAGCACGCCGGCCTATCAACAACTTTCAGGCACTTCAATGGCTACCCCAATGGTGGCGGGATTAGCAGCCCTCATGCTTTCTAAAAGCCCTAACATGACCAGAGCGGATGTGTTGAATTGCATTTCTTCAACGGCGACCAATATTTATACATTATCGGGCAATTCGGCTTATGTGAGTGGTAACCAATTGGGTGCCGGGCGCATTAACGCCTTTGCAGCCATGAATTGTGCGGCCACCTATTCGGCTTTACCACCGGTGGCCAATTTTTATGCCTTTCCGCTTTACACCTGCCCTAACACCAGCATTACACTTTACGACAGTTCACTCTATTCTCCAACTACCTGGAACTGGGTGTTTCAGGGAGGCAGTCCTGCCACTTCCACCCTTGCTAATCCTGTTGTTCAGTGGTCTTCACCCGGCACTTATTCCGTTTCGCTCACTGTTTCAAACGCCAGTGGTACCAACACAGCCACTAAATTATCTTACATAAACGTGGCCGGGGCACTTCCGCTACCGTTTGTGGAAGGTTTTGAAAATCCACAATTTTTGCCTGCCAACTGGAGTGCCAATAACATTGCCAACGACCCCATTTTTTGGGACCGCACCACCACTTGCGGGGGATTTGGAACCAGCACGGCCTGCGCCATTTTCGATAACTTTCTTTATTTTGTAGCCAACGAACGTGATGAAGTGCGAAGTCCGAAATTTAACATGAGCAATGTGGGTTTGGCACGTATTCGTTTTGATGTGGCTTATGCCCGCTACGATGCCACGTTTTCTGATTCGCTTGAAGTAAAAATTTCAACCAACTGTGGCAGCACCTGGAACAGTGTGTATTTAAAAGGTGGCACAGGTTTGGCTACTGCACCCGACAAAACCAATGGCATGTTTGTGCCAACCTCCACTCAATGGCGCCGCGACTCGGTGGATGTGAGTACTTTTGCCGCCGGACAGGGCAATGTGATGTTCAGCTTTATTAACCGCGGTAGATACGGCCAACCTATTTATGTTGACAACATCAATATTGCTACTCCGGTTCCTACACTAAGTATTATTAGCCCCGCAAATGTGTGTAACAATTCGCCTGCCACTTTTAGTTTTGCCACCACTGGTGCGGCAAGCTACACCTGGTCTTTACCGGGTTCTTCGGTTTTAAGCAGTACCCTGGCCAACCCGGTGGTGAGTTACCCAACTGCAGGAATTTATACTGTAACGCTTGTTGGGGCAAACGGAAACAGTTCGACGAGTGTTACTTCTACAATCAGTATTGTGTCTTCACCGAGTATCAACCTTAATGCTTTTCCATCCAACACCGTTTGCAGTGGCAGTTCAGCTACTATCAGTGCAAGTGGTGCTTCCAGTTATTCATGGAGTACCGGTGCGGCTGGCAACCAAATTGTGGTAACGCCCAGCACTAATACTATTTACAGTGTAACCGGGGGCGTTCCGGGCTGCTCGAACACACAAACAATTTTACTGACTACCGGTGGTTCAGGACTAAGTGTTAACATAGCTGCTACTTCATCCATTGTGTGTGTAGGTAGTTCGGCAACACTCAGTGCCAGTGGCGCAAGCTCCTATACCTGGAGTACAGGTGCCACAGGCAATGGCATTGTGGTAACTCCTACTGCGAGTAGCATTTACTCGGTAAATGGCAGCAATGCCGGGTGTACTGGTAATTCTACCATTACGCTAACGGTGGCTCCTACGCCTGTTGCGGTTATTTCTACCACCAATGCCGGTTGTGGTAATGGTTGCAATGGTGTGGTGGATGCTGTTTGTCAGGTTGGTACCTCTCCCTTTACGTTCAGCCTTGGTGGTGCCTCGACCCCATGCGGTATTTTACCCTGCACCAATTTATGTCAGGGGCTTTATACCTTATACACCACCGACAGTTATGGCTGTAAAACATTTAATATTTTTACTTTAAGCAATACACCCAACAATGTTACTTCTGCCATTAGCACTACCAACGCTTCGTGTGCCAGTTGTGCCGATGGTGCATTAACAGCCGGTGTAAGTGGAGGTCTTGCTCCCTACTCTTATACCTGGTCGCCAAGTGGAGGCAATGGGCCTACCGCCAGTGCATTGTTACCGGGTTGTTACACCGTGAGTATTCTTGATTCACAAAATTGTTCTTCAGAAACACAGGGCTGTGTAACAATTTCTACCGGCTTAGGCTCCAATGCTATCGATATAAATGCACTGAACATTTTCCCTAATCCAGGCAATGGCGAAGTGAATGTGATTGCGCCTAACCAGATGTTTGATGTGATGGTTTACAATCAGCTTGGCCAATTGGTGATTTTAAAAACCGGTGTTGATGGAAGTACAGTAATTAATACTTCTGCATTGGCAAAAGGTGTTTACCTGTTGGAGGCAGCACAAGGAAAAACTTCGGTTAGAAAAAAACTGGTGGTGGAATAATTCTGAAGTTTTGTTTCAATTGCATTTCGGTGCGAACACTTAAAACCGCACACTTAAACCTCCCAGCAAAATGGGTGTTCCTGCGGCAATTTCGGCATGCAGGCCAATGTGGTCATCAAAAAAATAACGAAGGCCAATGCCGGGTTTTACTCCGAAATATACTGGTAAACTGATGTTGGCCGAAAGTAATCCAGCAGGGTCGTTGGTAGACACCTTTAAAAATGTTCCCCTGTATCCAACAGATGCAAAAAAGTAAGCGTCAAAATTTTTATTCTGTGTAAAATGTAAATTTCCTCTGAACATGATGCGTAGAAGGCTGCTTTTAACTTTGGCGGAATATACCTGTGAGGTAAACAGGGTGTCCTTGTAATCAAATCCCATTGTCCAACTGGAATATCCTACCTCGCAGCCCAAACCAATTTTATCTTCCACAAAATACTCGTAAACCAATCCAACTGGCCCAAAGGAACTATTGTTGCCATTAAAACTGTTTGTTTTTAGGTATTGTTTTTGCAACTCATCTTTTAAGGTATTAAAAATCCGGTAACCGTAATAGATATTTACCGATTGGTCTCCTTTTTTATTAAACAAGACTTCGTCATTTCTCGGTTTAAACGAACTTAACTGAGCCTGAACCATTAGGGCAGATGCAAGTGTAAGAATTGTTGACAATACGATTTTTTTCATACCTGATTGTTTTAACTTTATAAAAATAGGTAAAAACACAATCTTATTAAAAAAATAAAAATGCTTAGCGTGTTTTAAGAATACATTTTCTTACGCTGCTCTTTAATCGCCGGATTTTCGAGGTACTCGTCGTAGGTGCAGGATTTATCGATGATGCCTTTGGGCGTTAACTCAATAATGCGGTTGGCAACAGTTTGCATGAGTTGGTGGTCATGGCTGGTAAACAAAATAGTGCCAGCGTAATCCTTCAACGCATCGTTATAGGCAATAATGCTTTCTAAATCGAGGTGATTTGTGGGCTCATCCAATATTAACAAATTCGGATTGAGCAACATCATGCGGCTGGTCATGCAACGTACTTTTTCGCCTCCGCTTAATACGTTACATTTCTTCAACACCTCTTCGCCACTAAACAACATTTTACCTAAAAATCCGCGGATGTAGGTTTCATCCTTATCCTTGCTAAACTGGCGCAACCAATCAATTAAATTCAAATCGCTTTGAAAATAGCTGTGGTTATCGTTGGGTAAAAAAGCTTTGTAAATGGTGGTTCCAAAAGTAAATGTGCCTTTAAATTCAGGATCTTCGCCGGCTAAAACCGAAAACAATCCCGATACGGCCAACTGGTTGCGGCTAATAAACGCCACTTTATCTCCTTTTTTAAGATTGATGTTCACGTCTTTAAACACTACGCCGTTGCTTCCTACTTTATTCAGGTTTTCCACCAATAAAATCTGATCGCCGGCTTCGCGTTCCTGCTTAAAAATAATGCCGGGGTATTTGCGGGTACTGGCAGGAATTTCGTCAATAGTTAATTTCTCCAGCAACTTTTTACGGCTGGTGGCCTGGCTGCTTTTACTGGCATTGGCGCTAAAACGGCGCACAAACTCCTGTAATTCGGCCCGTTTATCTTCTATCTTTTTATTGGCATCGCTGCGTTGTTTTAACTGCAACTGACTCATGTGATACCAAAAACTGTAGTTACCGGTATAAACACTCATTTTGCCATAATCAATGTCGCAAATGTTGGTACACACGGCATCTAAAAAGTGACGGTCGTGGCTAATAACTATTACAGTATTTTGAAAATCGGCCAGGTAATTTTCCAACCAGCTGATGGTTTCCACGTCTAAATCGTTGGTGGGCTCATCCAGCATTAAAATATCGGGGTTACCAAAAAGAGCCTGTGCCAATAAGGTTTTTACCTTTTCCTTACCCGACAGTTCTTTAACCTGTTTGCCATGTTTTTCGGGGTCAATGCCCATGTTGGTAAGCATTTCGGCGGCTTCGCTATCAGCGTTCCAG
>JADLED010000025.1 GCA_020846335.1 Bacteroidia bacterium
CAGTGCGCTTATTAATTTTTATGTGGAAAAAAATCAGTCGCTTGATTTGGAAGTACTCATGGAAAAACTCGGCGAAAGGCAGGATCAGATTCTTGAAAGTGAGTTTGCGGGAATGCCCGAAAAAATTAAAAGCGATGAAAGCATTATGAATTTAATTGAGCTTTTGCCTAATACTGAAAAAGAGCTGGAGCAAAAACTGAAACAAAAATACTTTACCGGTTACTTTGAAAGGTACGACATTGGGTTTTCGTTGTTTGATAAAAGCTGCAATCCATTGTTAAGTGCCAAACCCCCGGTTTTGCTAAACGAAGGATATTTTGACGACCGCATAAACAATTATTCTGCACCTGTTGGCGGTGGTTTGTTTTTTGTGAAGGATTATCCATTAAACACCCAATACCTTGCGCGCATTGATTTGGGCTCATTTAAACTCTTTGCACAAATTGAGGCCAAGCAATTTGAGGAAGTTGGTAGTTTTCCGGATTTGTTTTTAGATAAATCGCTGCAAAAGCAGGACAAGCTGCGGTCTTTTACCTACGCGGTTTACCGGTCGCGGCAAAACACCAACCGTTATGGCGACTTTAATTACCCGTTTTTTCTACAGGATTCGGCCACGCTGGTTAAGTCATCACCGGGCTTTGTGCATTATTATTTTGAACCCGAACCTTCCACCCACATCATTATAAGTCAGGCAGCAAAAAACTCAAAATACTTTTTCACTTTTAATTCTTACCTGCTCCTCTTTTTTTCGTTTTTTACCTATTGTTGTTATTTCATTTATGCCCTGCTCTTTACTTCTCAATTCAGAAATTCTTCGTTAACACGGCGGGTACAAACAATTATTATTTTATTGCTCTTGCTGGCCATGTCGGCGGTGGGCATTACTTCGGGTAATTTGGTAAAACAACAATTTGAAAGCGAAAACAAAAAACAACTGGAAGAAAAAACAGCAGTTATTATTTCGGAATTATCACGGCAATTCAGTACACCACAATTATTCGACGATTCGCAAAAAGATTTTTTAAACACCCGCCTGCGCGAATATTCCCGTTTGTTTAACACGCCCATAAGTTTGTTTAAAAAGAACGGGGCTTTGTTTAATACCAGCGAACCCAAGCTGTATGATTTTGGACTTGCCGCCTCTTTTGTTAATCCACATGCCTTTGGCGAATTAAGCGATAACCTAAGTTCGGCCATTTGTGTTACCGAGCAGGCAGGCAACCTCAATTACCTGTCGCTTTACACGCCTTTGTTCGACGGCAATAAACGCATTACCGGTTTTATTAATTTACCATATTTTGCCAAACAGGGTGATTTAACCAATGAGTTGTCGCAGATAATCAGCGCCCTCATAAATGTTTACGTTATTTTGTTTGTACTAAGCATTGTGGCGGGATTAATTTTATCGGGCTACATTACACAGCCCTTGCGACTAATTAAACAACAACTTGCAAAAATTACCCTGGGTAAACAAAACGAAAAAATAATCTGGCAAAGCAACGACGAAATTGGCAAGCTGGTGGCAGAGTACAACCTGATGTTGCTAAAACTGGAAGAAAGTGCCAACCTGCTGGCCAGGAGCGAGCGCGAAAGTGCCTGGCGCGAAATGGCCAAACAAGTGGCGCACGAAATAAAAAATCCGCTCACACCCATGAAATTAAATTTGCAATACCTGCAGCATTTAATGAAAAGTAATCCTGACGATTTTAAAGAACGCTTTGAAAAAGCCAGTGCCGGAATTATTGAGCAGATAGATGCGCTGGCATCGATTGCTACTGAATTTAGCAATTTTGCAAAATTACCGGGCGCCAGCCTTCAATCCATTCCGCTGGTTGAATTAATTAACTCGGCAGTGCACGTTTTTGAAAATCAACGAGGCGTTGTTATACGTAATCACATAAAAGCTACAGAGCTGTTTGTACGTGGCGATAAAGAGCAGTGTTTAAGGGTGTTTAACAATATTTTAAAAAATGCGGTTCAGGCTACCGAAGAAAAAGAAAACGCGTTGATTGAAATTGATGTGGAGCAACACGAAACAACTTTAACCGTGCTTATTACAGATAACGGTTGCGGTATTGATGACGATTTAAAACCCAAAATATTTAGTCCCAATTTCACCACCAAATCCACCGGCTCAGGTCTCGGACTGGCCATGGTAAAAAACATCATGGAAGGTTTTGGAGGTAGCATTCGGTTTGAATCGGAGAAAGACAAAGGCACAACTTTTTATCTGGAGTTTATACCTGCCAACGGATAGACGCTAAACTTTCTATTTGATTAGTCAATCCCAAAATCGTTGGTAAAAGACTTGTGTGGTCGTATTTCGTAAAGGTCAATACCCAAATGGTCCGAAAGTACTTTAGCCAGGTGTATGTACACTTCGTATTTTTCTGAAATGTTTTCTACCCTTACCAACTCTTTGCTGTTGGCAGCGCATATTATATCTGTAAAATCGGCCAGCGTAAAATTAGCGTAGGTAAAATCAGGTTGGTAGGCCAATAAAAACCATTTTTTAATTTGTTTTATGCCGGCTTTGTCGGGCGGTGCCGGTGGAATATTGAGTTGTAATTCGTTAGAGAGGAATAGTATTTTTTCGTTTGTGAGTTCGCCTAAAATATTTATCACCAACTGATTTTTGGTTGGAGGTTCCGGCAGTGATTTCAGTTTTAAAATAGCCTCTTGCAATTTGCCAAAAATTTTATCCTGAAGCGAGAATGAATTGTTACGGATGTTTAATAATGCGGAAATGGCATCCACGGCCTCTTGCAGAGTGCCAACATTTTCGGCTACTTTGTCGGGTATGTGAATCTGGAAATGTTTTTCGAAATTCACTACTAATTCAACACTGTCGAGGCTCATATTTTAATGTTGATTACTCTTTTAATCATCGCCCTCTTCATCCACTGCTTTTGGTTTCTGTATCACTTCCTTTTTAAGTTTCGGGTCGTAGTCAAAACTAACGATGGATAAAGTTGCTCTTCTGTTCTCAGCTTCCAACGCCTGCCTTTCTTCTTTAGTTTTTGCCTTTTTAATTTCGTATTCATTTAAAGGTGTGGCTTCCCCAATTACGGTCACAATTCTTTCGGCATCAATTCCATTTGAAATAAATTTATTCCTCAACACGGCAAGTCGGTTTTTAGCCAGATGCCTTGGCCTCTTTTCGTGATAGGTATATGCTGTGATTTTAAAAATTGTATTGGGATTGGATTTTACTACTCCTAACAGGCAATTGAAAGTACTGTCCGGATCAAAACCAGAAATACGTGTTAATTCTGTGCTGTTTTTTTTGAAACCAAAAACCGGCGTGCGGGGCAACACACACACGGGCGCCACTTTAAAATTGGCAATATAATTCGTGTTCGTTTCAAGGGGTGTTATCAGATTTTCACTTCGGGTGGACATAAACATTGGTGGCCGGAAACTCAAATAAGGACAATCCCTATCCTGTGGGTATTTATTACGAATGCAATCCCAGCTCTGATTGACCGTTAATTTACCCGTTTTGTATTTCTCAAACATGTTGGGCGGCACTTCCATTAGGTAACCGCCCAATGTATCGCATTCCACTTCCATATAATCCTCTCCATTAAAGCTGAGTTTTACAAAAACGCAAACCATTTTATCCTTAGGATTAATTTCGCATTTAACTCTGCCTGTTATGGCAATTTTAGAGCTTTGCCCGGCCAATTTTACAGTTTGAATGCACAATAAAATAATTGCCAAACGCCGGAAGAACATAACTGCTATTTTTAAATTGCCCTGCACCGATTTACTGAATTAATTTGTTTGTTTCCTTCTCGTATAAATGTAGTGCAAATTGTATTCTTGTGGCAATGGGTGAGTAATAATCTATCCTATTTCCTATTTTTCCTTTCGCTTTCTTTACCCATTTCCATGCCGACTTTAAATCGTTCTGTAATAAATAATAATCAATTAAGAGTCGATAACAATCGTGTGCGAAGCTTTTCTTCAGTTTTTTCATTCCGTGTATTGCTTCCACAATTTTCTTTTGTTTTATCAATTCACAAACTATCTGCATCATTGCGAGTTTGTCGATTCCATCATTCTTATTAATCATTTCTACTTCTTTGTATGCTTCTTTCAGGTAGCCACATTTTGCCAGATGACCTGCTGTACCCCATCGGTGCAAGTCCCGCGCAGCAGCATCCTGAATTTTTAAAATATAATTTTCCTTCAACTCCAGATTACCTTTTGTAATGGCAGCTTCCGCTAAATAAATATATGCCAGTTCCTTCATCTCTTTTCCTGGTAATTTCTCCAGCATTTTTTCTGCTTCTTCTATTTCACCCAAAAGTGTGAGGTGCTGTTGCAACAACTTCCACACCTTGGATGAGGCTAATAGTTCTGCTTGTTTTATGGCCTCTTGTTTTTGTCCCTTGTACAACAGAAACACCACCCTTGTGGCACTGATTTCCTCATTATCCTCATTTCCTAACAATAGCAGGCTTTCGGCCTCCTCAAAATCAGAATTTTTATGTGCTTGCCACGCGGTCGCAGCAACATGGTAATCAAAATATTTACTTTGGGTGGCTACTTGCTTCAGAATTTCTTTGCAGTTTTCGTAATCTTTATTTTCGGCCTGAGACAAAGCCATTTCAAACCAAAATTCAGTGAGGTAATCTTGATTCTTAGGAAATTGAAAATAGTCTTTCGCCTTTTCGTAATTACGTTTTTTAATGTAGTAGCGGGCAATTTCTCTGTAAGCAAAATCATGTTGCATGTTATCTGTAATCCGGGATATCATTTGTAGTCCCTCATCAAGCCGGTCACAAATAGCTAAAGCCGCAGCTAAATCACGCATGGCATTATTTTTATCGTCCCGGTCTTTAATCTTTCCGAGTAAACCCAATGCCCCTTCCAACACCTCGTTACTATTAAAGCTACGTTGGCGCCACTTTTCGATATACTTTAAAATACTATCAAAAACCATTTTGGCATGATGATGGATTTCTATTTACCCTAAACTTTTATGTTCTTGCTTGCCTTAATTAAGGCTGAATTCAGATCAGTTAAAGTCCCTCCGGAAAACCCTTTGTTTCCTTTATGTCGTAATACTCCTCCACTTGTTCCAATTTTCCATTGCGCCGAAACGACACCTGTGTCTCCACATAGCCCTTGCACATCTTTTGGTGTTTTTCAAAACGCATGTCCATAATGTCTCTGGCATTCATTCGTTGAATGATGCGCATGACTTTAAATGTCTCCTTATCAATCCAAACCTGATTGCTGGTAAGGTCGCCGGGTTTTGCCCCAATTACAAAGGTTGGCCTGTTTTCCCACACCTGTTCAGTCAGAATTTGGAGTTCGTATTTGGCTTCGTTTAATCGCCGTATGGCATCGTTCACATCGCGGTAATACATGCCTCCCATCAGTAAAATTAGTGTGCTGCTGTCTATTCTGGTGGCAACTAATTTGTTTTCTTTATAACGAAGGGAGCTGTCGTTTCTAAAAAGCACTCTGTTACCATCTTCTTTATTACCAATCATAATCACAAATTTATCCGGAAACTCCACCGCTTCGTGCCATACCGAAGTGCCAATTACACTGTCGTTGCGGTAAAGTGTGTTTTTTTGCGAAAAACTGTAGGATTTGCAGGGCGCATCTTTGTATCGCTGATCCATGGCTATTAATAACTCAATGGGATGAATGTACTGAGCAAAGGAAACCGAACTTATGAAAAGACCTAATATCAAAAATAATTTATGAAACTTTGTTTGTGTGCGCTTAATCATTTTACGTAAGAAATTTAGTTATACAAAAAGAACTGTCACTACATTGGAACCGTTAAAACAGAAAGGTACAAACAATTTAAAATATAAAACCAAGTTTTAACGGTTTTATCTATTTTTACAAGGTGGTTGACGATTTTTCGGATCATATAAAATCAATTCTTAAAACATTGCCCGAAACGCCGGGTGTGTATCAGTACTTTGATGAGGAAAAAACATTGCTTTATGTTGGCAAGGCTAAAAATCTGAAAAAACGGGTGAGCTCCTATTTCAGCAAAGAGCACGATAGCGGACGACTGCGCCTGATGGTAAAAAAAATTGTTGACATTGTTACCATTAAAGTAAATACCGAACTGGATGCCTTGTTGCTTGAAAATAATCTCATTAAAAGTCTTAAACCACGCTACAACGTTAACCTGCGCGATGATAAAACCTACCCCTGGATTATTCTTAAAAAAGAACGCTTTCCCCGATTGTTTTATACCCGCAAACAAATAAAAGACGGCAGCGAATATTTTGGCCCCTACGCCTCCGGAAAAACCATGCATGCCCTGCTCGACATTATTCGGCAAACCTACCAGTTGCGCACCTGTAGCTACGATTTAAAGGCCGAAAATATTGAGAAAGGAAAATTCAGACCCTGCCTTGAGTTCCACATTGGCAGATGCAAAGCACCCTGTGTGAACAAACAAAGCGAAGAAGACTATAACCAAAACATTGTTGAAATAAGGCAGATTATTAAAGGCGATATTGGCTTTGCCCTGCGCGACATGAAAGAACAAATGCTTGGTGCTGCCGAAAAATATGAGTTTGAAAAAGCGGAGTTCCTGCGTCGCAAAATTGAAATGCTGAATGCCTATCAAAGCAAATCCACCATTGTTCACCCATCCATCACCAACACCGATGTGGTAAATATTTTGAGTGATGACCGAAATGCCTACATCCATTATTTCAGGATTATGAATGGCGCCATAGTGAATGCGCAAACCATTGAGCTGAAGAAAAAAATTGAAGAAAGCGACGCCGAACTTTTATTGTTTGCCATTGTTGAATTCAGAAACCGTTTTAAAAGCAGCAGCAAGGAAATTCTGGTGCCTTTTATTCCTGAAATAGAATTGGCTGATGTGGAATACGTGGTGCCCAAAATTGGCGATAAAAAACAACTTCTTGATTTGTGTTACAAAAATGCCCTGGCGCACAAGCAGGAACGCGACAATCAGATTGCACTCACGGACCCCGAACGACACACGGAGCGGATCATGAATCAGATGATGAAGGATTTGCGCCTGAAAGAACAACCCCGCCGCATTGAAGGATTTGATAACAGTAACATTCAGGGCAGCTATGCCGTTAGCGCCATGCCCGTGTTTATTGATGGCAAACCGGCCAAAAAAGAATACCGCCATTATAATGTAAAAACAGTGGAAGGTCCCGATGATTTTGCCACCATGGAAGAGGTTATTTACCGTCGTTATAGCCGTGTGGTTGAAGAAAAGTTGCCCATGCCACAGCTTATTGTGATAGATGGCGGCAAAGGGCAATTGGGCGCTGCAGTAGAAAGTCTTAGAAAATTAAATTTAATGGGAAAGGTGGCCGTGATTGGAATTGCCAAACGACTGGAAGAAATTTATTTTCCATCGGACCCATTGCCACTTTATTTGGATAAACGCAGCGAAACCTTAAAAGTAATTCAACACATTCGCGACGAAGCCCACCGTTTTGGTATTACGCACCACCGCAACAAACGCAGCCGCGAAACTTTTAAAACCGAATTAAACGAAATAAAAGGCATTAGCGAAAAAACCGCCGAGAAATTATTGATAGAATTAAAAAGTGTGAAAAATATTAAGGAAGCGCGGTTGGAAGAACTGGAATCTGTTATTGGCAAAGCTAAAGCGGCTTTGGTTTACAATCATTTTGAAGCATTAAAACAAAACAAGGCATGAGGTTTTTTATTTTTACTTTTCTGATTTTACACTTCGTAACAAGCCACGGGCAAAACACTGCCAGGCTCTACAGTGCTAATGGTGCGCTTTTCAGCGTTTACCTCAACGATAGATTACAAAACAAAACGCCACAAGCAAGTGTTGTTTTAGAAAATATGAAACAGGATACACTTTACCTTAAAGTGGAATTTGAAAATACACCCAGACAAGGTGTAAGTATTTACCTTCTCGATAAGGGCAAGCGCACTACTCACATGGAATTTGTTTACCGGTTTAGTTTAAATACTGGTAAAATTGGTGTTTCGTTTGAAGGCATGTACAATGAAGCTAAACTGCCCGAACCACTTGTGCCTAAAGAGCCTACGGCCGACACCAGTGCAAACTATAAAAACTCGGTGTTTGGGCATTTGTGCGAACTCAAAAACGGAAACATGACGTACTTTAATAATTTGCCGGGTACCGGTTTGTGTAAAAACCCAATGCCGAATGAATACCTTACTTACGCTTCCTTTCTGGCTTCCAAAACAACGCTTAACAGCCAGCGCAGCCTTATTGCCGAAAATATTTGCAGCAACAATTGCCTGAGCGTGGAACAATTAAATAAATTATTGCCCTATATGGAATTTGAACTTGATAAAATCCGTTTGGTGCACATGGCTTATTTTAATCTGGTGGATACGGCCAATGCCAAACAATTACTGAAACAGTTTAAGCTTGCGGCCTCCATCAGCGAGCTCAATAATTTTTTTGGCAACAGCGAAAAATACCGAATGACAAAAAAGGGTAATTGCAAAACGGCCGATGAAGACAAAATTATGAATGACTATTTGTTGCTTATTAGCAATTGTAATAACGACAATCAGCGCTTGGAATTTTTACGCAAAAGCTTTAACGTGCATTGTTATAGCGTTACCCAGGTAAACACCGTATTGAAAGCATTTGTGCACGAGCGTGAAAAACTGGAATCTGCAAAATTATTGTATAGCAATTGTGTAGAAAAGGAAAAATATTCTGACATCATCAATATATTTGTGTACTCAGAAAATAAAATAAATTTAACTGATTTTATAGAAAAGCAGCGACACTAAACAAAAAAACATAACAGAGATTTACCTGCCATCAATACTTCATCTTTTAGTTCAAGGCATGAATAATCCTTCAATAAATAAACACATAGCATTGAACCATTCCGCTAAAATATATTTTGAAAATTTAGATGGGCTAAGGTTTCTGGCTTTTCTAAGTGTATTTATTGCGCATTGTTTTCAGTTTTTGGGATACAGCTCTGATTCGCATTTTTTTACCAGAATTACCCAGCATTTATTTATTCACGGTGAATTAGGAGTTAATTTTTTCTTTGTTCTAAGCGGTTTCCTTATCAGTTATCTCTTAATCACAGAAAAGACTCTGAATAAAAGGGTTTCCATTAAAAAGTTCTTTATGCGCCGACTTTTAAGAATATGGCCGGTTTATTTTTTAACGATTGGTGTTGGTTTTTTTCTGATTCCCTTCCTGGTTCAAAACTTAAATCCAAATTACCTTCCCTTCCCGATTAACGTGC